>CAZVXI010000051.1:4900-18084 GCA_964631295.1 uncultured Isosphaeraceae bacterium
CCTGGTTCATGTTGATCGAGTATACGTTTCTTCGGCCGGCGCGCTCGCGGGCGATGATGCCGGCCTCCTCCAACTCGCTGATGATCCGATGGACGGCACGCTCCGTGATGCCGACAGCATCGGCAATGTCGCGGACGCGCACATCGGCCTGTTCATACAGGCACAGCAGCACATGGGCGTGGTTGGTGAGGAACGTCCAGGTTCCGGCATTGTCATTGGAATCGTAAGAGGCCATGGCAGGCTCCTCGGTTGACACAAGGGGGATGCGGGCTACTATATACATGAAATCAATCGCATGCATTGAGATTCGCCGATTCCCTTGCTTTGACACCCGATCCTTCTCCGGAGTGCTGTTTCCTCATGACATCCGCTTCCAGTGCCGCTTCGCCTGTCTCTCCTGTCCAGACCCGCACTGCGGTGCCTATTACGGTTGCCCATGGCGACGGTATCGGGCCTTCGATCATGGAGGCAACGCTGTTCCTGCTCGAACAGGCCGGTGCGCGGCTTGACATCGAGACGATCGAGGTTGGCCAGGCCGTGTACGAGCGCAACAACACGGCAGGCATCGAGCCGGAGGCGTGGGAGAGTCTGCGCCGGACAGGCGTGCTGCTCAAGGCGCCGATCACCACGCCGCGGGGCAAGGGGTACAAGTCGCTGAACGTGACGATCCGCAAGTCGCTCGGGCTGTACGCGAATGTCCGTCCGTGCCCGACGTTTCACCCGTTCATCCACACAGCGCATCCAGGGATGGATGTTGTGATCATTCGTGAGAATGAGGAAGACACGTACGGCGGGATTGAGCATCGCCAGACACCGGAGGTCACACAATGCCTGAAACTCATCAGCCGGCCTGGCTGTGAGAAGGTTGTGCGTTACGCCTTCGAGTACGCGCGCCAGCATGGCCGCCGCCAGGTCACATGCATGGTGAAAGACAACATCATGAAAATCACTGATGGGCTCTTTCATGAGGTGTTCGACGAGATCGCAGCAGAATACGCCGACATCGACTCGAATACGATGATCATAGACATTGGTGCGGCGAGACTCGCCAGCGACCCGCGTTCGTTTGATGTGGTGGTGTTGCCAAACCTGTACGGCGATATCGTCTCGGACATTGCTGCAGAGATCGCCGGCTCCGTCGGGATCGCAGGGTCGGCGAACATTGGTGATCGCTGCGCGATGTTTGAGGCGATCCATGGCTCGGCGCCGGATATTGCTGGCAAGGGGATCGCCAATCCATCTGGTCTGTTGCATGGTGCCATCATGATGCTGGACCACATTGGTCAGGCGGATGTCGGCGAAGTGTTGCACAACGCGTGGTTGCGGGCCATCGAAGATGGTGTTCGCACTGGCGACATCTGTCCGCCGGATGAGCGCGATAAAGCCGTGGGCACTGAAGCATTCACGCAGGCTGTGGCAGATCGGCTTGGCCAATCGCCGCAAACGCTGCGAAGGTCAGTTCACAAGGCGATGGAACTGCGTAGTGGCGCGCACGAGCCGGCAGCGCGGCCTGTGAAGGAACTCGTCGGCCTTGATGTCTTCCTCGACTGGCATGAGCCCGGGCGCGACCCAAATCTGCTCGGTGAACGGCTGAAATCGCTTGCCCCGCCTGATTTTATGCTGAAGATGATTACCAATCGTGGTGTGAAGGTGTTCCCGGAAGGGAACCCGGAGACTTTCTGTACGGATCACTGGCGATGTCGTTTCGTCAATCCTGATGGTAAGGCGGTCACACACGGGCGGGCGATTGATCTGTTGCATCGTATCCATCAAGCGGGGTTTGACTTCATCAAGACAGAGCACCTCTACACCTTCGATGGCGAGCGAGGCTATTCACTCGGGCAGGGAGAATGATCATGAGCGAACTGCCCGGTAAACCGATCGTCGGCGTCATCATGGGCAGCGAGAGCGACTGGCCGACGATGCAGCACACGGCGAAGATTTTCGACGAGTTTGGCGTGCCGTACGAAGCCAGGGTCGTTTCGGCACACCGAACACCCGACGTCATGCGAGACTACGCGACAACCGCGCGCGACCGCGGGCTGCGCATGATCATTGCCGGGGCGGGGGGTGCGGCCCATCTGCCGGGCATGGTCGCAGCGTGGACATCATTACCTGTCCTTGGCGTGCCGATTCAGAGTCGCGCGCTGTCCGGGTTGGATTCGCTGCTGTCGATTGTGCAGATGCCCGGCGGCGTGCCAACGGCAACGTTCGCAATCGGCGAGTCAGGGGCGCGCAACGCTGCGTATTTCGCAATCCGCATGCTGGCATCGGACAACAGTGAGCTGCGAAAACGATATGATGCGTTCGTCGAACAGCAGGCGAGCGCAGCCATCGCCTCGGAACTCACGCCCCATGCCTGATTCAGCACCCATATGCCCCGGAGCAACACTTGGTGTCCTTGGTGGCGGGCAGTTGGGTCGCATGTTCGCCCATGTCGCTACCCGGATGGGCTACCGTGTTCATGTCTTTTCGATGGAGCACAACAGCCCTGCAGGTCAGGTCGCCAATGCGGAGACGACTGACGATTGGAATGACCCGGGTGCAGTACGAGATTTTGCGCGCGCGTGCGATGCGATCACCTTCGAATCAGAGAATGTGCCGCTGCTCGCCGTTGAGACGGCGATGCAGTCGACGCGTGTGTGCCCGGGCCCGGCGGTGCTCCAAATAGCACAGGACCGTGTCCGTGAGCGAGCCTTCCTTCAGAAGCACGGCTTTCCCTGTGCGCTTCACGCCGCGGTTCATTCACCTGCTGAGATTCAAGCCGCCCGCAAAACGATCGGCCACGATGTGGTCGTCAAGAGCGCCCGCCTCGGATACGACGGGCGGGGGCAGGTTCGCCTCGGTGAGAGGGATGATGTCGAGGCAGCATGGAACAAACTCAATGTTTCATCAGCCATCTGCGAAGCGTGGATTACCTATCAGTGCGAGCTGTCCGTGCTCGTGGCACGATCTGCTGCCGGGCATGTGGAGGCATTCGGGCCGATCCGCAACGATCACGTCAACCACATCCTTGATTGCTCGACGATTCCGGCCGATGTTCCGCAACATGTGGCCAATGACGCACTCGAACTTGCGTGCGCCGTCGCGGAGGCAATCGAACTTGTCGGGGTCCTCTGTGTGGAGATGTTCCTGACCACCAACGGGTCGCTGCTGATCAACGAACTGGCACCAAGGCCGCATAACTCAGGTCATGTGACAATCGAGGCATGCAGCATCAGCCAGTTCGAGCAGCAGGTTCGCGCTCTGTGCGGACTGCCCGTCCTGCCGATGCACGCACACAGCGCTGCAGCGATGGTGAATCTGCTCGGCGACCTCTGGTGTGACGGCACCCCCGATTGGTCGAGCGTTCTGCACGAGCCCGGACTTGCACTGCACCTCTACGGCAAGGAGCAACCACGGCCCGGCCGAAAGATGGGGCACCTGACCGTTCTTGCACCGACCCCCACGGAAGCCGCCCATCGGGCCCTGAGAGCACGGCAAACACTGCTGCCGGACAAACGCACCATGAGCGACCGGCTCACAAAATCGCCGCCCGAGACCGATCCACAATCATCGATTCATCCGCTCGGGTTGACAGTTGCCATATAAGCAGAGTAGTGTGGCACTTGCAGCATCGCGGGATCCGGCGCACAAGCCCGGAGCGCAGGAGCGAGCTGAAATGAACCGGGATGACGAACGTTGGAATACCTGGAAAGCATGGACGGTTCTCTTTCGACATGAGTCAAGAGCCGAGAGCCATCATCATTGGGAACGGCATTGCGGGGATCACGGCTGCAAGGAAGCTGCGTGAACTGCAGCCGGAATGGGCGATCACCGTTCTCTCGGGTGAGTCGACCCATCACTATTCGCGCCCCGCACTGATGTACATCTTCATGGGGCATATGCGCTACCACGACACGAAGCCGTATGAGGACTGGGTTTGGAAGCGCGAGCGGATCGACCTCGTGCGGGATTGGGTGGTGGACATCGATACCGATGCGCAGCAACTCACGCTGCACAAAGGCGAGCCGATCCACTATGACAAGCTGTTGCTTGCGACCGGGTCGAAATCAAACAGATTCGGCTGGCCCGGGCAGGATCTTGAGGGCGTGCAGGGCTTGTACGACCTGATGGACCTCCGGCAACTGTACGAGACTGCGAAGACGACAAGACATGCGGCGATTGTCGGTGGAGGGCTGATCGGCATTGAACTCGCGGAGATGCTGCACAGCAGGGGCATCCACGTGACGATTCTCGTGCGCGAAGACAGCTACTGGTCGAACGTGCTGCCACCTGAAGAATCGCAGATGGTCTCTCGGCTGATCGAACGCACGGCTGGCATTGATCTGCGCCTCGAGACGGAACTGAAGGAGATCATCGGCGATGAGCATGGCAGAGCATGTGCAGTCCTGACAAATGACGATGAACGCATCGATGTGCAGATGGTCGGGCTGACGGCGGGCGTGTCACCAAATCTGGATCTCGTGAAAGACACGAAGATCGAAACCGGCCGTGGTGTCTTGGTGGACTGGTCGCTTCGCACGAGTGTGGAACATGTGTATGCCGCCGGAGATTGCGCCGAGATCGTGCAAGATGGCGATAAGCGGAATCTCATCCAGCAGGTTTGGTACACCGGTAAGATGCAGGGGGAAGTCGCTGCACGAGCGATGGCAGGTGAAGATGATGTAAAATATGATCCGGGGATATGGTACAACAGTGCGAAGTTTCTCGATATTGAGTACCAGACCTATGGCTTCGTATACCCGCAGCCACAGGACGGGCAGACGTACCTCTGGTGGGAACACCCGGACGGCATGAAGGGGCTTCGTCTTGTGGTCGATGATGCAGGCACCTTTCTCGCGATGAATATTATGGGGATGCGATATCGACACGAGGTGTGTGAACGTTGGATCGCTGAGCAGCGGCCGATTGAATATGTGCTCGATCATCTTGCTGAGGCAAACTTCGATACAGAGTTCTTCGTTCGGCATGAGGATGACATTGTTCACGCGATGCGAGCACAACTGACCGAGCGCGAGGGGGTTGCATTGTGATCGACGTGACCATCCGGCAATACGATTATGATGAAGAATCGCTGGGATTCGAGGAACCAGAAGCGCCGACCAAGGCGCGGCCGATCTCAAGGCTCGAGTATCTTGCGATTGCGATGATGGCGCTCGGCCTTGCGCTTGTCATTTTGAATATCGCAGGAATCCTGACCGATTCGGTTGAGCCAACATGGCTCTCATTGCTTGCGAGTTGGGGGATCCTGCTCGTTGGCAGCGTCGTCTTCTGGTCGGCGCGGTACCGCGATACAGAGCCGGGCATCAAGCACGATGGGACCACGTTCCACGGCGTGCAGAGCCGCGGTTGGATCGCATGGGTGCTGGGCGTGCTGATCACCGGGTTTTATATCATTTTGTACTGGTACGGTGACTTGCAGGCACGTGGCATGCCACCGTTGCTGGAAGCCCCGATCCGCACGCTTGATCCACTTGCATTCGCGCTCACTGGCAGTGCCGCAGATCAGTGGTTCCTGTACGGATTTCTGTACACAGTCGCCATTCTGGTGATGGGTGTACGCATGTTCTGGAGATATCGTCATAACCGTTATCATCTGATTCGCACAGGTTCGGTGATGTTTTTCCAACTCGGGTTTGCGTTTCTGTTGCCGGGAATCCTGAAGAACCTGAACCAGCCAGAGTATTACTTCACGTATTTCTGGCCACTGAAGCCGACCTATGCCTGGCCTGGGGCGGGAAACACCGGATACATCATCGACGCGGGCATGATCGGGTGGTTCATGATCGGCTTCGGCATCTTCGCGATACTCGTGCTCACGCCGGTGCTGACGTATTTCTTCGGCAAACGCTGGTACTGCTCCTGGGTATGCGGTTGCGGTGGGCTGGCAGAAACACTCGGGGACCCCTGGCGGCATCTGTCAGATAAATCTGCCCGGGCATGGAAAGTCGAACGCGTACTGATCCACAGTGTGCTGGTCTTTGTGGTCGTCTTGACAGCAATGATGTGGCTCAACGCGGCGACCGGACGAGCCATCTTCGGCGGCGCGACACCCACGCTCAACAGTCTCTATGGCTTTCTGATCATCAACACCTTCAGTGGCGTGGTTGGTGTTGGTTTCTATCCCCTGATGGGAAGCAGAGTGTGGTGCAGATTTGGTTGCCCGATGGCAGCAATCCTCGGCTTGCTGCAGCGCTACTTCTCTCGATTCCGCATCACCACCAACGGCAGCCAGTGCATGAGTTGCGGCAACTGCTCGACCTACTGCGAGATGGGTATCGACGTGCGTGCGTACGCCCAGCGCGGTGAGAACATCGTGCGCGCTTCATGCGTGGGCTGCGGTGTGTGCGCAGCAGTCTGCCCGCGCGGGGTACTCAAACTCGAAAACGGCAAAACCACCAAAGGACGCTACCAGCAGGCGGAAGGCGGCCCGCTCAGCCAGTTGATCGCGGACATCGGCAATGGCGCGAACCCATATCGCGCCGCAAAGTAGCAACTGAAGGCAGCCGGCTACAATCTCAGAATGCCCACGCCGAAGCGTTTTCAGATCGTCAGCCCACACCAGCCGACGGGCGATCAGCCCGCCGCTATCAATGCGCTGTGTGATTCACTTGACCACGGTCAGCGCTGCCAGACGCTGCTCGGTGCGACTGGTACCGGCAAGACGTTCACGATGGCGAATGTCATCGAGCGCACCGGCAAGCCGACACTCATCATCAGCCACAACAAGACGCTTGCCGCCCAACTCTATGAAGAGATGAATGATCTGTTCCCCGATAACGCGGTGAGTTACTTTGTTTCCTACTACGACTACTACCAGCCCGAAGCATACATTCCGCAGCGCGACATATACATCGAGAAGGACGCGGCTCGCAATGATGATCTCGATCGTCTGCGCCTCGCAGCGACCAGCAATCTGCTCTCTCGGCAGGATGTGATCATCGTTGCATCGGTAAGCTGCATCTTCGGCCTTGGCTCGCCGGTTGATTACGGCGAGCGCGTCCTCGCGATCCAGAAGGGGCAGACAATCAACCGGCGCGACTTTCTCCTTGCGCTTGCAGACATGCAGTACCAGCGTAATGAAATCGACTTCAAGCGATCCACATTTCGCGTGCGTGGTGATGTGATCGAAGTCTTCCCCGCATACGACCAGTACGCAGTGCGCATCGAGATGTTTGGCGATGAGGTCGACCGTATTGAGTTCATCCATCCCACATCCGGCGAGATTCTCGCGGAAGAAACGCACGCATTTATCTATCCGGCCGTGCACTACGTGATGCCGGCCGACCGGATGGAAACTGCCGTGGGCGCGATCAAACAGGAACTCGACGAACGTGTCATGCAACTCCGCCATGAGGGCAAGTTGCTCGAAGCGCAGCGGCTGCTCTCTCGAACAAAGTACGATCTGGAGATGATTCAGGAAGTTGGCTACTGCTCGGGGATTGAAAACTATTCGATGCACCTCGATGGCAGGGGGCCCGGTGCTCGGCCGTATTCGCTGCTCGATTATTTCTTTCATGTGCCGGGCCGTGATAAGAACGACTGGCTGGTTATGATCGATGAATCGCACGTCACGCTTCCGCAGATCCGCGCCATGTATAACGGTGATCGCCAGCGCAAGCAGGTGCTTGTCGATCACGGCTTTCGCCTGCCGAGCGCGCTTGAGAATCGCCCGCTCAAGTTCGAAGAATTCGAGGAGATCGTCCCGCAAGTCGTGTATGTGTCAGCCACCCCCGGGCCGTATGAACTCGAACGCTGTGAGGGTGAAGTGGTCGAACAGATCATTCGCCCGACCGGCCTGCTCGACCCGGTCATCGAAGTCAAGCCTGCCACGGGCCAGGTTGCATCCATCATTGAGGAATGCAGAATCCGCACCGAACGTGGCGAGCGCGTTCTCGTCACCGTCCTTACCAAACGACTTGCAGAGGATCTGACGAACTTCCTGCATGACCAGGATCTGCGCGTGCGATATCTGCACAGCGAAATCGACACGCTTGAACGGCTCGAGATTCTGCGCGAACTTCGTCAGGGAGATTTTGATGTGCTTGTCGGTGTGAACCTGCTTCGCGAAGGTCTCGACCTGCCCGAAGTCTCGCTTGTATGCATCGTGGATGCCGACAAGGTCGGATTTCTGCGAAGCGCCACGAGCCTGATCCAGACAATCGGTCGCGCCGCGCGCAATGTGAATGCATCTGTCGTGATGTACGCCGATTCGATCACCGAACAGATGAAGCATGCGATTGATGAGACCGAACGCCGTCGCGCGAAGCAGATCGAATACAACACGAAACACGGCATCACGCCACAGACAATCATCAAGGCAATTCAGCGAGGCATTGAGCAGCAGATCAGTGCCCGTAAGACCGCGCGCAAGGCCGTCGCTGCTGACGCCGGCGAGAAACAATACGAGCGTGATGAACTCTTGGAACTGCTTGAACAGGAGATGCTCGAAGCGGCGCAGAATCTTGAGTTCGAGAAGGCCGCCAATCTGCGCGATCAGATCGCAGAGCTCAAAGCAGCGCCGCAATATGGCTCATCGTCGAAGTTCTCGCGCGATGAAGTGAAGAGCAAGGCGACATCGAAGCCAGGTGCTGCGCGATCGAAGGCAGGCATCACCCGCCGTGGTTCGAAGGCCAAGCGGTAGGGGAGTTGTTTATGAGTATCAGGCGCGACATCACGAGTACGCGCTTGCTGATCATCAAGGCATCGCTGTTCGTCTTGCTGGGCTGCGTTGCAGTGGCGATGATTCTGGTCGAAGTTGCGAAGATCAGGCTCGCGCTGCTGCTCATGATCGCCATTTGGGCATTCTGCAGAGCCTACTACTTCTGTTTCTACGTGATCGAGCACTACGTTGACCCGGCCTTTCGGTTCGCTGGTCTGTTCTCAGCCGTGCGGTATCTGCTGCGCAGGCAACGAGTTGGGCGCGAGCGGGACGACCGGCAATGAAGTCGAGCACATCACGCGGCGCGGTTTGTCCATTGTCGAGCGAGCGAGCATGAGTTGAATAGTTTCCCATGCAGACGCATAGATCCGGTGCAGTGCTCAAATCGAGCCGCATCCACCGGGTGCAGCGCAGTGAGCAGTGATGATGCAGCAGATCTCTCGGCGGCCTGCTCGGCATTTGCGTTTATCTCTGCAGACGATGAAGCATTGGCCGCGACGTCTGATGAGCCACTTCCAGACGCCCGCGCAATCATCGAGTTGTCAGTGTTCGAGTGCATCGGCGTGCCTGCCATGGCGGCTCCTCTCACCCGGATCGTGCTGCTTCATCAATCGCATCGTCGTCACGCCCCATCGACTTCATCGAACCTGCTGGATTGGTCCCATATTGATCGAGTTGCTCCTTTCAGCATGCTGCGAGCCGATACACATCGCGGTGCTACGATCACGCCATGGCCAGAAATCGTCCACGAGCGTGTCCCTCATCATGCAATGTGTTGCTCATCGGCGGCGGCGGGCGCGAACACGCACTCGCGTGGAAGATCAAGCAGTCGCCCCGGCTTGGCAAACTCTGGCTGAGCGATCCCGGCAACGCGGGGCTGGCGAAGCTCGGCCAGCCATGTGCTGTGAAGATGGATTGCAAAGACGCCTTCCGCATGCAGCGTTGGTGCGATGCGCAATCAATCGATCTCGTCGTCGTCGGCCCGGAAGCACCGCTCGCGGCCGGGATTCAAGAGATCCTCGCGACAGACACCCGCCTCGTCTTCGGCCCATCCAAACAGGCAGCCCAGATCGAGGCAGACAAGGCATTCGCCAAGGAGATCATGCGACAGGCAGCTGTGCCAACCGGCGATGCGCGCACGTTCACGCGCGCCGACTCCGCCAAAGCATACGTGGAGAATCGCGAGGAACCCTGCGTCATCAAAGCGACGGGGCTTGCAGCAGGCAAGGGTGTGATCGTGTGCGAGACCGTTGAGGAATCACTCGCTGCAATCGATCACATGCTTGACGAGCGAGCGTTCGGCGATGCCGGCAAGACGATTCTCATCGAAGAGAAACTGCTCGGCCAGGAAGTGAGCATCCTCGCGCTCGTGGATGGACGCAACATCTGGGTGCTTGATCCATGTCAGGATCACAAGCAACTCAATGAGGGCGACACCGGCCCCAACACTGGCGGCATGGGCGCGTACTGCCCGGCACCGGTGATTGACCGCGACACACTTGCCATCGTCGAGCGAGAGGTTCTCGTGCCGACCATTGATGCGCTCCGTCGCGAAGGCATCGAGTATCGTGGCGTGCTGTATGCCGGGCTTATGCTCACCGCTGGCGGGCCGAAGGTGCTGGAGTTCAACTGCCGCTTCGGCGATCCGGAATGTCAGCCGCTCATGGCCCGGCTGCAGGGTGACCTCATTGAGATTCTCTGGGCGACGGCTGCAGGCACGCTTGATCAGGTCGATATCAGCTTTGACAAGCGCGCGGCGTGCTGCGTTGTGATGGCATCAGGCGGCTATCCCGGTCCGTGTGAAAAAGGCAAGCCGATCACCGGAATCGACGATGTGCCACAGCTCGCCAGCGATGGTGAAGATGTGCATGTGTTCCATGCAGGCACAACAGTCAATCACAATGGCGAACTCGTCACGAACGGCGGCCGCGTACTCGGCGTGACGGCACTTGCCGAAGACCTGCAGCGAGCCCGCGACCTCGCCAACGCTGCCTGCGAACAGATCCACTTCGACGGCGCCTATTACCGCAAAGACATCGGCGATCGGGTGCTCGTGAAGGCGTGAGTATTCTGAAGCGAACGGTGCTCGCAGCTCGGCGCGCTATGACCGGGGAAACACGCGTTGCATATCAAGGCCCGGCGCATGCTGCTTCAGCACCGGCGCAATCACTTCGCGGTAGTTGATGTCCGCGCGGATGTCGCCAACTTCATCGCGATGATCTTCGCTCAGGTCGGCAAATCCAGCGGTCACACGGCCGCCAAGCGGTCTGCCGTTCAGCACCGTTCGTTGGGCGGAGCCGCCGAGCAGCATCATCACGCCGCCGGCGCCGTGATCGGTGCCGAAACTTGTATTCTCGCGCAGGCGTCTGCCGAACTCAGTCATGATGACGAGGTCAACCCGGCTGGCCAGCGCACCAAGATCGCGCACAAATGCATCCACGCCCTCGCCGAGCGATCGCATCAGGCCGCCGATGAGTTGCGACTGCACAAAGTGCGTGTCCCAGCCATCGAGGTCGATGGTTGTCGCGACGAGGCCGACTTCCGCTTTGATCAGCAGCGCAATCTCCCGCAGGCCGCGCGCAAAGTTCGTGTTCGGGTACTCGACGGCAGATGTCGGCGTGCCATCACCAGACCGGATCGAGCGCAGCCGCTTGACTGCTGCGATCGTGTCGCGCGCTGCGATGCCCAGCTCACCGACATGCTTCGCGTACAACGTCCTGAGCTGTTCCAGCATTGCCGGGTCATCGCCCGCCAGTGAGAAGTCGCGCACGCTCTGCATGACAGCGCCGGCAGGCGCGCCGCGCAGCGATTCAGGCCGTGTCGTGCCGATAGCGACAGCGCTGAGCGCACCGGGTGTGCCCGGCCGCGCCCGCAGGTACCTCCCGAGCCAGCCGCTGCCCTGGTCGCCACCGTGCTCCATGAAGTCTTGCGCTTCAAAGTGCGAGCGCGAGTTGTCTTCAGATCCGCAGCCGTGCACGATGCCGAGCCGGCCCTCTTCAAAGTACGGCATCAGCGGGCGCAGCGCATCATTAAGAGAAAAGTACTCATCCAGTGCAATGGCGTTGCCTTTACTCACGCCAAGGGTCGGACGCGCAGTGTAGTACATATCATCGCCGGTCGGCGGCACAAGGGTCATTCCGTCGGCGCCGCCGCGCAGGAATACTGTCACAAGGATGCGCTCCGAGGGGGTGCGCGGCGAGAGGAAATCCCGGCGGGTCATCGTGATCGTTGGCAGGTGTGCGTGCTTCATATCGTGATCCATTCTCTACCGCAAAGTCAGTGCATCTGAAACGCGGGGCTTGCCAGCATCAGTGCGAGCGGCTGACTCGATTGCATGAGAACATCGCGTTCGATCTCGTTCGGCACGCGCCCGAGCACGTGGGCTGCAAACGCCTCCCCGCCGCCAAAGCGCCGCTCCAATGAACGATCGGGTGAGCCGACGCCTGACCCGCGCGCCAACTCAGCAGCAAAGTTCCACCGCCACAAGAGTGTGCCCATCCATGGCTGCGGCTCGATCGGGTAGCCGTCCGGTGTCGGATACTGAAATGGTGCGTGCCCCATCCGCTCCAGTGATTGCACCACAACAGGCGGGCACTTCGTGGTTGCGTTCGTCGCACGGAATGCGGAGACGACATAGCGCAGCGGCCGCTTGAACAACATGCCGCATGATTCACGGAACGCCTTGGTCTGCACCATCGCGCGCAAGGTCTCACGAATGTCGCCGCCCGATCTAAGAAACGTCTCAGCCATCTGCTGCACAGCCGCATCATCCACATGCTCGCTGATGAAACGCCGATGCAGCTTCGTTGCGATGTACCTGGCAGTTGAGTGATGTGCGCAGACGATATCGAGCACTGAATCCAGATCTCGCTCGCCGCCACCCGCTTGAATCGCGTGGCCGAGCACGACTTTGCGGCCGTCATCATGCCTCGACGGATCGAATGCTACATGCGCCGGCTTGAAACTCAGCGGCTTGTGCTGATATGTCCATCCGCTCAGACAGCGCGCGACCTCCATCACGTCCTGCTGTGTGTATCCGCCGTGCACGCCGAGCGTGTGCAGTTCCAGCAGTTCGCGCGCGTAGTTTTCGTTGGGCTTGTCATCGGGGTCAACAACCTTGTTGTCGTGCCCATCAAGGTAGATCAGCATCGCGGGGCTGATCGCGCTCGCCCGCACCATCTCGCGAAAGCTACCCAGCGCATGTTTTCGGATGACATCGCGATCATCGGCGGCCTTGAGCCACTTGCAGTGATCCTTCTCAGAGACAATGTTGAAGTGATCTGTCCAGAAATCAACCATCACTTCAAAGAGTTGTCGTTTGCTGTAGGTGGCGCGCAGCAGTTTGTACCGCGTGATGTCGAGCAGCAGTTGCTGCGGGTGATATTCGTACATCTCACCTGCCGGCTCGTGGACGGATTCAATTGAGGCCACCTTCCAGTGGCAACGGGCATCGTCGATCGCTTCGTGGTCAAGCTGCTGCTCGAGATGTTCGCCGTGCCGTACATCCCGCTCGAGTCGC
>CAZVXI010000052.1:0-15189 GCA_964631295.1 uncultured Isosphaeraceae bacterium
GCTCGGGCGGACTGCGCGTGCCGTCCGGTTGGTGGGCTCAGGCGTGTGCAGACGGGTGTATGGAGATCAGATCGATGCAGGAACCATCGAGATCCTGGTGAAGTGCCCACGTGTCACAGACGATACAGATCGACACGGCCAGCCATGACGCGGCCGCAGGAGATTTGAAATGGCTCGTCGCCGGACACGTGTGCTTGCGATCGCATCAGGAGGCGGACACTGGGTGCAACTTTTGCGCCTTCGTCCGGCGTTCATCGGCAGCGATGTGACGTGGGTCACGGTACATGGCGATCGGAGGGATGACGTCGGTTTTGATGCGTTCCACACGATTGCAGATGCGACTCGCTGGAACAAGATCAAACTCGCGTGGATGACGCTGCAACTGCTGGTGATTATCCTGCGTGTTCGGCCGCATGCAATCGTCACGACTGGTGCAGCGCCGGGTTTGATTGCTCTGATGATCGGTCGGGTGTTTCGGCGGAAGACGATCTGGCTGGACAGCATCGCCAACGCGGATGAGCTTTCACTGGCAGGTGAGCATGCACGGAAGTATGCGGATATCTGGCTGACGCAGTGGGAGCATCTCGCGACGGCCGATAACACTGGCCCCGCATTTCACGGAGCAGTTGCATGATTTTCGTGACGGTGGGAGCCCAGATGCCGTTCGATCGGCTGATGAAGTCGGTTGATGCGTGGGCGGCGAAGGCCGGGCGAACGACGGATGTGTTCGCACAGACGAGTCATGATTGCTGGCAGCCGCGACACATCGAGCACTGTGCGCATCTGAACGCGAGCGAGTTCGAGCAATATGCGGCGGGTGCGGATCTGATCGTCGGGCACGCGGGCATGGGAACGATTCTCACTGCGATGCAACATGCGAAGCCGCTGCTGGTGCTTCCAAGGCGCGGCCATCTGAGTGAGACCCGCAACGATCATCAGATGGCAACCGCCCGCCGATTCGCAGAGCGAACACCACTGGCGATTGCGTGGGATGCACACGACCTGCCAGCCATGCTCGATGCAGCCGATCGGATTGCCCCCATGCCTCGCATTGGCGGCTATGCATCGGAATCACTGTTGATGGCATTGCGCAACGCGATTCAACCGAATGCGATGCCATTCACATCACAATGGTCTGGCGCATCGGCGGGCAGTGATGCACAGCCTATTCGGTTCGAGCAACCGGACGAACTGCGAAAGGCCGCGTGACGATGGCAGCAGGAGATCAGCTCAACCAAGGCGGCCGACTGGGCATGATGTACGATGGCATCATCTGCTTCGGCGGCGAAGACTGGTGGTATCACAATCGCGGCCACTACGACATGCAGTTGATGCAGCGCTTCGCTCGCACGATGCCTGTGTTGTACGTGAACTCGATCGGGATGCGCATGCCGCGTGCCACGGAAGGTCGAATGTTCCTGCGGCGCATCACACGAAAGTTGCAGAGCATCTCGCGTGGCATGGTGCGGGTCGATGACAACTTTGCAGTATGCAGCCCGACTTACGCACCTTGCCGCAATGGCCGGGCGATTTTCCAGCGAGCCCTGGCGTGGCAGGTGAACCGTCATGCACAATCGCTGGGCATGCAAAGGCCGCTGCTCTGGGTTGCCTGCCCGCCGGCAGCATCGGTCGTTGATCGCATCAATCATGTCGGCCTCATCTACCAGCGGACAGATCGCACGGAATGCTTCGCAGATGTGAACCACGATGCAATCCGCACATGTGATCGAATGCTGAAAGCCCGGGCGAACCTGACGCTGTTCTGCACTGCATCGCTGCTTGATGCAGAACACGACCAGTGCCGCGACGCATGCCTGGTGGACCACGGCGTGGATGCGGAGATGTTCATCAAAGCGGGGGGGAATCATCCTCGCGACATCGCACCATGCGACCTCGCGGCAATCAAGGGCCCGCGCGTCGGTTTCATCGGCGGGATCGATGCACACACGTTTGATCCGGATCTGATGAATGCCGTCGCAGAGCGCCTGCCAGACGTGCGATTCGCTCTCGTCGGCGGCTGCTCGCTTCCGACAGGCTGGAACACGCAACCCAACATGCATTTGCTTGGTCGCAAGCCTTATAAAGAAGTTGCCATGTACATGGCCGGGTGCGATGTGCTGATCATGCCCTGGAACCGAAGCAAGTGGATACAGGCGTGCAATCCGATCAAACTCAAGGAATATCTCGCGGTCGGTCGGCCGATTATCACGACTCAGTTCCCCGAAGCCCAGCGCTACCGCGACCTGCTGCACATTGTGGATGGTGGCAACACGGAAGCATTCGCGCGAGCCATCGAACACGCATTGCAAGACGCGGGCGACATGGAACGCGGCAGAGAACGCGTGCGACACGAAACCTGGGATCGCAAGGCCGTCATCATCCAATCTCGACTCCAGCGACTCGGCCTGCTCAGTTGCAGCGAAGCACTCTTCGATCGGCCAGCATCCGACACATCGCATGCGAAGACTTCTGATCGCACCACAACCCAACCGACGCAGGAACTCGAAGCCAAAGCCACGCTTGCTGCAACACAGATCACAACAATTGCAGGCGCACAATCCTGCACGATGATTGGCCCACGAAACCGCACAATACACCAGATGCAGCAGCACAACACATCCGCTTCCCTGCCGACTGCAATCATCATGTTGGCCGGCGGCACACAACGCAGCGCATTGATGGAACAGACCGGCTTGCACCCGCTCGATCTGCACATCACACAAACCGGCACACTGCTTGATTGCTGGCTCGAGCGCCTTGCAGATGTCTGCGATGAACCGATACCGATTCGAATCATCACCAGCCCGACAGTCACACCACCCTGGCCGCATGAAATCGCAGGTGTGACATTCGAGTGTGATCGCGAGGCGCTGCGTGGATCGGCCGGTGCACTTCACGATGCCTGCGAAAGATACAACGATCATGACCATGTGCTCATCACGCAGGCCACGGCACTTCCGCCGATCGGCATCCGCGAGTTCTGGCTCGCACATGTGCATTCGGGCGATGACATCACCATCGGTGTCGACTACGAACACACACCCATTGGTGTCATGGCAATGCGGAGCGGCGTGTTGAGATCAATCCCGCAGATCGGATATGCGGACCTTCGCGAACAGTGGCTGCCCCGCCTCACCGGCAGGCACGCACGAGGCCGGGCGCACATCATCGGGACCGCCAGGGCTCGGTGGATCCACGACCGTCAGAGCTTCCTCGATGCAGTCAAAGCCATGAACGGCCATACAAGCCAACAGTGCAGTGGATTATCGGATGCAACACATGTGATCTGCGATGGAGCGCTCGTCGACGAGTCCGCAGTCATCCACGATTCGGTCATCATGCCCGGGGCTCATGTGGCTGCCGGGGCAATCGTGGCAAGAAGTGTTGTATGTTCGGGACAGTCAATTCAGGTCGGGCTCGATTTGGCCGATGCAATCCTTGGCGCGGTCTGCCCGGATGCGGACCACCCGCATGTTGCCCCAAGTAGATGAGGTCAAACGACACGCGTGATGAACGGATTCAGACACGCACGTCAGCCCGCAAAGGCATGAATCGTTTGAACTCCCCGGTAAGGGGACTCCCAATGAGAGGCGGAACAGAAAACCCAACCGATGTCCGGTATGAACTGATCCCGGAGTCAACCGACGAATCGCTGGTGGCAGACCCACTGGCATTCGCGCGACGACACCTGCGCGGTCGAATCTCACTGGTCATTCTTCTTGCACTGCTGCTCGGCGGCACGTTTGCCACTGCGGCATACATGTTCAGCCCGGTCACCTGGCAGAGCAATGGGCGCATTCGCGTATCAGCCGGCGAGCCAACCGTGCTCTACGGCAGCGGCCGAATCGAATCGAAAGTCGGCATGAAGAACTTCGCGCAGGCGCAGGCCATGCTGATCTCCAGCCGCGACGTCGTGGCTCGTGCCGTCAACTCGCCGTTGATGCGCGAAGTCGGCTGGCCGCAAACAGATGAGGGCGTGCAGGCATTGCAGAATGCCATTGGTGTCGGCCTTGAGGGATCCGACCAGTTCATCACAGTCAGCACCACGACGGGCGATCCGCTCAAGGCAACCGCCGCAGTCGAAGCAATCCTTGAATCGTACCTGCGAACGTACAAAGAGCGCGAACACGTCAGTCCGAATGAACTCAAACAACGGCTGGCCGAACGCGATACTTCGCTCGTCGCGCAGCTGTCCGATCTCCGCGAACAACTGCTCAACGTGAGCGACCAGTACGGGCTCGAAGCACTCGAACAAATGCACGGCCGAAAGGTCGAGGAACTTATCGCTGTCGATCAGAAACTCGCTGAGATAGCAATCGCTGCAACTGCCATGGAAGCTGCAGTCTCAGGAGATTCGTCAACACCTCACCCCGCAGCGGCTGCACACGCAACACACCAGAACACTCCCGCTACCGATGCACTGCGTGAACGCGAGCGAACACTGGTAGCAGAGATCCAGAGCTGGCGTGATAAGTACGGCCCGGCACACCCGATGATCCGCGAACTGACGCGGCAACTCGAAGCGGTCCGTATTCGAATCGATCTGCGAACAACCGTCACCAGCAGCCCGGCAGAGCACAACCATATGTCGCTCCTCGAAGGACCACCGAGCGAATCAGCGCTTGAACGTCTTCGTGTCACCGAGCAGGCATACATCAACTCGCGCAGCTTGCTGCGCAGTGAAGCATCAACGCTTGGCAACCGTCTCGCGCAAGCACGCGGCATCGAAGAACACATCAATGAACTGCGCACTCAGCTGACCGATACACGCCACCGGCTTGATGCGCTCACAGTCGAGCACACGCCCGATGATGATGCAATGCTTGTCAGCATCGACTCGCGGGCCAGCATGCCCACCGCACCAATCAAGGACCGCCGCAGCGGAATGGCTGGCGCAGCCGGGCTTTTCGGCATCGTTCTTGCATTTGCCATTGTGCTGCTGATCGGCCTGATCGACCCGCGTTGCCGGTATGTGTCGGAACTCGCCGAACGCCAGAGCGGCACGCCGGTGCTTGGAATCATCCCCGACATCACCAGCCGCGCGAAAGACATCTGCGATCGCTCAGCACTTGCCGTCCACCAGTTGCGCAACCTGCTGCAACTGCGAACACGCGATGAGACCTGTGCAGTCATTGCCGTCTCAAGCGCGGGCGAAGGCGAGGGCAAAACCAGTCTCACACTCGCGCTCGGCGCATCGTTCGCAGCCGCTGGCGCACGCACGCTGCTCATTGATGGCGACGTCGTCAAGGGTGGCCTCAGCCGCGAGACAGGCCTCGACCATCTGCCCGGCCTCTACCAGGGTCTCGGCATGGATGAATCCGGCGGCGAAATACACCGCACACGGACCGATTACCTCTGGGTTCTGCCAGTCGGCAAAACCGGCGGGTTCGATCCACGACTCGTCTCATGCCAGAGACTCCAACGACTCATCGAATCCATGCGCTCCCAGTTCGATGCAGTCATCATCGACACCGGCGCAATCATGACATCACTGTGCGGATCAATCATCTGCTCCAGTGCCGACCAGACACTGCTGCTCGCCGCACGACACCAGCACGGCCAGATCGTGGATGATGCCATCGAACGATTGGCCGAAGCACAGGCGAATGTTATTGGCTTCGTGTTCAACCGTGCTCCGGAATGTGATCTGCATCGACATGATCTGACACGTGACGACGATCGTGAAGCAGCGGCACTCGTCCCGGATGCGCATACCGGCCCTGTCACCACGATCGGTTCACTCGATGTACGGTCGGCAGGTTCGGCCGCACAGTCAAACGATGGTGATCTCGTCGAAAGTGCTGCGTGAAAATGATGTGTGTTGCGGCGCCTGTCAACCCGGTGGAGATTCCGCGCGCCGCCACCTGTGCCCGCACGAAACCCCGTGCGCTGCGCCACACTGAACAGACAACCATCTGGGGGCATACCCCTCTGCAACTGCATGATCGCTACTGGAGATCGCACGGCTGCCAGGTAGTGCGGCCCGGCCAGAATATATCCACTCACGGCACTCGCTACCTGCTGCTGCCTGCGAACACGGCCCTGCTCTGCAATGCATCACAGATCACATGCCAGCACACACGAGGCCACCTGCTGGAAATCATCCCGGCTGCGGTGGATGCGCCGCGCTATACCGAACGCGTGATACACGATCCCCCGACCGGCCGCCTCACGATTCAACGGCACCATTTCGCGCGAGATACCTGTCCGCACATGTATCACACTGCGTGCTTTGTCACAGAAGATCGCGAGCTGGCCCGCATGTGGGCTTTATACATATACCAGGATGCCCAGCAGGCCATTCGAGCTCGAACACACCCACAACGTATGCAAACAGCGCATCCTCCCGGCAGAATCATGCCCGTAGATGATTCGCTCGCAACGAATATAGATATCCTGCGTTGGCTTACAGACACCTGGGCGACCATCGCTCGCGACTTTCCACCAGCGCGGACACGGATCCATCAGCCAGACAGTCGCTCACATCGACCAACCTGGCACGGGTTCAATACAACCGTGTCGCGCAATATGACGCTGCCGCCCGGCACGATCGTTCCGGACAACGCGACACTCCACGATGTCATCTGCACATTGCCTTCGCGCACGGCCAGGGACAATGTACTACCTCGAATGAGCCTCGCGCAACGCTGTTTCGATCTCGCCTTCAGTCTCATTGCCATCACACTGACCGCACCACTCTGGCCGGTGATCGCCCTGCTCATAAAGCTGGAAGATCGCGGGCCTGTTTTCTTTGCCCACCAGAGACAGGGGCGCGGCGGGCGACCGTTCCGTTGCCTGAAGTTCCGCACCATGCGCCCGGATGCAGAGCAGATGAAGCGCATCATCCAGGACAGGAACATGTGCGACGGAGCGCAGTTCTTCATTCGTGATGATCCACGCCAGACGCGCATCGGCCGCTTGCTTCGCCGAACACATCTCGATGAAGTGCCGCAGTTCCTCAACGTCTTGCGCGGTGAGATGTCCGTCGTCGGCCCGCGTCCGAGCCCGGAAAAAGAGAACCGCTTCTGCCCCGGATGGCGCGAAGCACGCCTGAGCGTTCAGCCAGGCATCACCGGCCTCTGGCAGGTCCGCCGAACACGAGCGCCCGGCCGAGACTTCCAGGAATGGCTTCGGCACGACATCGCCTATGTCCGCAACCGATCATGGCGCACGAACCTTGCGATCGTCGCCGTTACGATCAAACGCATGCTGATCCGGTAGCGGTGCCAGTCGTCAACGTCAGAAATATGCAGGCCGCTACCCGCGCTGCGCGAACCGCACACACAGCCGCACATGGCAAGTCCGAACATCGAACACTGAAATCTGACAACCACCGTTACACTTTGAGTTTTAGCGAAAACTCGAAATAACGCGGCTCCGAACCGAAAACCGAAGACTGAAAACCCCGGTCGCCTCGCCCACTCAACCGATCGCACCACGGGCCGCAGCGCACATGACCACGGCCGCGGTTTCGATGCGCAAGATCGTCTCCCCGAGTGATGCGATCATCGCGCCTGCGTCGCGCAGCGCGGCAACTTCATCACCCGAGAGGCCTCCCTCCGGGCCGACAACGCAGCGAACTTCCCGATTGTCAGCACAGTCGCGCATCACCGCCGCCACCGGTTGGCCATCCGGATGGGCGACGATCATCGGCAAGCGCGCCTCATCTGCCACGCTCGCGCAAAGGTCGGCAACGTTCATCGTCTCGTGCAGTGCAGGCACCCATGGATTGCGGCTCTGTTTGCACGCCTCAATACAAATGCGCTCCGCGCGCTTGCCGAGCCCTGCATCACCCGTGTGGCTCCCGCCCATCGCGTGCTGACTGCGCAAGGGCGTGATTGATGCCACCCCCAGTTGCGTGACCATGCTGAGCATCGTCGACAAGCGATCGCCTTTCGGCCGGGCAGCAATCAGATGACAGCACCTGCCCGCGCGATCATGGTGCAGTGCTTCAACAACTCTCACCACCACGCCTTCACGTTTCGCCCGGCCGACCGTTTCAACCTCGGCTGATGCCACCATGCCTCGGCCGTCAAACAGTGCGATCGGATCGCCGGTATCAAGCCGCCGCGCGCCCGACGCATGCTGGGCTTCACGCGGGTCAAGCGCGCATGATGCGCCGGCCGCCGGAATCTGCGGCAGATAAAACCAGGGATGGCGTGGCAGATCAGTCAACATACACATCGTACCGAACGAGTTTGCCCGTGAAACGCGCCACGGTGTCTTCCATCAGCGGCGGCACATGGTCGGGCCGTTTCATCACAACGCGGCGGGTGCGCGACTGCCTTGCCGCCTCGAGCAACGTCCCGGCATCATCATCTTCTCCCACAAGTGCCCGGATCACGCGCACGGCTTTGCGCGGCAGCGCAGATTCATTGCGCTTCGGCGGGAACATCGGGTCGATGTAGATCGCGTCCGCTGCCGGGCAGTCTGGCAGCAGCTTGGCGGCATCGCCGAACTCGAACGACACGCGCTCCAGAACCGCAGCGATCCCTCGATGCATTGCTGCATCGCTCGCGGCATCCTGCTTCGCGCGATGAAGCGCTTCACTGAGCATGGCGTGCAACACTGCCGACCGCTCGATCGCGCGGACCTCACAGCCCATCGTCGCCAGCAGGATGGCATCCTGCCCGACGCCTGCCGTCGCATCGATGATCGATCTCGTCGTCTTGCCGATCGCTTTCCCCAGCGGGTGTGATCGTCCCGGCCCGTTGCCGCGACTGTACTGCCGCGCACACTTCGCCAGGTCAATCCGCAGCCCTGGCTCATCTGAATCGGCTGGTGCCAACTCCAGAGCCCGGGCGGACACGTGCAGGAGTAGGCGCTGCGTCGGCTCAGCGTCATGCGGCACAATCACCAGCCCGAGCGATTCAGCCAGAGCCTCGGCCCGCGCACGCGATTGCGCATCCGAATCCGCGATCGTGATGCACACCGGCTCAACCATCCCGCGATCGTAGCGATTCCCGCGATCAACTGAGTTTGCGCCCGTTGCGATCAGTTCGCCCGCCGGGTCGCGTATCATCATGAATCAGAATCGTGAAAGACGAACAGACAGGAGACCGCGATGAATATCCCACGCACAGCAGTGCGAGTCCTGCTCGCCATGAGCATGATTCTGGCTGCGACCCAGAACGCAACTGCACAGCGGCGCGCCAATCGCACGCAGCAGGACAGCCCCATCGCAGAGATGGTTCAGGTACTCGTGCTTGAAGCCAGCGAAATGAAGAGCGGCCTGCGACTGCCCACCGAGCAGCCCGACTTCGCCAACAGAACATCGCTGACTGCAGACCCGGAAGACATCGGCCTGGCGATCGTCTCGACACATCACAAAGATGTCCTCATTGACGCCTATGTGCGCTGGCAGTTGACGAGCTTCAAGAAAGCGGCGCTGCCAGAGCTTGACGATCGCGCGTTTCAGCAGGCCATCAGATCGCTGCCACGATTGCTTGAGAACCCGCGCGCGCAGGGTGATGTCATCGGCTTGTTCGAGCGCGCAGAGAAGCAGCGCCGTGTCAGCGCAAGCGATCGCGAGCGACTCGAGGAGATGAATCGTGAACTGCAGAAACGCAGCGCACTGGTCGAGCCATACAACCTGCCAGCCATCGGCCTGCGCGAGTGGCTGCTCGAACAATGTGGCGAGACCGGCATCCGCCAGCACATGGTGCGCATCGAGTGGTGTGCCGCGACGATTGCAGGCGGTTGGCCGACTCGCGCTGTCAAGACAGAAATGACCAAAGCCATGGCCGATGCAGGCGCCGATGAGACGATCAGCGGGCGTGATCGCATGCGCCTCGCGGGTATGGTGGGTGATCTCGATGGTATGTCGCGCCGGCTCGTGCGCGAAGTCGCATTCATGGCCGACGGCTCGGTTGAAGTCGGATTCTCCACCGCGCAGGTCACCAGTGACGATGTCAAACGCTGGACAGACCGACTGCTCGGCGTCACCAACGCATCCAGATGAACATGTCCCGCACGCATATGCAACGGCTCGTGATTCTTACCAGCGCCGCACTCCTTGCGGTCATGTCCGCTGCCGCCTTCGCGCAGGAGGACACAGATGCATCGAAGGATGAATCGCTCGCGCCTGCCGCAGCCATGCGCGCACTGCTCAGTCAACTCGCGCGCGAGGGCACTCAGGCGCGCGATGAAGCTGAGATGCCGCGGTCTTTCCCGAACATCGCAGCCGAGTTCCCGCACGAGGTGCCGATGGAGGTCCTCGCGCGGAAGATCACGGCCCGGCTTGATCGCGACCCGTTCGTCGATATGTACATGCGCTGGCAACTGACGAGTTTCTCACCTGATCTGCCGGACATGACCGACCGGGAGTTCGAGCGCATGGTCGACAATCTCAGCGAATATGTCCCCAACCCGCGCGCGGATGCTGCGTTCATCAATCAGGTCAATCGCGGGCTCGATGCAGGCGAGCTTTCCGAGCGCGATCAGGAAGCATTTGAACAGCGATTCAACTCACTCGCGAGCGATTCATCAAAGGCCAGAGCGCTCAGCCAGCCGGCAGAACAGTTCCGCCAGTGGCTGGCCGGGCAGGTGGGCGAAACAGGCATGCGCGCGATTCAACTGCAGATTGACCACGTGCTCGCGCTGACGCACGCAGGCTGGCCGGTCGGTGCTCAGAAGCGCGGGCTCGAAGCCATGCTCGGTGCATCCCGGCGTGATCGTTCCTTCGATGATGCCCAGCGCAGGCGCATCGCTCGGCAGGTCAGTCGGCTGCGCGAAGATACGCGCAACTTCGTTGCATCGGCACGCATCGTGGAGGCGCGCATCGAGGTCAACTTCGCGCTCACAGGCATTTACGACTTTGACATCCGCCGGTGGATCCGCGCGCTGGAACGCTGACCCGTGAGTGACCACATAGAACAGACTGATCTCGCTCGTTACCACCGACAGATGCTGCTGCCCGGCATCGGCGAGACCGGCCAACGCGCACTGCTCGACTCGCATGTGCTCATCGTCGGCTGCGGCGCGCTCGGGTCGATCATTGCAGATGCGCTCGCCCGGGCGGGTGTCGGCACGCTGACAATCGTCGACCGCGACATTGTCGAGTACACGAACCTCCAGCGGCAAGTGCTCTACAGCGAAGCAGATGCGCGCGAGGGCGCAGCCAAGGCCGTCGCTGCACATCGCCGGCTTGCGACAGTCAACAGCACGATCACGATCCACGCGCATGCAGATGATCTCAATGCGGGGAACATCGCCCGCTTTGCGCGCGGCGTAGATGTGATCGTCGACGGGCTCGATAACTTCGAAACACGCTACGTGCTCAACGACTACTGCGTCCAGCAGTCGATCCCGTACGTCTACGGCGGGGCAGTGGCGACGATCGGCATGGGCCTCGTCGTCCTGCCGGCAGGCAGAGAATCCAACGCGTCGCAGCGGGTCCGTTGGTCTTCATCCCAGGCCACGCCGTGCCTGCGCTGTGTCTTCCCGGAAGCGCCGCCGCCCGGCAGCAGCCCGACATGCGACACCGCGGGCGTGCTCGGCGCAGCAGTCAATATCGTCGCATCATGGCAGGTCGCCCAGACGATCAAGCTGCTCACCGGCAATGTCGACGCCATCGACCGCAGGATGCTCTCGATCGACATCTGGCGCAACGAGCTTCGAAGCATGGATGTCTCCGCGGCCGGCCCGTCCGAGCAATGCCCCTGCTGCGGCCAGCGGCAGTTTGGCTACCTCAAAGGTGCGGCCGCCAGCCGGGCGACATCCATGTGCGGGCGAAACTCTGTACAGGTCCTGCCCGAAACGACCTCCGGATCGCAAAGCCCATCGCTTGATCTCGGCCAACTTGCCCGGCGGCTCGCTGAGCACGGCACCTTCCGCGTGAACAGCCATCTGCTCCGCGGCACATTCGCCGGTGAATGCGATGCCGGGGGCGATCCGCTGGAACTGACACTCTTTGCCAATGGCAGGGCGATCATCAAAGGAACCGATGAGCCCGGCAGAGCCCGCTCGGTCTATGCTCGGTACATCGGGCTGTAGCAGCCCCAGCCTCGCCCGCTGGTACCACCAAGCAGACGCTCGGCCAACGCATCGAGACCCCAACAGATTGACGTACATGCGACCGACACACACCAGGTACTCGCTGATCACTGCAACGCTCATCACCTGCCTCGCGCTGCCCCATGCAACTGCTGCGCAGAATGCAGACGACTTCCCGCAGCCAATCACCACGCGGCAACTGGCAGTCCATGCAGATCGCCTGTCGATGAGCGACCAGCAGCGAATCGCGATCCAGACCCCGCACGACCAGTATCTGCAGGAGTTTGATCGTCTGCAGCGCGAGCACATTCAGCCATTCGTCGATGAATACAACGATATTCGCCGCGTCGCGCTGACTGCCTCGGCCGATCTCAGCAAAGCGCTGCGAGGCCTGCAATCGATCATGTCGACGATCGAGATGCTCGACGATCAGTTGTTCGCCAATATCGATGATCTGCTCACCGATGAACAGTCGCAGATGCTGCCCCGCGTGCGATTAATGCGTCAGCGCGAACGGCATATGGAACTGCTGACATCAATGGGCGATGGAATGCGTGTTGGCGCGCGCATCGACCTGACAGAGATATTCAATGACATGGACACCACGCCCGAGCAGCGCGACGCCCTCGACGGCACGTTCATGCAATACGAGCAGCAGCTTACAATGCGCATCCGCCAACAGTACGACCATGTGCTCGATTCGTTCCGAACACTCGTGCGCGAACTCGACGCAGCCGGCCTGCGGGGCAACATCGACTTCAGCGATCGTGATGAGCGGCGGCGAGCGATCCGCGTATATCAACAAGTCACGGGCACCCAGCGCACGGTCATCATGCAAGGTGCTGCAGATGTCTCGAAGTTCAATCGGCGATCCGCGCGCGATATCGCACTCGTGATGCCCGAGCAGCTCGGGCGCACCTTCACCGACCGCTACCGACAGCGCGCATACCCGATGGCCATCGGCAAGTCTTCATACATTGATAATCGCCTCCGCGAGTCTGCCATGCTCGACTGGATCAGCGGTGAGCAGCGCGATGCCATCCTCGGCCTGATCGACCGCACACGCGCTCTGCGTGAGCCGGTCATTGAGCAGATCATTGATATCGTCGAACAGCAGTACGCGCAGGGTGAACTCATCCACAACAGCCGCGCGCGACGCGGGTACATATCAGATGCGCAGCGACTGGCTTGGAAACTCGCGGCAGACATTTCTGACATCAACGCCAACGCGATCGGGACGCTCGATCAGATTCTCGGTACGGCAAACAATGATGCCAGGGTGAACGAGAAAAAACCGCGCGCGATCGACACGGAAAGCGGTTCATACGAGATTGTGCGCAGCACCACCAACGATGGGCGGCAGGTCGACACCGCGGTTCGCATTCCAAAGGAAGGCTCCGGTCTCGGTGGGCGCTTTACCGATGCGTTCCTCGCTGCGCCCATGAACCGCACACAGATCATGCACATCACGCAGGCGCTCAGATTCCGAGCCGATCAGCAGATGATCGTCGATGCGCTCTACGATGACTACCTCGCAAGTTTTCAAACGATCAACGACGAGATCAATCAGCCGCTGATCGAGAATCAGCAGGCCCGCTGGGAGATAGACGGTGATAACAAGCGGCGACTCTCGCCGACCGAATCGATGGTCAACGATCGGTATCAACTCCGCCGGACAGGCAAAGAAGCTGTGCTTACAGCGGATGCGCAGTTCTTCAGCGACCTCGCGCTGCTGACAGGCGATGAAGCCGCATCGCATTTGGTAGACATGCTGCACCTCGCGCGGAAGCGTCATATTCACGCAGTGCGCGGTGTTAGTGCGATCGATCGGCGCTGGCGTCGCGGCAGGGGAGACAACCCGCGCGAGTGGCAAATTGATCTCGCGCAGATTGCCATTGATGTCAATCTGCCGTTGCTCGAACAGCCGCGCGTCGTCGAGCACCTGCTCGGCTATCAGCGCACCGCACTTCCGCTGCTTGAGGAGTATCACACGACATCAATGACGGCCCGTGAGTCGATCGACAGGACCGATGCCCGCAAGAAGCCGGAGATGTCGCGCGATGAACGCCGGCAAATCGATCGTGATACGTGGGAACGTCTCTCACAGTTGTCAGAGCAACTCAAGAAAATCGCACAGCAACTGGGCACCCTCAACGTACACGCACGCGACGCCATCATCGAAACGCTCGGCGACGATCCGATCGCATATGACTTCCTCGACGCGTACAACCGGCTCGCCTTCCCCGATGTCTATGCGGATGACCGGTCGGTGCTTGGAGCATTCAACACAGCGCGCGCGCTTCCGGATCTCCCTGCCCCGCAGCAGTCATCGATCAGGGAACTTGCCGGCGAATACCGCAGTGCTTATCACGCGCTGTGCGAGCAGATGATCGACGTCAACCGGTCTTTCGAGCCGCAACTGCTTGCTGAAATGAATCGCGGCGCGCAGCGGCGCTTGTCAGCGAAGCGCTCTGATGAACTCGACCGTCTGCGATTCCAGCGTGACGAACTCAGCGACAAAATGCGCCAGCGGCTGCGCGTGCTGCTCAATGAAGATCAGCTTGCTCGCGTCCGCGGGCTTGATCTGACCCCCTGACCTGATAAGTGTCCGTTTGTGTCTTCGCATATCGTCTCGCCATACCCACCGGCGCGGGTATCGTCAGCGTGCCTGTCGCCTCAGTCGGTTGTCGATGCACCTACACTGCCGCCATGCCCCTCGAGACCGTGGAACTTCATGTCGATGACACGCATCCGCTGCCAGGTGACGTGCGCGCGTTCATCGACGAGGCAGAAGCGCACATCGACGAGCTGGCCCGCGGCTGGGCGAACGACCCCATGCCCGGCTTCATCAACAGCGACTTCGACACCGCCTGGCGCACGCTCGCGGCCATGCGCGAACAACTTCGGCCGGACGACGCGTTCTGCGAGTGGGGCTGCGGGCTCGGCATCGTCGCCGCACTCGCTTCCATGGTCGGCTTTGATGCGCACGGCATCGAAATCGAACCGCGCCTCATCGACGCAGGCATCGAGTTTCTCGACGAGCACGATGTGTCTGTCGAACTTGTCGCGGGCAGCTTCATGCCGACCGGTTCGACCGAGGCAGATGAACTCTCAGGCGACGGCGACCTCGGCATGCGCGATGACGGCATCCCCGCATACGACGAACTCGGCCTCGAGATCGACGACTTCGATGTG
>CAZVXI010000052.1:15199-17765 GCA_964631295.1 uncultured Isosphaeraceae bacterium
ATGGCCCGGCGAAGAGCATGCTGCGATGCGCCTGTTCGATCGCCACGCCGCTGCCGGGGCGCTGCTGATCGTCAACCACGGCATGGACGGCATGAGCGTGTATCGCAAGGCCCGATGAGATGCCGTTCCCGCTGCCCACGCGCAGCCATCAATCGCGGTGGATGGCACGCAATGTGGCCCGCGCCGCGCCACACGCCAGTTGCAAGTCCCCGTCCACAAAATGTTGATCGCGACAGGCCTTCACAATACTTCCACGACAGATTCACCGTCCGCACCGCGGCGTCATCCGTGCCTTTCACCCTATGAGTGGGAAACGTGTCCGTCTCAGGCTCCCGATGGTGAATAGTTGGCCCGCTGACCGTTAGCGTCGATGAACAGCGAGCACCGCCTCGTGAGAGTGCGCCTAACGACTCCAGACAATGACGGACACTCGCATCACCAACGTCTTGCCTGATCGGCCCGGGAGCGACCGCACAGGCAAGCATGATTACGGCACCAAGACGCATTGCACCAACTCGCACGGCGTTTGAGTCGTTACGGCGTCACAATAGAGGACTCCGTGTTCGTCTGTGGCCAAAGTACCCACGCGAATTGTCCCACATCCACTCGGCTGCACGACCTGAAAGCAATCTTCCTGCTGCATTGGATAGGTTTTGCTTTGATCACCGTATGATCGGGTGCTGAGAGCGGTACATTCCGCACAATCAAATCCACCGCCGATGACAACCCAATCTGTACACCGTAGATACGTATCGCAACTGTGTTTGCCGATCACACCTTTGTCATTTGTGTAGTAACGGATTGTCTGGAGACGGAGATTGTCCCGCAATGAGCGGTATGAGTACGAACAGCGCAAGTATTGTGGTCTGTGTGTGTTTACGCATTTAGTCGGTGACCTTTCTTTATCGATCGGTGAGCACTACCACGGCCAATGTCGTGGCATGTCGGGCCAGTCCAGGAACCGCTCCCAACTGCCCGATTCGAGGTAGTTTGAAATAGGAATCGGTCCTGCGATCCGGCGGCTCATTGACAGCCAATGCTCCCGCAGACGCGACTGCATCGACAGCGGCAGCAGTTGGCGGAACTGCAGGAGAGTGCCACGACCCAACAGGTGCAGGTCAAGGATTGCCTCATGGCAGGCGGTGTGCGGCGTTGAATCGCGGAAGACCATGGTCACGAATCCGGTTTCGCTCGCCGCCTCGATCGACGCACGATACGCCCGCTCGCGCGCGACAGCCGCACTCGCGCGGTAGGCGTCCCGTAATGCCTCAGCGGCAGCAAGCTGGTCAGTCGTCGCATCCGGCTGATCGCGCAGCCACTGAACCATGTCGCCATCGGGCCAACGTTCTTCGTAAATTGCCGGGCAGACCGCTGCACGATACTCATCACGCCACCGGTCGGCATCGACAGGACGACCATATGCTGAAATGATCTCGGCAAGTTGTTGGATCAACCGCGTGTTTCGGTCGAAGGCGCGCCGCCAGCGTCCACCGGCTTGCTCCAGACGACGATGCGTTTCGTCAGTGACGCCGCGTACACCCAACTTTGCATCATCTGGCTTGAACTCTTGTGGCTTGGCGAGATGCCGTGCGACCAACTCTTCCTCAAGCATTTGCGTTTCTACGCTCAGGGTCTGTCGAATCTCCATGAGAAACTGATCCGCTTCAACCGCTGATGACGTGACAGGAAGCCGCTCATGGAGTTCGCCGATGATCCCCTCTTGCAGCGAAATCCGGTAAAACGCTTCCATACCGAGAATACGAGGGTCAAGATCGTTCCTCGACGGCGTGACTTCGAGACTCTGGAGCAGGAACAACACCGGCCTCGGATAGGTGATCTGGCGTTCGGCGAACAACAGCCTCGTTTCACCGAGAAACGCCCGTAATGCCGAGTTCTGCTCAATTGCATGAGGTATAACCGCGTTGATCGCCTGTGACTGAAGGTTCCGCCACATTCCCCATCGTGGATCATCAGGTGGCGGGGATTCTCCGGGCATGATCGGATTGCCCATGCGAAAAAGCTCATCGGCCAGCGCGCGAATCTCCTCGTTTACGCCGAGTTCGTGAACGGCACGCCTCGCCTCTCCCTGAATGACCTCGACCTTCGCGCGGTAGGCAGCAAAGGCACCCAACAACTTCGTGCTGTCGGCCTCATCCAGTTCCGCCAACTCAGCGAGCTCACGAACAGCTTCTTCAAAAACTGGCCTCTGAAGCGCGACATAGGCACCCACATCCTGGGCTGAGACTGCCCACGAAATCGCCACGGCAACAGCGAGAGCAGGCAGTCCGCGCACGAAAAGATGCCAAGACGGATATCCCATGCCTAGCCAAACTACCTCGTCCCCCGCCCCGCATCAAGGTCTGAGCATGATTACCTCTTATGTGGCCCAGCGCCGAACGGTTTGGAGGCCAGAGCGGGTCGCGGTGGGCCGCGCTAGAGTATGCTCGGCACTCCTCAACAAGCGCTCACGGAGCAAGACGCATGTCGATTCTCATTGATGGAAACACGAAGGTCATCTGCCAGGGCATCACCGGCTCGGCGGGCCAGTTCCACACCACCCAGTGCC
>CAZVXI010000053.1:0-17579 GCA_964631295.1 uncultured Isosphaeraceae bacterium
ACATCAATGCCGAAGTCGACGCCGGGTGATCTGTGCAACTGGTTGACAATGACGCGCTCGGCACCGTTCACGATGAACTCGCCGCCACCCATGAGGATGGGGATCTCGCCGAGGTAGATCTCTTCTTCAGCGATCTCTGACACGCCATCGCGCACGAAGCGCACGCCGATGCGGAACGGCATGCCGAAGGTCAGGCGCAGCTCTTTGCGCTCGAGCGGGGTGTAGCGGGGTTCATCGAGTTTGTAGTAGAGATACTCGAGCCTCATCGTGCCGTCGTACGATTCGATGGGGAATACCTCGCGCATCAACGCTTCCAGCCCAACTTCTGGATTGCGTTTATCAAAGGCGTGTTCGAGTTGGAGGAACCGTTCATAGGCCTCCATCTGGACCTGCGTCAGTGGAGGCACAGGGATGGCGTCCCCGCGCTTCGAGAAGTCGCGGATCGTCTGCGATACCATAAATTCTCCTCAGGACTCGACATCCAGCGATGTCATCATCTCAGGTGCGGTGGCGTTTGGCATTTTGGAGAGGGTCACCCTTGCTTGGCCGAACCGGTCATAGTACTGCTGCGAACGCAAAGGAACAACTCGACCCAGCGACTTTCTTGAGTTTTTTGTGTCTTTTCTGTTTCAGCGTAAAATCTGCCTTCAGAGCCGGGAAACGCCCATCAACGCATCGGTGATCTGGAATCTGACATGCCGGACGAGCAGGCTCAGCCACCGACCGGCGCGGTTCTTGCTTGAACCTGCTCGACTCGTCATGGAATGAAAAAGGCCGACCACATGGCCGGCCTCTCACGTAAACTTCTGCAAGACAGGACTTTACTTGAGAGATACGGTGGCGCCGGCTTCCTCGAGCTTGGTCTTGAGGGCCTCGGCTTCGTCCTTGTCGAGGCCTTCCTTGACAGGTTTCGGAGCACCGTCGACCAAATCCTTGGCTTCCTTCAGGCCCAGGCCGGTCACTTCGCGGACGACCTTGATGACCTGGATTTTCTTGTCGCCGGCACCTTCGAGGATGACGTCGAATGACGACTGCTCTTCGGCTGCCGCACCGCCATCGCCGCCACCAGCACCGGCAACCATCACGGCACCACCAGCGGCCGGCTCGATGCCGTAGGTTTCTTTCATGTAGTCCGCAAGGTCGACCGCTTCCTTGAGCGTGAGACCCGCGATCGAATCGCCGAGATCCTTGATCTTGGCGTCAAACTCTTTGACGACTGCTGCTTCTTCAGACATTTCGCTATCACTCCAACACGTTGAATCTCACCCGAGAGGGGCCGCGCTGTGCGACCTTTAACCCCAAAGGGCCAGTCGGATGCCGATGACACTGTGAGCCGGCGATCAGCCAGCTTTGGCGATCTCTTCGCCACGTTCGAGGCGTTCCTCGATTTCTTTGACAATCCCCATGACCTGACCGCCCGGCCCCTTGGCTGCCCCGACGACATTCTGAGCCGGCGAGAGCACGAGCTGCACAACCTTGGCTTGCGCTTCGTCTTTCGTGGGGAACTCACTGAGTCGTTTGACGCCTGCCTCGCCCTCGAAGTACTCGCCGTCCAAGACAGCGGCCTTGAGTTCGAGCAGCTTGACTTTCTTCGCCCAATCAACGATTTCCCGGGCGACATCAACAACCGACTCTGCCCCGTACGCCAGCGCGCAGGGGCCATCGAGTGCAGGATTCAACGGCTCGAGGGCAGTCCCTTCGAAGGCCTTCCGCGCGAGCGTGTTCTTCACGACGGTGACACGAATGTCCTTCTTGAGCAGGTCCACTCTCAGGTTGTTGTTCTCATTGGCGTCGATTCCGCGGAGATCGACCACCAAGCCGCCTTCGACTCCATCGAACCGCCGGCGATATTCCTCGACGATCATTTCCTTGACTGGCTTACTCATCGTCTATTCCTTGCCTCTCGGGTTCGATCTCAGATGGCCACCGGCACCGATGGGGTCATCGTGCCGCTGATGACGCAATTCTTGATGTAGTTGCCCTTGGCTGCGGCAGGCCGGAGCCTTTCGATGGTGTCGACGAAGAACTGGAGATTCTCCGCAAGGTCGGCATCGCTGAAGCTCATTTTTCCGATGATGCAGTGCACGTTGCCGCCGCTGTCGTTGCGGTATTCGACCTTGCCTGCTGAATATTCCTTGATCGCAGTTTCAATGTCTGGCGTGACCGTCCCCGCTTTGGGCGATGGCATCAGGCCCTTTGGCCCCAGTACGCGGCCGAGCGATGAGACGACCTTCATCATGTCCGGCGAGGCCACCGCGACGTCGAAGTCCATCCAGCCGCCTTGAATCTTCCCAATGAGGTCCTCGCTGCCTGCCTCCACGGCACCGGCCGCTTTGGCCGCTTCGACCTTGTCTTCGCTGCAGAAACACACGACGCGAGCAGACTTCCCAACACCCTTGGGCATGCTCACCGATCCACGAATCTGCTGGTCTGCCTGCCTCGGGTCGATGCCAAGATGCATGCACACCTCGACGGACTGATCGAACTTGGGGCCTTTAAAGGACTTCAGGATCTTGACAGCATCCGTGGGAACCTGAGGCTCCTTGGCTCTCGCGGCAATTTCGCGGTTTGCGTTGAATCGCTTGGACTTTGGCATGGTTCAGCCCTCCACCACAACGCCCATGGACCGGGCAGTACCTTCGATGATCCGCATGGCCGACTCGACAGACGCGGCATTCAGGTCCGGCATTTTCTCTTCCGCGATCGAGCGGACCTGATCCTGCGTAATCGTCCCGACCTTGTTCTTGTTCGGCTCGCCGGAGCCTTTTTCAAGCCCGGCGGCGGTCTTGATGAGGACGGCTGCCGGTGAAGCCTTGATCTCGAACTCGAACGACCGGTCGCTGTAGACCGTGATTACACAGCCGACGACCTTGCCGTTGAGGTCTTTGGTCTTCTCATTGAACTGCTGAATGAACTGCCCGGGATTGACCCCCGCAGCGCCGAGAGCCGGTCCCAGCGGAGGTGCGGGTGTGGCTGTGCCACCCGGCGCGAGCACTTTGAATACTTTTTCAACATTCTTGGCCATGGCAATCTCCTACCTGCCACCATGCGGCTCCGGCGGTCCGGTCTGACGCGTTCGGCCCGGCCAAGGGGCATTATCGAACGCGGCACAGTGGTCGTGACGGTCTTTGTTGTCTTCTCGCACGAGCCTTCCCGCGAGCCGAACAGGGTAGCAGGCCCGGCAGGAAAGACAACCATCGGCCGGGCTGAATCCATTGACTCCGCGTGATTCCAGTGTGGACGGCTGAGCAAACAACCTTACAATCGAAGCATATAGTGACGTCTGGCCTCACGCCGCCGCGTGAGCGTTGCAAAGGAGTTGACGATGGCATCTTTGACCGTGGTTGGTGGACCGAGCGAGGGCGATTACTACCCGCTGGGCAGGCGCACGATGGTGGTGGGTCGCGATGAGGGAGTGCCCATCCAGGTTGTGGATGAAATGGTCTCGCGCAAGCACTGCCAGATTCGCTGCGAGGAAGCAGATGGCGGCGAACGCCGCTTTCAGGTGATGGACATGAACTCAGCCAACGGGGTCATGGTGAACGGCCGACGCATCACCGACATCTGGCTCGCCGACAATGACATCATCGACATTGGCAACTCCAAACTGATGTTCTCCATGAAGGACTTCGACGACCGCGAGAGCGCGCTCAATCACTACAAGAAGCGCGGCGAGCGCGACAAGAACACAATGGTCTCATGAGCGAGCAGCCGCAGACGCTGCAGCGTCGCAAGCGTTCGCTTCCGCGCCGCCTGCTTCGTTGGGGGCTGCGCGCGTGTGTCGGCCTCGTGTTGCTTGTGTTGGCCGCGGGCGCGATTGTCTGGTGGTCGTTGCGCGCCTCGCTGCCACAGCTCGACGGGCAAAGGAACCTCGCGGGTTTGACCGGCACGGTGACGATCGAACGCGATGCGATGAGCATTCCGACGATCCGCGCTTCCAACTGGCTCGATGCTGTGCGCGCACAGGGGTTTGTTCATGCACAGGACCGTTTCTTTCAGATGGACCTGACGCGGCGCGCGGCGGCGGGAGAGTTGTCGGCCCTCCTGGGCGAGGCGACGATCTCAAACGATGCGTATCAGCGCATGTTCCGCTTCCGCGCAAGGGCTCAGCAGCGGCTCGCGCAACTCCCGTCCGATCACCGCGCGATGCTTGACGCATACGCCGAAGGTGTCAACGCCGGGCTTGCAGCATTGACAACCCGCCCGCCCGAATACTGGCTGCTGCAGGTGCGCCCGGAGCCGTGGACCGCTGTTGACACACTGCTCGTGAACGACTCGTTCTTCATGATGTTGTCGTTCAATCGAGATTACGAAAAGCAGGCTGGCGTGATGCGCGACACGCTGCCGGAACAACTGTGGTCGTTTCTCCTGCCGGATGCGACGCGCTGGGATGTGCCTGTGGCGCTGAGTGGGACTGCTGCAACACTCGGCGGGTACCGGCCGCAGCCGATCCCCGGGCCGGACGTTGTCGATTTGCGAAACGGACCGGGTGTGCTGCGATCGCGCGATCTGGTACGATCGTTCGGTGATCGCTCCTCGATTGGCTCCAACGCATGGGCGATCTCCGGCGAACGCACTGCGGACGGCCGCGCGATCCTCGCCAGCGATCCGCACCTCGCGCTTCGCGTGCCGATTGTGTGGTACCGCGTCGCGCTGGAATGGAGCAACGAGGGCGCATTGCGCTACGCGTGCGGCGTGAGTACGCCTGGCTCGCCGGGCATCATCATCGGCGCAACGGACGATCTCGCGTGGTCGTTCACCAACAGTTACGCGGATCAGGAAGACCTGGTCATTGTCGAGACTGATCCTGATGATCCCGCGCGATACCTCACGCCGGACGGATCAAAGCCGTTCGTATTACACGATGAGCGAATCGAAGTGAAGGGCGCAGATGGGCAACTGCACACGGTCCGTGAGACGCAGTGGGGGCCTGTCATTGACCGTGATCACGCGGGAAGACCACTTGCATATCGCGCTGCGGCGATCGATTCGTCGGTGAACCTGAACCTGCTCGACGTTGTGCACGCGACGACGATTGATCAGGCGCTCGACATCGCTGCTTCCTGGAACGGGCCATCGCAGAACGTGATGTTCGCAGACGCTGACGGACGTATCGGCTGGACGATGAGTGGCTGGCTGCCGACGCGCACCGGGTACAACGGTCGGATGCCACAATCGTGGGCGTCAGGTCGGTTTGCGTGGGGTGAAAACATCAGTGCTGATCAGCGGCCGCGCATCGTCGATCCGCAGTCCGGTGCAATCCTCACTGCAAACGCGCGACCGGTCCACCTGCCGGGGTCGCGCGCACTCGGCCACTCGTGGGCTGCGCCGTGGCGTGCGCATCGAATCAACGAGATGCTCGTCAACACGGGCGATCAACCGAAGACAGAAGCAGACATGCTCGCAATGCAGTTGGACACACGGTCCAATGCGCACGCGAAGACACAGCGGCTGTTTCTCGATGTGATCGCGAGCGATGACCCAAGCAGGCAGGCGCAGCGCGCTCGTACGATTGTGGCGCAGTGGGATGGCACGGCGAATCTCGACCAGGCAGGTTTCCGCATCCTGAGTGCGTGTCATCAGCAGTTGCGCGAGTGGATCATCGGCTCTCTGCTTGTACCATGTGCGGATGCAGACCCGGCGTTTGCGTATAACTGGCCACTTGTCGACGAGCCGCTGATGCGCATCATTGAGCAGCGCCCTGCACATCTGCTGCCACCGCCATATGCATCGTGGGACGCCTGTCTCCGGGCACTGTTTGTTGATGTTGTCGAGCGCATCGACGATGGTGAGCCTGGCCTTGACGATCGCTGGCGCGAGTTCGCGCAGGTGTCGGTTGAGCATCCGGTCCTGAGAAGCATCCCCTGGCTCGCAAAGTATGTGAATATGCCTGTTGAGATGATGCCGGGGCACGCGACGACGGTACGGATGTCGACGCCAGGCATAGGTGTGAGTATGCGCATGATCGTGAGCCCGAGCCGCTGGGACGAGGCTCTGCTGCATATGCCATGCGGGCAGAGCGGGCATCCGCTGTCACCGCACTACGCAGATCAACACAGCGCATGGGCCGGTGGCGTTGAGACACCGATGATTCCAGGTGAGGCAGAACACACGCTCACACTGCAGCCTGTTCCGTGATCAGCGTCCGGGCTGCACGCCAAGTGCGAGTTGGCAGAACAGTTCGATCCCGATCGGCAGCGCATCGTCGTTGAAGTCGAACGTGGGCTGATGCAGTTGCGGCATTGTCGTCTGTCCGTCAGGGAGCAGGCCAAGCGCAAAGAAGCAGCTTGGCACGACCTGGCAGTAGAAAGAGAAATCCTCGCCACCCATAACAGGATCGTCCAGCGGCTGGACACACTCATGTCCGAGTGCATCACGCGCGATGTCATGGAAAACATCAGTTGCCTGCGGGTCGTTGTGTGTGACCGGATATCCGTCGTGGTAGTTCAATGTCGCTTCACAATCGTGCGCACGGGCGATGTGCTCCACGATTGCATGCATGCGCTCGACTGCGAGGTCTTTGACTTCCGGCAGGAGCGTTCGCACTGTGCCGCTGAGCGTGATTCGTTCCGGCACGATGTTGTGCGTCGTACCTGCATGGAACTGCGTGGTTGAAATCACCACGGAGTCCAATGGTCCGACATTGCGCGAACTGATCTGTTGCAATGCCTGAACCATCGCAGCACCTGCGAGGATGGGATCTCGCCCCATATGAGGAAACGCAGCATGGCAGCCAGTTCCGTGAATCGTGATGTCGAACATGTCGGCCGCTGCGAGCATGGGGCCGCGCCGCGAGCCGACACAGCCGAGATTCATCTCAGGCCAGCCGTGCAGGCCGAACATGTGCGCGATGGGCATGCCGATGACTGAACCGTCGAGGCAGCCGTCCTTCACCATCGCATCGCCGCCGGCCCCGCCTTCCTCTGCCGGCTGGAACACGAACGAAACAGGGTTCGGCAACTCGCTCTCAGCGGCGACCTTCGCAAGAATGCGGGCAGCGCCGATGAGGATCGTTGTATGCCCATCATGGCCGCACGCATGCATCTTGCCAGGCGTCTGCGATGCATACGAGACGCTGGTCTCTTCTACGATGGGCAATGCGTCCATGTCTGCGCGGAGACCGATCGCGCGATCGCTGGCCCCGGGCAGATGTCCGAGAATCCCCGTGCCTTTGGCAAGGCCTGCTTTGAACGCCACGCCCGCCATCGAGAGCTGTTCCTGCACAACACCGCTGGTGCGATGTTCTTCATAGCGCAACTCCGGGTGTGTGTGCAGGTCTCGGCGAATAGTGGTCAGTTCAGGAAGTTCCTGCGCGATGAGTTCGCGCAATCGCTCTGTTGAGATCGTCGTTGGCTGTTGGGCGCTGATGGTTGACATAGACGGATGATAGGGCAAAATCACCGATGCTGAATCGGCTCACTTGAGCCTCGGCATGCCTCGTGACTCGCGCTCCTCGTTGACCGCAGCGAAGGCGCGTTTGTCGTGCCGGACAAGCTTGGCCAGTTGCGACATAGACACGCCCAGCACACCTGCTGCACCAGCGACGTCGAACCTGCGAGCGGCGATGACATCAAGGGACTCAGCCAGCAGCGCAGGGTAGTCAGCGTGCTTGGGATTGACAGACATCTGCCGTCCCTGGCGCCGCTCCTGCCACAGCTGGCTCGGGGTGTGATTTTCCGGGTGGGTTCTTACCCGAACGTCGCGCGCGAGCGCCATCCGCAGCCGAAAGAGCGCCACACGGCGATTCTGGTGCTGCTGTCGGCGTTCACTCGCAGAGCCTGTGAGGGTCGTCGGCTTGTGCGTGATCAGCACTGCCGTTTCAACCTTGTTGCGGTGTTGCCCACCCGGCCCGCTGGTGCGACCAAAGTCGATGTCGCACTCCTTGAGCAGTCGCGATTCATCAAATGCGGCCGGGTGCGACCACCGCGCCGCTCGGGCTGGTTTGTTCATCGCGCGCGTCATGAGCGAGTGTAGCGCTCATGCAACGCTGCTGCGTGGCGATGCACTCAGCGACAGATCATCGGTATGGCCACTGGCGAGCAGTTCTGCGCCAAGGCCTGCAATCATGGCCGCATTGTCGACGCAATAGTCCATTGGTGGAATGCGCAGTGGCAGGTTCATGTCGCGCGCGAGTGTCGCGAGGTCATCGCGCAAACGCGAGTTTGCCGTCACGCCACCACCTGCCACGATGCATGTCACGGCCGGGTGTTGCGCGATGGCTCGTTTGATATTGCGAGTGATCGGGCGAATCGCAGCTCGCTGGAACGATGCTGCGAAGTCAGCGCGCTGCTGGTCAGACAAGTCGGCGGCGGCATGCGGATACACGTGCTCGCCATCACGCGACACCGGCGTACCTCGAACCGCGTAGAGAAGCGCCGTCTTCAGGCCGCTGTAGGAGAAGTGCAGCGGCCGATCCTTCAGGTACGCGATGGGAAAGTCGTGCGCGCGATCATCGCCATGCTGCGCGATTGCATCGAGTTTCGGCCCGCCGGGGTAACCGATCTCGAGGATCGTTGCCGCCTTGTCGTATGCTTCGCCGATGGCGTCATCAATCGTTCGGCCGATGGACTCGACGTTTGTCGCCGAGCGCATCAGGAACAGACTGGTGTGGCCGCCCGATACAACAAGACCAAGTGCCGGGAATGTCAACAGTTCAGCGTTCAGTGTCGCGGCATGCAGGTGCGCGAGCACGTGATCAACACCGACAAGGGGAATGCCAAGCGTCCACGCCAGCGACTTGGCAGCACTCACGCCGACGAGCAGCGAACCAATCAATCCCGGGCGATGACCGACTGCTATCGCGTCGAGCGCGTCAAGTGTGACACCCGCATCGCGCAATGCAGCCCGCACGACCGGCAGGATGCGCTCCAGATGCGCGCGGCTGGCGATCTCCGGCACAACTCCTGCGAACTCTTCGTGCAAGTCATGCTGCGTCGCGACAACGCTGCTGAGCACATCGCGTGGGCCACGCAGCACTGCAGCAGCAGTTTCGTCGCAGCTCGTCTCGATCCCGAGAACGAGCGCATCATCGGCGTGCGCGTTCGGGGAAGCCATCACTGCTCGACAGGCGTCAACTGCATCGCCTCGAGCGCGAGCGTTGCATCCGCATCGTCAATACGAAACGTGCCAATAGTGTTTCCATGCTTGTCACGCAGCGTGAGCGTGCCCTTGAGGAGATCGACGTCCTCGGGCACGACCGGCTCCCGACCGGCGCGTGCCGCGACGGACTGCAGCTGCTCGATGCGCTGCTCGGTCTGTTGCAGCCGCGTGATCAGGCGGGTGCGTTCGTCGAGGTAGGCATTGAGCTGTTCGTTGTTGGCGATAAGTGAAGGATCGCTTTCGCCGACGTCAAGCCACTCACCGATTTCAACTCGGTTGGTCAGCGTGTCGATCGCGCGCGCGAGTTGTTCATCGCCAAACTTTGCGCGGATCCAGTCCGGATCAACGCATTCAACAAAGCCGGGCCCGTTCTCGCGGATGACTTCGAAGTCCTGCCGCGCGCGGATCATCTCGAAGTACTCCTGATCGGGTACAGGAACGGTCATGCCGTCACTGGGGTCAACCCCCCAGGTTTCGCTGTCTGGAAGATGATTGATGTTGCGGCCGCTTGGCAGGTAGTAGTATGCGGTGGTGTACTTGAGTGTGCCGCGCTGGAAGGGCAGGTCGCGGACTTCCTGAACCGAGCCCTTGCCAAAGGTTCGTGTGCCGAGCACTACAGCGCGACCATTCTCCTGCAATGCGCCTGCGACGATTTCGCTGGCCGAGGCCGACCGTCCGTTGACCATCACAACCATCGGGAAGTCGGGCACCGTGCCCGCTGCACGGGCCTGCCACGAACGCTGCGTTCGCTCATCACGACCTTTGACCGAAAGGATCGTCCCTTCGGAGAGGAACAGGTCCGACATCGCAAGTGCTGCGGGCAGTGAACCGCCCGGGTTATCGCGCAGGTCGAGGATGAGGCCGTTCATGCCATCCTGTTGGATCTTGTCGAACGCGAGGTTGAGATCAGCAATCGTGTTGGCATTGAACTGGGTCACTCGGATGTAATGCAGCCCCAGTTCATCATTCACACAGTACGTCCACTGCTCGTTGTCGCGCTGGATCCCCTCGACGGTGTGGGTTTCGATCTGGCGGCGTTCGACTTCGATGATCTCCTCGATGCCGTCCACGCGACGGACGAGCAGCGGCACGCTCGTGCCCGGCTCTCCCATGAGCAGGTCGATGCACTCTTCCACGGTTTTCTGGAATGTTGATTCGCCATCGATTTCGAGGATGACATCGCCCGCCCGGATTCCTGCCTCAAGCGTGGGGGAGTCATCCATCGGCGTGACGATCGTGAGATAGTCATCGATAACACGAACTTCCGCGCCGATTCCCACATACGTGCCGCGAAGCGACTTATTGAAGTCCGCTTCTTGTTCAGGTGAGACAAAGACTGTGTAAGGATCGTCCACAGTGCTGACCATCGCCTCGATCATGGACTGCTGCATTTTCAGCTCGTCCGGCTGGCGCACGAAGCTGTCCAGCAGGATGCGGCGGACATCCACGATCGGGTCGATCCACTCGTAGTCACTTGATCTTGCCGCGATTGCCAGCGGCAACTGGATCAACAGGGACGCGATCAGGGCAGCGAAAAGTGTGGGGGCGACAACTTTCTTGATCCGCACAGACGGCTCCTTTTCCAAATGCCGGTCCGGGACCGGCGTGCGGGTTCTTTTCGGACCTGCCGGACTCCCGGCTGTGAGAACAACGTCTCCAGATGCCTGGTTGATTCACTGACGGTGCGAAAAACTCCGAACCGCTCTCCAAGCCATGATCTAGAATAGTAGATGAGGTGAATGGAGCCGGGGTGGACCGGGTCCCTTGCAGGAGGCACATGTCTCAGGTCCAGCGTGATCAACTCAAAGTCGTCGCTGAACGGGCCGTTCTGGTCGGTGTCCACCTTCCAGACAGTTTCGTCGACTCGATCGATCCGTTTCGCGAACTTCGCTCGCTGGCCACCACGGCCGGGGCAGCAGTCGTGGGGGAACTGATCCAGAGGCGGACCCGTCCGCGCGGGGCGACCTATCTCGGCAAGGGCAAGGTCGAAGAACTCGCCGAACTCACCCGCCAGACGAAGGCAACGCTGGTGATCTTCGACAACGATCTCTCGCCTGCGCAGGTGAAGAACCTCGAGGCCGAGACGAGTTGCAAGATCATTGATCGCAGCGAACTGATTCTGGATATCTTCGCCAACCGTGCCGCAACGCATGCAGCAAAGTTGCAGGTGGAGATCGCGCAGCTCGAGTACACGTATCCGCGACTGCGCGCGATGTGGGATCACCTCGGGCAGGTGACAGGCGGCGCGCCCGTCGGCATCGGCACACGCGGGCCTGGCGAGCAGCAGCTTGAAATCGACCGGCGGCTTGTACAGAGGCGGCTTGGTTCGCTCAAACGCGAACTTGCAGAGATCCAGCAGCGCAAGACGCGCGAGGTCTCCAAGCGCAATGTCGATCATGCAACACTCGGGCTCGTTGGCTACACGAACGCGGGCAAGAGTACGCTGTTCAATCGCCTGACAGCGGGCGGCGCGTATGCACATGACAAACTCTTCGCGAAACTGTCGACGCGCGTCGAGCGGTGGGAGCTTGGCGGCGGAGTTGGGGCGATGCTCTCCGACACAGTCGGCTTCATTCGCGATCTGCCGCACAGGCTCGTCGCGTCTTTCCGGTCAACACTCGAAGAAACCGTGTTTGCGGATGCGTTGCTGATCGTGCTCGATGTGTCTGACCACGAAGCAGACATGCAACTCGAAACGGTCTACACGACGCTCGATGACATCGGAGCGGTCGATCAACCGCGACTGCTGCTGCTGAACAAGATCGATCGACTCGAGCGCAGCAGCGATATGCTCGCGTGGCTCAACCGATATCCGGAGGCGATTCCAGTCAGTGCTCGCTCTGGTGAGGGCCTCGATGAACTTACAGCCAAGGCGCGCGAGATCGCCGTCGGATCATTGCGCGAAGTTGAGATTGCTGTTCCATTGAGCGAGCCACGAGCCATCACGTTTCTGGAGCGCCGTACGGAAGTGCTCAACCGCCGCTATGACGAGGCTGATGTTCACATGCGTGTGCGCATCGGACGCAGACAGGTGGATGAACTGCTGGCGAGCGGAGCGCCGGTGCATATTGATGGTCGTCGAGCATCGGAGGCAGTCAAAACGGTCTGGGATGAATCGGCTTCCCCGCGAGCATACGGCGTGCCGCCACACCTTCGATTCTGGCAGAGTTGATGGCGTTCAATCCTCCCATGCAACCCACCCCGGCTCCGCGGCAGCCGAGGCAGAGCACATCCGGCGAGGCGCCACTTGTGGCAGGTGCGCCCGACACGATGCGGCAGGCCATCGAAGCATGGAAGGACGATCCGCAACTTGGTCGGCTGCACGACAGCCTGCTCGCGCACACGAGACGCAAAGCGTACTTTGATCGCTATGCAGAGGCGATTGTCGCGAGACATTTGGGCCTGCGTGGCGCTACATTCCGCTACGAGGTGCCGGTTCCCAACGGTCGGCTGTGCGACTTTCAGGTCCTGCTCGGCGCGACGCATGTATATCTGCATATCAAGCGTCTGAAGGCGTCGGAGAACGATGACGACTCGCCGGCAACACCGATTGCCTCGCGCTTGCGTTACCTCGAGCGCATCGAAAGGCCGTACATCGTCAATATCCGCTGGCGTGATGAGCTTGCTGAGTCGCAGATGCAGCAGATCGTGCGTGATGCGTCGCAGTTCATCAGGACAAGTCGTGTTGGGGACGAGATGGTTGTCCGCGACGACACTGGCGAACTCGCCGGGTTGCGGATTGTCGCGCCGTGGGATGGGACGCATGTCACGCTGGCGACAGAGTCTTCCTCGGGGTTCGTTGATGACATGCCTCGGTTCGCCAAACTGATGCGCAAGTCGGCGAAGCAGTTCATGCCGGGCGCGCCGAATGTGGTGCTCATTGCGTCCGAGCGCGCCAACGGGCGCAGCGACTTCGAATCAGCGCTGCTCGGGACACACATCGAGCGATGGGATGCGTTCCCTCCAAAGGGAAGGCGCATCGCACATGGCCGGGCACCAGACGGCTTCTGGCATGGCAACCGCTACTTCGACTATCAGGCAGCCGGGCTGTTCCGCATGTCGCCCGAGCAGGTCGACTTCGACTGCAAGTTGTGGGTGCGCGGCCAGTCGGGCCTTTCGATGAACCTCATGCGTCGGCTTGTTGATCTGCTCGACACGGCCGAGCGCTAGGCCTCACGTTCCGTATGCGGCTGACGCATCCGGAGGATCGCTGGCAGGAACATCCAGCATGCGAGCAGTGTGACTGCAAGCCCGACGACCATCACGAACCCGAGCGAGCGTATTCCGCGATGCTCTGCGATGAGCATGCAGCCGAAGCCGATGCAGGTGGAGATCATCGTCACAGTGATGCCTCGACCCGTGCCGCCGCTCAACCCGGCCGGTTCCCCGAACGGCTCGATTTTCCAGCGATGTACCATGTGCACGCCAGCGTCGACGCCAATGCCGAAAATCAGAGGCATGACGATGATGTTGGCGAAGTTGACCGGCATGCCGACCAGCCCCATCAGTGCAAACATTCCGAGAAAGCCCACGCTCACCGGCAGCAGCGCGCACAGTGCGTCGGCGAGTGATCTGAAGTCAATCAGCAGCACGATGAGAATGGCAACGAGCGCGTAGATCGCTGCGCGGAAGTACTCCTGCTGAATCAACACCGACGACTCATAAATCTGTACTGGCGGACCGAGCGCTTCATCGCTGACTGCGAACAACGCCTCGACGAATGCTTCCAGTCGTTCGGGATGCAGGATGGAACGCCCGAGCGGATCGCCCGCAGGCGAAGCGGTCACCAGCCAGCGGCCGTCATCTCCAATCCAGCGATCGCGCAGCACGCGCGGCAGATCGTCGGGAACAAGTGGGCCCGGCGAGAGGGCGGTTGCGACAGTTGTTGCAATCTGGCTTCGCCAAACCTGGTACGCTGCGTCCAGTGTGTTCCAGCGGGCGAGTGCATCAGTGTCCGGCAAATCGCGCAGCGTGCTGCTGGCACGTGTCAGGCGGGAGGTGAGGTCTTCGGCAATCGCGCGATCGGCTTCGGACATCTCGCTGAGCCGCGTCCGCAGGCCGACATTGATCTGCGAGAACTGTCTGCGAAGTGCTGCGGGGCCGGCTGGTACCTCAACCGGTTCCATGACTGCGTTTCGCATCGCAGCGACCTGTTCGGAGCGCTGCTCGCGATTGGCGGGAAAGAGGATCCCCATCGCGCCAACGTCACTGATCTCCTCGTGCTCGCGCAGCGCATCGACGAGCTGGGGAGCCTGCTCGGAGGACGTGTGCATGATGCCCGCCCAGACGCTTTGGCCATCCTGCTCCAGAATGCGCCGTTCCCAAATCACCGATTCGATACCGGGCGGGTGCAGATTGAGCACATTCGGGTCGTATGTGACGCGCGCAGCCGGAAAGAGTGCAGCGATACAGATCAGCAGCGCGACGATGAGCGTGACCAGCGGCATCTTGTCGACGAAATCAAGCCGGCCGTGCGCGAAGTGCGCCGCTTCGCCGCCATGCCGGTGCCGGATGATCTGCTTCCATCGGCCGGTGAGCTGGAGTGCTGCTGGCAATGCGCTGAGCATCGCAATCAGGCACAGCAGGATTCCGCCGCCTGCGATGATGCCCATCTCTGCCATGCCACGGAACTCAGTCAGCGCTGTTGCGCCGAATGCGACGGCGGTTGTCACAGCACCCGTGATCATGCCCGGCCCAATGCCGTGGAACACGCGCGCGACTGCGTCCGAGAGCAAATCATGCTCGTCCTGCACGAGCTCAAGACGGGCGATCAGGTGGACAGCAAAGTCGATCCCAAGCCCGAGCAGGATCACGGAGAACACGACGGACAGCAGTTGCAGATGGCCGACCGTCAGGATGAGCCATCCGAAACTCCAAGCGACGCCGATCAGCAACGCACCGACTGCAAGCAATGGCACGCGTATGCCTCGATACACAAGAATGAGCAGCACGCTGATCAACACCAGCGCGAGGATCGTTGCGCGCGTGGAGTCGGCAATCGATTGGGCAGTCTCGTCTGCTTCGATCGCGGGGATGCCCGTCACACCCCATGACAGGTCGAGTCCAGACGAGTTATGCTCACGGATCAACCGGTCGACTTCATCGCGCAGCCACGCAATGTTGCTGCTCAGTGCATCAATCCCTGTCGCAGTCTCCGCAAATCCAACCTGGATGTAGCGGATGCGTCCTGTGACCGCGACGAACGGTTGCCAGTCTGTGTCGACAGGTTGCAGGTTTTCAAAGTCAATTGGCTGATCAAGTGCAGCATTGATGAACGGCGAGAGGGTCCGCGCGAGGTCGTTCATGCCGCCCGCCGGTGCGACCGTCTGATCGCGCGTGCGCATGTCCTGAACAAGTGTATGGAGTGCTGCGTTTGCGTTCGGTGCCCGCTCGACGAGGGCACGTCCTCGTGCAAACTGTGCAAGTCTCCGCTCGAACTCTGCGTGAGGCGCTGCTCGGAACAATCGCGGGCTTGCAGAGGCAACGAAGAAGCCGGCATCCGCGGACCTGACCAGCGGCGACGATCGCAACTCGCGGGCAATCAGCCGGGCCAGCGCATCGACACCGTCAGCGTCGACCGGTCCATCGATGGCAATCACCAGGTCATCCCAGTGCTCGAAGTGCTCCTTGTGTGCGAAGTATCGGGCGTTCCAGCCGAGCTGCGGATCGACAAGCAGGCTGCGATCGGCAACGAACTCCATGCGTGTGACAGCCAGTGTCACGCTGGCGGCAGCAAGCAGCAGGCATGTCAGCAGCGTCAGCCACGGCCGGCGTGTCACGAATCGCGCCCACAGTTCCAGGATGTCCAGCCTGAGTTGCTCGTGCATCGGATGACAACCGTAGCGTGTGATCACGTCCGAGAAACCCGGTGCGTCCGGAAGAGCCAGGCCCCATCTTGCCGCCCCCAGCCAGTCGGAGCAGTCGTCTCGGTCGAGGTGCGCATAAACCGCGCGTTGGGAGAAAGGCCGCCGAGGTCGCGGTATTGCTCCGATGTCCATGCTTCAGGGAGGCAGGAGGCGTGGAGCGATCATGAAACTTCGTATTGGTGATGTCCTCATCCGCAACGGCGTGCTGGATGAGCAGCAGGTGCAGCAGGCGCTGGATGTCCAGCAGCAATCTGGCCGCCCGCTCGGGCTGATCTGCGAGCGGCTGTTCGGTGTTTCGCCGCAAGTGGTGGAGCAGGCGTGGTCGGAGCAGTATGCCGAGATCGCACCGCGGTTCGATCCGGACCTTGAGTCAGTCGATCAGATCTGCCTGGAGTTGGTGACCCGTCGGCAGGCGTGGCAGTTCCGGGTGTTGCCAGTCCGATTTGACGGGCCTGAACTGGTCCTCGCGACGGCCGCCCATTCCCTGCCGCGCGCCCTGCGATTTGCTCATCATGTGCTGGCGATGCCCAGTTGCTTCGTGTGCAGTGATCCCGAGCGGCTCGGACGCGCGCTGTGTCGGTACTACCCGATGGCGGGCATGGCTGCAGAAATGCTGCTTGCCGAGACGTCACCCACGGCCTCGTGACGGACAACGCGCGTCAACGACAACGCCTCACATGTGTGAGGCGTTTTGTCATGCGCGTTGCGGTGTCGGGGGACAATGGCGAGAGCCGGACTTGAACCGGCGACACCCGCATTTTCAATGCGGTGCTCTACCAACTGAGCTACCTCGCCGCTGAGCGGACGGTGAAGCGTAGTTTCGAGGGGCAGGTTGTCAAGCGATCTGCCACGGATGTGGGCAGCGTCTCAGCCGGTGACGATGCCGGGCTGATGGAACGGAAGCACGTCGATATCTGGCAACTCCGGGTCCAGTTCGTCGAGCGGGTGGAGTGGCGTCTGGCCGCTGCTCGCGGCGAGGCGCTGCTCCAGCCGTTCGACAAGCCAGAGTTGCATCGGCACAAGGCCCAGATAACAGCGAAGCGAGTCGATGCCATCGGCCCCGGTCTCATGCTCTCGCCGAATCTCACTGAGCAGGGCCCGAACGTGCAGCAGAGCTTCGGTATATGGCAGTCGATTCCGGAACTTGCGAATCAGCCACCGTTCGTAGATTTCGCGAAGATCAGTCCACGCGGTTTCATTGGCGTCGCTGAGTGCCACGGCGTGGACAAGGTCATCGATGTAGACGATCAGGCTGACAGGAATCACCAGTCCGCGGCTGCGCGCCGACCAGAGGTGCTCCACCACGCGATCAAAGTTGATGCCGTAACGCACCGCTGATTCGCCCGCGCGGGCGAAATACTGAGATCGAAGTTGAGAAAACGCATTACCGAAGCAGGACCGACCCCGTCGGCGATGCGCACTATTCCTGTGAGTCATTGCGGCTGCCACCCTCATCCGCGAAGTTACTGATCGACAACCCCGAGTGTAGGGAATTGCGCCGGGCGTTCAATCAAAACATGCCTTTCCGACAGGATTCCATCGGAAGAATCCGGCTATCGGACGTCCGCGATATCGTGAGGTCTGGCATCGGCGTGGCGAACACTGATTTCGCCC
>CAZVXI010000054.1:0-17107 GCA_964631295.1 uncultured Isosphaeraceae bacterium
TCAACACATCGCCCGGCGGGATTCCCAAGCGGCCGCATGACGCGATTGAAGTCACGCAGGCCGGCCTCGCGGGCGATGGGCACAATCACGAGAAGCACAATGATCCGCTGTTCGCGGTGAGCCTGATTGATGCTGAGGATCTTGATGACCTGCGTGATGAAGGGTTTGATGTGTACCCGGGCGCGACGGGCGAGAACGTGACCGTGCGCTGCCTCGATGTGGATGAGTTGGCGATTGGCGATCGACTGCGTTTCTCCGGTGGCGTTGAACTGGAACTTACCAAGAAGCGCAAGCCGTGTTACGTGCTGGATGCGATCAGCCCGGAACTGAAGAAGGCGATCGTCGGCCGATGCGGGTTTCTCGCGAAGGTGACCAGACCCGGCGACATGAAGCAGGGCGAGACGATCACGGTGGAGCGCAGCAGCAGCGCAGCATCCGCATCCGCATCCGAATCCGCATCCGCATCATCGCATGTGTCAAGCTGATGGCTGAGCAGCAGATGATCATCGGTGCGATTCTCGCGGGGGGCAGATCCTCGCGCATGGGTAAGCCGAAGCATGCGGTTCGTCTGCATGATGGCCGCACGATGATCGAAACTGTGGCAGCGGCACTTCGTGCTGTTGATGGATGTGAACAGGTTGTCGTTGTCGGTTCGCGCGCGGTGTGTAATGATGCGCTGCCGGGCGCTGTACTTGTTGAAGACACGCGCGATCATGCAGGTCCGCTCGGCGGGATCGAATCGCTGCTCGCGAGCGGGGTGAGTGATATATACCTCGTGGCAGGATGTGACATGCCGCTGCTGACCGGCGCGGTCTTGGAACCGCTGGTCGGCCGCGCACTGCTGGATGATCGCCCTGCGATGGTTGTGTATGCATCGGCGGATCGCGTGGAGCCGCTGCCGTGTGTGATTCGCGGGAATGCATTGCCTGTCGCGCGGAACCTGCTTGATGAAGGCCGGGCGAGCATGCGATCTCTTGTGAGGGCGGCGGCTGCGGCGCGCATCGAACTGGATGAAACTGGGGCTTCGGCCGGTCTGCTGCGTTCGATCAACACACCGGAGCAGCTTGCTGTGCTTCAATCGTCACGAGCACGTTCTTGAACGCGGGCGTCTTTGACTTCGCATCCGCGGCGCGGGGGACAAGGACATTCGCTTCGGGATAATACATCACCGCGTTGCCGGGCGAGATGTTGCCTTTGCGCACGAGAATATGGCCAAGCGCACCACACTCGCTGCGCACGGTGACGTGATCATCAGTACGCAACTCCATGCGTGTGATGTCGTCCGGATGCATCATGATAACATCACGCCGATCCATGCCGCGATAAAGATCGTGTTCTTCATACACAACCGTGTTGAACTGGCCTTCGGATCGCACAGTCATCAGCCGGAGTTGATTCTCTGCGACTGCTGGCACGGCAGGTGTGTCGACAAGATGAAACTGCGCGCGGCCGGTGTCGGTCGCGAATGTCGGCGTATGAAATGTGCGTCCGTTGATGTGGAACTCGCATTTCGTGGTATCCACCTCGCTGATAGATTCATAGCCAGGGATGATGTTCGCGATGGCGGAACGGATGTTGCCATACTGTCGCATGGATGCCCAGTCGATCGGTTCGCGCGGGTTCTCGAACAGCCGTTCCGCAAGATCCGCAATGACCTCGACTTCCGCGCGCGGGCCATGATGGCGTGGCGTGCCGCCGTCGCTGATGCGCACGAAGTTGAACATCGATTCCTGCGTGGTCGGTTGCGGCTCTTCATCGCGCGCGAGGACTGGAAGGATGATCGTCTCGCGCCCACGGCCGTGCGCATGGCCCGTATTCAGTGTGGTGCTGAGATAGGTAACAGTATCGAGTTCACGCATTGCTGCCCGCGCGAAATCTGCATCGGGGTTGGAGCCGAACAGGTTCCCGCCGAGGCAGATGCCGAGTTTGAGTGAGCCATCCGATGCACCGTGCATGCAATCGAGTGTGTCGAGCCCGGGCGTGGTGGGCAGTTGCATGCTGAATGTCGTTTGCAGTTTGTCGAACACCGCTTCCTTGAGCGCGGGTGTAACGCCCATCGAGCCCATGCCCTGCACGTTGCTGTGTCCGCGCAGCGGCAGGAGCCCTCTTCCAGGTGAGCCAAGCATGCCGCGCATCATCGCGAGGTTGCCGAGCATCTGCACGTTCTCGACGCCATGCTGGTGATGCGTGAGGCCCATCGCCCAGCAGAAGATCGTGGCATCGGACTGCTCATACATGCCCGCCGCCTGGTCGACCAGTGACTGATCCACACCGGCAGCGCGCAGCAGTGCTGTCTCATCAAGCGACCGCAGGTGATCTTGGAATGCGTTCCAGTCATCGCACGCATCGTGCACAAACGTGTCATCGACTGACTCGCGTTCGAGGATGCGCCTGGCGATCAGTTGCAGCAGCGCGATGTCGCCGCCGATGTTCGGCTGGAGGTACAGGTCAGCGATCTTGGTGCCAAAGAACAGCGAGCGTACATCAGACGGCACCTTGAATCGTTCAAGGCCAACCTCGCGCAGCGGGTTGATGACGATCACCTTGCCGCCACGGCGTTTGAGGTCCATCAGCGAGCGCATGAGGCGCGGGTGATTCGAAGAGGGGTTCGCGCCGATGAGGATCACAAGATCGCACTTGTCGATGTCGTCCAACACAACGGTTGCGGTGCCCGAGCCGGTGATGGAACTCAGCCCGACGCCGCTCGCCTGATGGCAATAGTAGGAACAGTTGTTGACATTGTTTGTCCCCCACGCGCGTGCCAATAATTGCAGCAGGAAGCCCGCTTCGTTGGATGATCTGCCCGAAAAGTAAAAGAAACTCTCATCGGGCGAGATCGCGTGCATCTTTTTCGCGAGGCGGTCGAGCGCTTCATCCCACGAGATCTGTTTGTAATGGCTGTCGAGTGGGCCGGCGATAAGCGGCTGCGTGATGCGCCCGGCTGCCTCGAGTTCACGTGGCGTCATCGCGCTGAGCTTGTCGAGCGACATATCGTCGAAGAAGTTGCCGCGGATAGCGCCCTGCATGTCGGCGGCCATCGCCTGGATGGACTTCTTGCAGACTTCCGGGAACTGGCCCTTCTCATTGACCATCCCGCCGCGTTGTCCACCCATGCCGAGCGCGCATGTCTTGCAGGCATTCTTCGATCGCAGCGCGCGATACGTGCGCAGCAGGCCGCCTGCCTGCCGGCCTTTGCGGAGCGTGTACCAGATGGCGGGCCAGCCGCCGCCAGCGGAAACTTTCTTCATGCGAGGATTGTAGTGGGTGATCCCACGCGTTTGTGAGTCTGACCCGCGACTCTGCTGACGTGCCGTCACGGCTTGTTTCTCTGAAATGTGAGCTCACTCGCGCAGCTTGACTCGGAGTTTGTCCTGCACGGCCCTGGCATCGGCCTGGCCTTTGCTGGCCTTCATGACAGCGCCAGTCAGGCGGCCGAGCGCGGCATCCTTGCCGTTCGCAAAGTCGGCGGCGGCCTGCGGCTGTTGCTTGATTGCCTGTTCAATCCACGCGTCGAGTTGCGACTCATCACGCACCTGCAGCAGGCCGAGTTGTTCGGCCACTTCGTGCGCATCATTATCCATCTCACACATCGCTTCGTACAGGCGATCTGCTGCGCTGGAGCCGATCGCATCATCATCGCGCAGTTGCACGATCCCGGCGACACCGCCTGGCGTGATGCCAAGTGCATCCACATCGCAGCCACGCTCATTAGCAAGTCGCGCGCCGATGTTGGTCAGCAGTTTGGCGATCTCTCGTCCGGCATGTACCCCGCCCGCGCCCGATCCTGTCAGCTCGTGATATGCTTCGATGCACGCTTCGTAATACGCACTGATTTCGCGTTCGGCGGTGAGCGTCCATGCGTCCGCATCAGACAAGCCAAAATGCTCGACATACCTCGCCCGTCGTTGCATGGGAAGCTCGGGAATGCGCTGGGCAACTTCATCGCGCCATTCATCATCAACAACAACGGGCACAAGATCGGGCTCGGGGAAGTAACGGTAGTCGTGTGCATCTTCCTTCGATCGCTGCAGGAATGTCACGGCGCGCTGGTCGTCCCAGCCGCGTGTGGATTTCATTCCCATGCCATGCGTCTGCCCGTCGCTCTGCCACTGTGCGATCTGCCGTTCGTGCTCGTGTTCGATGGCTGCCTTGACCGCACGAAAGGAGTTGAGGTTCTTGATTTCGACGATCGGCGTCTTGTACTCGTGGCCATCGTCGGTATAGATGGCGACGTTGATGTTGGGCTCAAAGCGCATATGGCCGCGCTGCATGTTGGCTTCCGTCACGCCGAGGAATCGACAAATGTTACGCAGCTCACGACAGAAGATGACCGCATCGTCGGCACTGGTCAGATCGGGCTCTGTGACGATCTCGAGCAGTGGGGTGCCCGCGCGGTTGTAGTCAACCAGGGAGCCGTCGATTGTGCCGCCGCCGGGCAACTCGTGGCCGAGCTTGCCTGCATCTTCTTCGAGATGCGCGCGCAGGATGCGGATGCGGCTGCTCTTGCCATCCGCGCCGACAATCTCGATGTAGCCGTCCGCGCACAGCGGCAGATCATACTGGCTGATCTGGTATCCCTTGGGCAGGTCGGGATAGAAGTAGTTCTTGCGATCCCACTTGCTGTACTCAGCGATGGTGCAGTTGAGCGCGAGGCCGATCATCATCGACATCTCGATGGCCTGCTTGTTCATGACAGGCAGCGCGCCTGGAAGCGCGAGCACAACCGGGTCAATCAGTGTGTTGGGCTCAGCCTCGAAGTGGTCGGGATGCGCGAGATTGGCTGCTGCAGAAAACATCTTGGACCGGGTCGCCAGTTCAACATGAATCTCCATGCCGACGATGAGGCGCGTGGACGTGATAGCGGATTGCTGCGGTGGCGATGCGGACATGCGGGGATGATATCGCGCACCGAACGATGGCGGGCCCCTGCTTTATCATGCACGATCATTCGGATGGCTCACACCACAGCGGGCGTGTGCTGGGCAACATACGTCGCGACGGTCTCCGCGACGCGCTGCTTCTGTTGCATTGTCAGTTCAGGGTAGATGGGCAGGGCGAGCGTCTGCTTTGCTGCAAGTTCTGCGTGTGGGAGATCGCCCTCATCAAGGCCGAGTTGCGCGAAGCACTCCTGCAGGTGCAGAGGCACGGGATAATAGATTTCACAGCCGATGTTGTTGTCGATCAGGTGCTGGCGGAGACCGTCGCGCAGATCTGCTGGCACGCGGATGACATACTGATTGTAAATGTGCCGCGATGGTGCATCGGGACGCCAGGGTGTGCGCAGCGCGAGGCCATCGCCGTTGACGGGTGTCTGGCTGGCCAGGGCGCCATGTTCTGCAAAGATGCGGTCGTAGTCGTCGGCATTTGCGCGGCGGGCATCATGCCAGGTTTCCAGATGCTTCATTTTGATGCTGAGGATGGCTGCCTGCATCGCATCGAGGCGTGAGTTGAGTCCGACCATCGGGTGGTAGTACTTCGGGTCCATGCCATGATTGCGTAGTTTGCGCATGGTGTCGGCGAGGGTGTCATCATTGGTGGTGATGATGCCGCCATCACCGAAGCCGCCAAGGTTCTTCGACGGGAAGTAACTGAAGCAGCCGATTTCGCCCCGCGAGCCGGCCATCGCGCCGGTTGCATCACGCGAGCCGATCGCCTGGGCGGCATCTTCGATGATCGGCACGCCGAGTTCTCTGCCGAGTTCCAGCAGGCCGTCCATATCCACGCACTGGCCGAACAGATGGACGGGCATGATCGCCTTGAGATTCGTGCATCGCTTCACTGCGTCGCGCGCTGTTTCGACGGTCATGTTGTACGTGACCGGGTCGATGTCTGCAACGATCGGTCTTGCGCCGAGGCGATGGATCGAGCCAGCCGTTGAGAAGAAGGTATAAGTCGGACAAATGACATCGTCACCCGGGCCAATGCCAAGCGCCATCAGCGCGAGCAGCAGCGAGTCCGATCCTGATGCGCAGCCGATCGCGTGCTTTGTGTTGCAGTAGTCTGTCGTCTGCTGTTCGAGTTCCACGACCTTCGGGCCCATGATGAACCACTGCGCCTCGACGACATCGCGAATCACCGGCTCGATTTCATCGCGAAGGGTGGCATACTGAGCTTTGAGATCGAGCAGTGGAACATTGACTTGCGTATCAGGCATGACGGCACCTTGCTGAGGGCAGAAAAGTCGATCGCCGAGCGTAGCGCCGCCCGGGTTGGTGGTCAATCTGCGCAGCTTCTCACCGCTATTTTTCAGCTTCCATGCGCGTTCTTCATGGAATTGCCTTCCCGGGTATACCGACATCAACGTTAGGATAGACCTTACCTCAGGAGGGCCGACGATGACGATGTTCCGTGATATTCGATGGGCTGCGTGCCTCGCTGTGCTGAGCGGGCTTGCAATCAACACTGCCCCGCTCGCTGCCGCGCCGGACTTTGATGAGAAGGGCACGCTGCACCTGCACGGCTCGCGCACGCCCGCGATGTTGCCGCCTCTCATCGCGCGCGATCGTGTGAATGAAGGTACGGATACGAATCGGCCGATTGTCGCGCCGGAAGAACGCGACGAGTTCTCGTTCGTCATCCTCGCTGATCGGACAACAGGCCCGCGCGAGGGTGTGAACGTACTCCGCCGCGCGGTGGAAATGACCAACGATCTGGATCCCGCATTCGTGATGACCGTCGGTGACATGATCAACGGCTACAACCAGGCGCCTGAGTGGATGGCTGAGATGCGCGAGTATCACGATGTCATGGGCAGCCTCAGCAAGCCGTGGTATCCGGTGGCGGGCAACCACGATGTGTACGAGCGACCTGCGACTGAGGAAGGACACATCGCGCTGTATAAGCAGCACTTCGGGCCACTGTATTACTCGTTCGATTACAAATGGGCGCACATCATCTGCCTGTTCTCTGATGAGTCGCTGTCGTTCTCGAACCCTGCTGTCACGCAGAACATGAGTTCCGAACAGATGCAGTGGCTGCGCGATGATCTTGCAGCAACTGATGCGGAACAGGTGTACGTATTCATGCATCATCCGCGGTGGCTGTATCGCGGGTGCAACTGGCCGGATGTCCACGACATCCTCGTGGAAGACGGCCGCGTTGCAGGCGTGATTGCGGGGCACATTCACACATATCGGGATGATGGAAACCACGACGGCATCCACTACTACGCGATGGCTGTGACTGGCGGGTCGCAAGGGAGCTTCAATGCGTCGGTCAACATGCATCACCTGAACCTGGTGCGGGTGACGCGCGATGGCTTTTCCATGACGGTTCACCCGATCGACAGCTTCTATAGCGGCGCGATGGCCCGCGGTGAGGAAGTTGACGAAATGAATCGCCTCAACAGCGGCGGGTGGGTACGCGTGCGCGGGCCGGTACGCGCATCGCTCTCGGACAGGAGTGACAGCGGCTTCACTGTTGAAGTGTGGAACCCGACGTCACAGCCGCTGACTTTCGATCTTGAACTCGACCTTCCCGCTGGCGCGACCGGTTCGCTCGACGAGACACGCGTTGAGCTGCAGCCGGGTAAGGCGCGCTCGATTCCTGCGCGCGTTTCACTGCCTGCGCTGGATGTGAACGCCATGCCGCGCGTGTCGGTGCGCGGGTCGACGGTCTTTCTCTTTGACAGCGGGCTGCGGCAGCCGCTGGAGCAGCGTGCCGATTCGCGGTTGTATCTGGATGATGTCGGCGAGCTTGCAGCAGCCAACCCGACCAGCAACGGCGTGCTTGTGCTCGACGGCGAAAGCGCCGCCCGCGTTGATTTGAGCGATTCGCTGGCTGGCATGCGCGCCTTCACGCTTGAGTGCTGGGTGCGCGGCGACCAGCCGGATGGGCGCGTCGGGCTCGTGACCAGGACTGAGAACTCGGCGTTCGGGATATTCTGGTCCGAAACCAATTCCACCATCCCTGCGGGATACGCGCACCTTCCGGGCGGCTATGCCGAGGCGCGTGCATCTGCCGCGTGGGATTACACCGCGTGGACGCATGTTGCGCTGTGTTACGACGGTTCGCATGTGCGGCTGTTCGTCAATGGAGAGCTGTCATCGGAGGTGCCGGCCATCGGGCCGATCACGCCGAACCGCCTGCCGCTGTTCATCGGCGCAGACACCGATGGCCGAGGCAGGCCGATGAGCTATTTCACCGGCGCGATTGATGAAGTGCGTCTGAGTTCCGCGTGCAGATATACTGCAGCATTCACGCCGCAGCGAACACTGTCGTCAGATGCTCAGACGCTGGTGATGCTGCATTTTGACGATACTGCCGGCCGCCTCGCTGCGGATGAATCATCGTTCGGCCACCATGCCTGGCTGATCGGCAATGCAAAAGTCGTGCGGGAAGGGCGCTGAGACATCGAGATCACAGCGGTGCTGTCATAGCCAGGGAAGCGGGAAGCCACTGTCGTCTGATGCAATCGGTTGTTTGTGGATGCCTGCGTACGCAGGCATGACCCGAGCGCGACGTGTCAATCGAATCCGCGCGCGCTGAATCACTCTGCATCCGGCTCGATGGTCACGCACAGTTGCCGGCTGGTAAACTGTTCCTGCAGCAGTTCCGCGTGTTCCTGATGCGTCGCCATCAGCAGCGCGACACCACTCTTGTGCGCTTCGAGCATGCGCAGCACCGCATCCTGCTCGCCGAGCGGCGTGAGCACCATGATGGTGTCGACCACGTAGCCCATGTCGCTCACATCATCGTTGTGCAGCAGCACCTTCCATGGCGGGAGATGGTTGAGCCGCGGGCGGGCGGGTTTGACGTGCCTGCGAGGCGGGGCAGCCGTCGCGGCGCCGCCGCCATCGGTGTGGTCTTCGTTGCTGGTGTCGTGCATGTGCTCTTGATCGGGCATTGCCGTGGCCTTCCCTTCTTCCGCAGTGTGCCATGCGGTGTGACTTGAGTTTCATGCCCCGGACTGGTTCTGATTGTAGTGAATCGCCGCTGCGAACCAAGCTTCAATACCTCACCCCCAGCGGATCGCGATTTTGCCGAACTGTTCGCCTGATTCGAGCCGGGCGTATGCCCCGGCTGCGTCTGCGGGCGAGTAGACATTGTCGATGACGGGCCGCAGCGCGCCGCAGCGGAACAGCGCCATGACCTCTCGGAACTCAGCCATATCGCCCATGGTCGAGCCGATGATCGTGAGCTGATTCCAGAAGATCCGCGCGAGATCAGTGGTCGCATCGGGCCCGGTGGTGCATCCGCAGGTGACAAACACGCCGCCGCGCGCCAGCGCCTTGATGCAACTGAGGTGTATCTTCTTCCCGACCGAATCGCAGCAGACATCGACGCCGCGCTTGCCGGTGGCAGCCCGCGCCTCGCGCGACCAGTCCTGGCCTTCATCGAGGATGCCGACTTCGGCTCCGAGTTCGCGCGCTTTGTCGAGCTTGTGCTGATGTCGGCTTGTCACGATCGCGCGGCAGCCAAGGTGTTTGGCGATGGCAAGCGCCGCCAGCGCGACGCCGCCGCCAATGCCGGGAATCAACACCCACTGCCCGGGCTGCAACCTCGCTCGCGTGGTGAGCATGCGCCAGGCGGTCAGTCCTGAGAGCGCAAAGCACGCTGCTTCGACCGAGTCTGCTTCATCACCGATGTCGATCACGTTGGCTGCGGGCGCGGCAAACTTCGCAGCCATCGTGCCGTGCGTGTGTTCGCCGATCATGAAGTTGTCCGGCAGCGCAGGCGAAACATCGGGATGAACGCGATCGTGCACGGGGATTGCTGCATTGAGCGCGACGCGCCTGCCGACCCATGCATCATCCACACCCTCGCCGACTGCTTCGACAATCCCCACGCCGTCTGAGCCGCTGATGCGCGGGAATGGAAGGTCGAGCCCGGGCAGGCCACGCCCGACCCACAAATCAAGGTGGTTGAACGCGGACGCCTCGGTCCGGACAACAACTTCGCCTGCTGCCGGCGTCGGGTCCGGCCAATCGTTGTCGAGTGCGATGTTGTCTGCGACGGGAGTGCCCTGTTTCGTGATCGTAATCGCCTGCATGGGCGAGTATACGCGGGCAGTCGAATGCAACGGCACAAGGTGGTTCGCGAGCGTTTTCGAAGCCGTCGGCGTGTGCCACCCATCGCCGGGTACACTGCGGTTGTGTCGGACAAGATGCTGTTTTTTATCCTGGGCCTCTGGATTGCGGTTGCAGGCGCTGAACTGCTGATACTCGCGGTCGGGCGCGAGTTGCAATACCGAAGGCAGGGGCGCTGCCCGAAATGCTGGTACGACATGACCGGCGCGCCCACGCCCACCTGCCCGGAGTGCGGCCACAAGACGACACGCAAGAAACAAATCCATCAGATTCGCTGGCGGCAAGGTCGCGTCCTCACAGGTATCGGCTTGCTTGTGCTCGGCATCACTGTCATGCAATGGCCAACTCTTCGATACCACAACTGGCCTCGCTATGTACCAACCTGGCTCCTCATCGAGATGTGGGACTCCTTTGATTGGCAATGGGCGACGAGTGAACTTGGCGATCGTTTTGATGTCCGCCTGTACAACCGGCCAGCGTGGTATCAGGAATCGTGGCAACGTCCGGCCATAGGAGCGGATGCAGACGATTTCGCTGATACGGCCATCAAGGTCTTGCATGATCCAGAGACTCTCGACGGCCTGAGAGTGAACCTGCTCCAGTGGCTGCGCCTGAATCGTCGTCTTCCGTCCTCGATAGGACCGAATCTCACGCAGTGGGCCGGTTCAGCCAATGTGAATCTCCGTCTTTCCGAGGAGGCGATTGCATGTCTCGGAATGCCTCCGTTTAACTCCATCATTTCCGAGGATGATACTGCCGAGGTGCTCATCGACGCGCATAAGAGGGGCGCAACGCTCTACAGCCCACAACTGTCGTTGCAGGCACTCGCGAAGTCATCAAGCACGCGGGCGCAAGAGTATTTCGAGGAACTGTTCACGTCCAAGGACGCGGAGGTTCGAGCACATGCTCTTCGATTTGCTCCGATGAATAGCGAGTTCATGCCCTGGTTCATTTCAGCACTGGAAGACTCGGAACAGTCGTGCAGAATTGCTGCCGGCGCGAGACTGTCCGCTGCCATGGTCAATCCGGATGTCGTCGTATCGATCATCGCCGGTTGGCTTGATACATCCGACGTTGTTCATGGCCTCCGCCTGCTTGGCCGCTACCCGGAGGATGCTGGCACCTACGCGGACAAGATCATCTCACTGCTTCGATCTGACGACACAGCGGTGCGGCGTCACGCTGCGACCACAATCAGTAAATGTGTGCACATTCCAGCGTTTCACGCTGCCTTACCGGAACTAATTCATTTGATGAGAGTCGGATACGAACCGGCTGAGCGGTGGGAAGCAGCCATGGCGATTCTCGCGTTCCCCGATGACGAGCTGATGAAATATAGAGTCGAGCTTCAAGCAGCAATCATCGATTGTGAAACCAAGGTCGGACTGGTTAACCCGGCGATCGTTGCTCAGATTGCAGCAAAGGTGAAAGGTGTCGCATCCGATGGATGAGCGTGCTCTGTTCATGTGGATCGGCGTTCCGATTATTCTCATCGGCGTTGTGCTGCTTGCCTGGCTGTTACGCATTGAGTTCAAGCAGCGCGGCAGGCGCTGTCCGAAATGCTGGTACGACATGTCCGGCAGCGCCTCCCTGCAATGCCCGGAGTGCGGGCGGGATGCAAAGCGCGAGCGACGGCTGCACCGGATTCAATGGAAGCGCAAACGCTTGATTGCGGCAGTTGTGCTGATTGGTCTGGGTGTCGGCACGATGCGCTGGCCGGCATTTCGTACATATCACTGGCCGGGGCTCGTGCCGACGCGCGTGCTGATTGCGCTGTGGGATAAGCAAGAGTGGGATTGGGACTGGCCAAAGCTGGAGTTATCCGAAAGATTCGGTGTGGACATCATGAACAACCGTGGATGGTACAGCAAGTGGGAGGGGAACATTTCCGATGCCGACCGCGCCGCATTCGTGGAGCGCATCAAACGAATCGTCCGCGACCCGGGAGCGTTGCCGGGCAGCCGCGATCATATGCTCCGCTGGCTTGACAGATCCGACGAAATCACTGCGGATATGGCAGATGCCCTGCCGAGTATGCTCACATTGACCAACGGGACGCTTATGCAAACAGCTGTTACGACGATGGTCGACAACGAGAACCTGTCGCACGCGCTCGAGGATGATGAGGTTATCAATCTGCTTCTGATAATAAGCAAAAGCCGGACGCAACGTCGATGGGCTGTTCGCGCTCTTGCGCATTCATCGCACGCAGATGCGCAGCAGCATATGATGAATATGTTGACATCCGACGATGTGGACACACGTCGCATGGCAGTGCGATATGTTTCAACGGATGCCCCATTTCTGCCACTGCTGATGGACTTGCTGCATGATCCGCATACTCGGCACCGCGTCGCCCGGCAGTTGGGCGAAGCCGAAGTCAGCCCTGATGAAGTGTTGCCGGTGTTGGCCATCTACCTCGACGGCGAGGTGCGAGATGCGGAGTTTGCAATGCGGGCTCTGGCGGCCTACGGCCCGCATGCACAACCGTACGTTGATGAGATCGCTGCGTTCCTGCACGCTCCGGAGGAGAGACTGAGGCAGTCAGCGGTCGGTACGCTGAGCAGTCTGGCCGAGCTCGACGGCTCCGAGGCAGCGATTCCGTTTCTCATCAGTGATCTCGAGCGTTCTGTGACAGTTCCCGATCGTCGCGCCGTAATCATCAGGCTCGCGAGACTCAGCCTGGAGAAACGAACGCCGCACCGGGCACGCATTCGCCGGGTAACCGAGCCGATGATTGACAACCCGTTCTGTTGGGAGGCGCAGCAACTGGACATCATGCTTGAAGATGGTGCGGCTCGCTGAACCAGTAAAAAAACCGCGACCAACGATCGCGGCTTTGGATGGTTACACTACGTGTCATGTCCAACAGTTCCCTGCCCACATTCAGTTCTCTCGTTGTGCCTCGGCGGACGGTGAATGTCGTCACTGCCGAGGAGCGGGCTGCATCGTTCACGAAGCGGTCGATCAAGACTGAATCGAAGATGCAGGGCTTGCGGATGGCACTTTCAATGGTGGACCTGACGACACTGGAAGGCAAGGACTCGCCGGAAAAGGTCCGTGCGTTGTGTCGCAAGGCAATCGCGCCGGATGCGGGTCATGCGACTGATCCGCCGCTGCCGAGCGTTGCAGCGGTGTGTGTGTATCCGAATCTGGTGAAGGTAGCGCGCGATGCGCTTGGTGATGCGCCGGTAAAGGTGGCATCCGTCGCGACGGGTTTTCCAAGCGGGCAGTATCCGCTGGAAGTTCGGCTGGATGATGTCTGCCGGGCTGTTGCAGATGGTGCTGATGAAATCGATATGGTGATCAACCGCGGTGCGTTTCTTGCTGGGCGGTATGATGAGGTCGCTCACGAGATCATTGAGACCAAGACTGCCTGTGGAAATGCGCATCTGAAGATCATCCTGGAAACGGGTGAACTGGAGACGTATGACAATATTCGTCATGCGAGCGATCTTGCGATTGCGGCTGCCCACGCGTGGGCGAATCGCATGGGCCGGTCGCTCGAGCCGGGGGAAGTGTTCATCAAGACATCGACCGGGAAGGTGTCGCCCGCTGCGACGATGCCTGTAACGCTGATCATGCTGGAAGCGATTCGTGATCACTCGCGCGCGACGGGCGAGATGATCGGGATGAAACCCGCAGGTGGCATTCGCACCGCGAAGCAGGCGCTGCATTATCTTGTGATGGTCCGGGAGACGCTGGGTGACGACTGGCTCGCGCCGCATCTGTTCCGGTTTGGTGCATCATCGCTCGTGAATGACCTGCTTCGGCAGATTGTCAAGCAGCAGACCGGGCGATATGCGGCCGGGTACGACTTTTCCGTTGAGTGAGTTGCTGTCGAATGCTGCCATGCCGGGATGCTGTGCGCGCCGGCTGGCGCGACCGATGATGGCGATCTACCCGATTGACCAGACGATCAATGTACTGGCGAGGTAGGTGATCATCCAGACGATGATTGTCATGAGCGTGAAGAAGCCGGCGGTTTTGGGCGACATCTTGAACAACGCGACCGCCAGAACGAACAGGATCGCGAAGTGGCCGCCTATTTCGAGTGGGAATCGGATGGCCTGCGTTGTGACCGGGACGAGCGATGCGATTTTCATCGCACATGCGATGCCGACGGCTCGCGCGAGGACGAGATTTGCGATGCCGAGCGGTTGTTCCATCACGCGTGCGAACAACCAGAGAGATGCGAGTACGACGCCTGCCCACGTGGCCGTGTTGACGAGGTATCGGAGCATACCCGTGAAGCGCGCCGCCCAGCCCACGACCACGCTTGCTGGCTCAGCATCCTGCGCGTTCACGTATGCTGCGAACAGGCCGTGATGCCCGGCCAGCAGGCCCGCGAGCAGGGCAATCGCGCAGCCGGAGGCGATGACGAGCGGCAGGGCGGTTCCGCCCCGGCCGGGAGGCGAGAGCGGCGGCTTCTTCACACGCCCGTGTTCATCGAGTTCATCATCAATGTTGCGCTCATCCACGCCTGCGACAGTCTTCTCAACCTGCATCGTCCGCAGGTTGTAGCCGCATTTCATGCAGACCATCTGCATGGTCTCGTCGATGTCTGCTGTGCAGTTCGGGCAGATATCGAGTGAACGGCTGGGCGGTTCGTCAGACTCATCGAGATCGAACGTCCATGCATCCTTGTCTTCTGTCGCGTCCTGTTCATTCATGATCGCTGCAATGTCGACATCCGCGTCACTGTCGTCCGCGTCGCCGAGGTGATCGACGGGCGATTCATCTGCGTCCGGGGTGCGAGAGTCCTCATCGGCCTCGCCGGGTCTGGGCTGCGCGCTCTGCTCCGGGGCAATGTCGCCTTGCTGTTCCCGGGGATTGTCGTCGGGCTTGTCGGTCATGGATCGTTCACGTGGTGTTGACTGGATTCTGTGAGGGTGCGATCGCTGATCTGTTGCTTATGATTCTCGTGCTGGCTCAGTCGCGGAACATTGTGGCTCTGACGAGGGTTGTTCTCAACGCAACCGCGACCGACCAACGATGAATCGTATCACCCATGGGCGTTTTCGCCTGATTTTGATCCAAGGAGACCATTCAATGCCTTATACGAAGATGATTGCCGCTGGTGTTGCCGCGATTGGCCTTTCCGCCGGGATGCTCGGCCTCGCCCGTTCCCACGAGTCCGCTTCGCCGCCGCAGCCGGTCGTGCAGTCCGCCACCACTGCTGCATCGCAGCAGTTCGCCGTCGACCCGGTGCATTCGTCGGTGATGTTCAAGATCAAACATGCCGACGCCGCCTACTTCTACGGGCGCTTCAATGAAGTCGCAGGCTCGTTCGTGCTGGGGGATTCGGGCGGCAATCTCAACGTCACCGTGCAGACGGCCAGCATCGATACCAACTCGGCCGGTCGTGATAATCACCTCAAAGGGCCGGACTTCTTCAACGCTCGTGAACATCCGGAAATCTCGTTCAACTCCACGAATGTGAAGAAGACCGCCGAGAACAAGTACAAGGCAACTGGAACGATCTCGTTGCATGGTGTGTCGAAGGAAATCACTGTCGATATCGAGCACACCGGGTATGGGGAGTTCCGCGGCCAGCGGGCCGGCTTCGAGGCCCAGTTCACCATTGACCGCACGGAGTTCGGCATGACGAAGTATGTCGAAGAAGGTGTCCTCGGCGCAAATGTCACGCTCATCGTTGCGATCGAAGGTGTTGCCGGCTGATCCGCCAGTACTGCACGACATCGATTTTACACAGCGCACAATCCCGCCCCCGTTTCACTGCCGATGGCACGAGCGGGGGCTTTTTCGTGTTGCAATCCAGCATACTCGCTGGCATCGCGTCGATTCTGACGGCATTGCACGCGTTTGTTCGATCTGATTTGCTGCAATGAATGCACAATCGCGGGCGCTCTCGAAAACAATCCAACCACGCATGCGTTGTGCTGCCCGGCAGCTTGCCGGTGTATGCGTCCTTGCAATTGGCACGCTGGCCGCCTCATCGCTCGCTGCCGATGTCACATTGATCAGCGGTGAGGTGCTGCAGGGCGAGGTCATCGCTCGGACCGACTGGAAACTCACGCTGGATCATCAACTGCTCGGCGACGTGCACATTCCGCTGCACACCGTTGCCTTGATTGATGACATCCCGCTCGGCGACTGGCTCCGCTCCAATGAGGTTGCCACTGTTGCAAATCCGCCTGCTGTCCTCGCCACCAATGAAGCAGCGCCGCCCGATGTGTCCGACCCGTCGACCAGGCCCGGCTCACGCGATCTCCCCGTCGAAGGAGAGCCGCAGGACATCGCCGAAGAGGTGAAGACGCTCGAGGTCATCGCCGATGCGCCGCACCGCGACGCACCCCCCGAACCGCGCCCAACGTGGAACTACAAAATTGAGTTCGGCCTCATCGGCACGCATGGCAACAATGAAGAACTCAACGTGCGGGCCGGCTTCAACGCCGAGCGAACCAGCGAACACAATCGTCTCGCACTTGATGCGTCCTACCGTTTCGGCACCAGTCGAGGCGACACCACCGAAAACAAGTGGGCAGCCGGTGCAATCTCCGAGTGGCCCTTCAAAACCACACCATGGACAGCGTTCATGCAGGGCCGCGTCGAATCCGATGAGTTCGCATCATGGGACTATCGCCTCACAAGCGGCGGCGGCGTGCAGTACAAACTGCTTGACGGGTTGCCGGTACGCGCTGCCGATGCCAATCTTGGCCATATCGACCTCACCTTGCGCACCGGATTGGGCTTGCGTCAGGAGTTCGGCTCCAACAATGATGGCCTCGCTCCCGAAGGCCTGCTCGGCGCCGCAACGCACTGGGAGATCTCGCCTCGAACACGCGTCAACGCCGAGACAACTTTCTATCCCGATCTGAGCGATGCTGGCGAGTTCCGCTTCGTCTCCAAAGCCGATTGGACCATCGATATCAACCATATGGATGGTATCAGTTTCAAAATCGGGCTCGAACACGAGTACGAATCACAGGTCGATCCCGGCCTCGATCACAACGACCTGCGCGGCTACGCAACTGTCGTCATCAACTTCTGATCCATCTTCATCCCATCTGCACACAACTGAGCCCACCAACCGGACGGCACGCGCAGTCCGCCCG
>CAZVXI010000055.1:0-16327 GCA_964631295.1 uncultured Isosphaeraceae bacterium
GCAGCGACTGGTTCGTGCATCCGGATGGCAAACTCCTGCACGAGCCCGTGCTCATTCGCGACCCACATGCAAAGAACGCCAAAGAGGGCGACAAGGTCGCCATTGAGATGGCCCATTACCCCGAGGGTCAGTACCTCGCGGAGGGCGTGATCGTCAAGGTGCTCGGCGAGGCAGGCAACCCGAGCGTGGAGACCCAGGCAGTCATCGTTGCACACGGCCTGCGAACTGATTTTCCGAATCAAGTCAACAATGAAGCGCGTGATGTTTCCGCCCGGTTCGAGAAGGATGCCGATGGACCCTGGCCGGATCGCGAAGATCTGACCGGCGAGTTCATCTTCACGATCGACCCGCCGGACGCAAAGGACTTCGACGATGCGATCTCCATTGCATTCGATGAGAAAGCGAAGCAGTGGACGCTCGGCGTGCATATTGCAGATGTGTCTTCGTTCGTGAAGCACGGCAGCGCAATTGATGTCGAAGCGCGCGAGCGCGGCACGAGTGTGTACCTGCCTCGGCTTGTCCTGCCGATGATCCCGGAACTGCTTTCCAACGGTGTATGCTCGCTGCAGGAAGGCGTCAACCGGTTCACGAAGTCCGCATTCATCACGTTCGATGAGCGAGGTCACGTGCTCGACCAGCGCGCCAGCCGGTCTGTGATCAAATCCGCGAAACGGCTGACGTATCTCGAAGCGCAGGCGCTCATTGATGGCAACAAGTCCGAGGCAGCCAGACATACGCGCTCGAAAGCCGAGTATTCCGATGCACTCATCGATACGCTCAAACGCGCAGATCAACTCGCGAGGATCCTGCGGAAACGTCGGCAGCTCGATGGCATGATCTCGCTGGAACTGCCGGAAGTTGAACTCGTCTTCGATGATCACGGCCACGTGATCGATGCGGTCCCCGAGGATGATGCGTTCACGCACACCATCATCGAGATGTTCATGGTCGAGGCGAACGAAGCCATCGCGCGTCTGTTTCACGCAGTGGATACCCCGGTGCTCCGCCGTATTCACCCCGACCCGGTTCATGGCGACATCGAGGAACTGCAGATGTACGCCCGGGCCGTGAAGTTCAACCTGCCTGATGATCCGACACGGCACGACATGCAAAAACTGCTCGATGCGACGCGCGGCACGCCCGCAGCACGCGGCGTGCATTTTGCGCTGCTGCGCACACTCAGCAAGGCCACCTACAGTCCTGCGATGGTGGGGCACTTCGCGCTTGCATCACAACACTACGCACATTTCACCAGCCCGATCCGCCGCTATCCCGACCTGTCTCTGCACCGCGCGCTCGAAGCATATTGCGCCCTCACTGAGAACGGCAGCAAACGCTTTGGCGGCAAGAAGCGCGATTCACTGCGCAAGCAGCTCGCGAATGACACGCGCGTGCTGGATGAAGCAGAACTTATCACGCTTGGCAGGCACTGTTCGGATATGGAAGTCGAAGCGACGGAAGCGGAACGCGAGCTGCGCGCCTTCCTCGTCATGCAGTTCCTGTATGAAAATCATCTCGGCGAAGAGTTCCCGGGCATCGTCACCGGTGTGATGGCCGCGGGCGTGTTTGTATCAATCGAAAAATATCTCGTTGAGGGCATGGTGCGGGCCGAGGAAATCTCCGAAGGAAAATCCAGCGGTAAACGAGATGACTGGAACATCAACGAACACACCGGCCGGCTGCATTCCAGCAAGAGCAGCCACTCCATCGGCATCGGCGACGCAGTCACTGTGCGAATCACCAACATCGAGCTGGCATCGCGAAAGATGGACCTGCAGATTACATCATTCGATGCCCGCGGCGAAGCTGAAGCTGCCACCCAGCCCAAAAGGAAGAGCGCATCTTCAAATGGCAGTGGCGGTAAGAAAAACAAACAGCACAGCAAGGGCAACAAAATCAAAGGGAAGAGCGCGAAACAAAAAGGCGGTAAGCGGCGGTAAGGTGACTTCGTTGTACCTCCGCCGATCCGTCATTCCCGCACTGCTTCGTCATCCCAGCGAACGCCGGAATCCACGTCCCGCAGGATTGTCACGTGACGGCATATTGAATCATCGCGCCGCCGGATGATTTGACCGATCGTCAGACTGAGGCAAGCACGGCACCGAGCAGGCTCATGGTCATGCCGCCAATGAATACGAATGCGAGAACAGTGGTTCCGAGCGAGAGCCACGATCGTTCTGCAAAGGAAACGGCTGCCAGGATGAATGCGACCACGGCTTCGAGCAGCAGCAACGTGAACAGCGTACTGATCGGATCGGGCGTTGCCGTGACGTCTGCCACCTGCAGCCAGTGAACTGTGCCGAGGAATCCCGAAGCTGTGAGTGCGGCGAGCAACAGGCTCACCGAAATATGCTGTGGCCGATTCCCACTCTGTCTGATGGAGCGCCGGTATCCAGTCATCCAGATCGGAATCCAGACAACAAGCAGAGCGATCAGGATCGTCCACTCATGTGACCATTCCGTTCGGCGCAATCCAGCGTAAGAAGCAATGCGTGTGCCGGTGTCGACGTCCCAGAGTTCCGCATCGCCGTGTGATGACGCGACCATGATGCGCGTCCCGTCAGGTGAAAATCGCGCCGTCCCCCACATGCCATCAAGCGGACCCACGGAGAACGCCTGTTTGCCGGTGGTGCGATCGAATACGCCGTACGTGACCTTCCATGTGATCTGATCAATGATGCTGGAAAAGTGACGATGGCCGGGGCTCATCACGATCTGGTTGTTGGTGCTCCCGAGTGGATCATCCGAGAGAGCGCTTGGTGTGTCCGGTCCGGAGAGGTCCCAGATGGCATTCGTCCTGGCGTCCGACAGATGAACCATCAGACGCTGAGCACCCTCAAGGAATGTGATGTCTTGAACATACGCATGCCTTGGTCCCACGAGCGTGTGCAGGAGTGCGCCTGTTCTGCTGTCCCACAGTCGAGCCTGATAAGTAAGCGTGTCCGTTGCGGTGCCGCCTGTTGCAATCGTGCTGCCATCGGATGAGAACGCGAGACCGTAATGAGCATCTTCATGCGCAATGGCTTGCCAGTGCTCATCAAGTTCTTTCATATCCCAAACCCGAAGCACGTTGGAATCGGCTCCGAGTGTGGCGAGGCGGTCGCCTGATGGAGAGAAAGCAAGCGATGTAATCAAACCCGGTTCAGTCGGTAATCTGGTGCGAGGGGTGTCCCGCCGCAGATCGTATATAAACAGTTCGTCATGCGCGGCGATGGCAACACGCTCGTTTGCTGGAGCAAAGCACGCTTGCGTGGCTCCCTCGACCGATGCGATCGGCACTTGGTCGGCGATGCGATAGAGCGTTACTCCGGCATCACTTCTGACAGCGAGGTGGCTGAGTTGCGGGGAGAGCCAGAGATCCCGGACGCGGTCGTTCACGGCCGATGCATTTGCCGCCGACATGGACCCCCACACGATGATGACGAGAAACATTGCCGCGACGACAAGGTCCAGAACGGCGATGGATCGCGATGTGGCCACGGATGACATCATGTATCCTCGACTCAAGAGATGCTGTCCAGACAGTCAGCGAGGCGTACGGAGCTGCTGCAGCCATCACGCACGATCATCAGTTTATCTGGCGAACCTGGGGCCGGCAGCAATACGACGAATGCCAATGACTGCGCTGCGAGTTCGCGGCCGGCTGCGGATGCTCGCCGTCATGCAACGGTGGCGTGCGTCGTCTCGCCCAGCGCGACGGCGGTGCGTTGGCGGATATCGGCGAGCATTTCGACGATGTCGAGCTCGGCGATGTCGAGCACCTGCCCGATCTCCGCTGGGGTGAGTTCTTCGCAGTAGTGCAATGCGAGTATGGTGCGTTCGGTCTGGGTGAAGTGCTTCACCAGCCGTTCGACAGTCGCGGCGTCCTTGCCAACCATGCCGATCTCCCTGAGTAGAGAACCATTGAATTGTCGCGGACGGCCTTGCCCGCTTTACTTGTCGTCTCTGAGAGATATCAGCGATCGTTGCGGGTCGCAAGCGCGGTTTCGTTGTATTTCGGCAAAGGGATGTGAAATGCCCACGCATCTGGGAGGGCCGCCCGGAGTGGATTCGACCATGCCATGGGGGATTCCGCCCGATGCGGTGGTTCGCGAGGGTGAGTGCAGATGAAATGCCGATGTTGACGCGGCGTGGCCGATTTATCCTCAACTCATCCACCGGCGGCCCGCAGCAGGGCTGAGTAAGATCGTGGCAACGACGCATGGCAACCTTCGAGTACATCGCGCGGGATGGCAGCGGGCAGCGGATCGTCGGCAGGCTGGCAGGTGCCAGCGAGCAGGCGGTGCTCAGCGAGTTGCACGCGCGCGATCTCGCCCCGGTGCGCGTGCAGGAACTCAAAGAGCGCCGGTCGCGTCGGCGGGTATCAGCCCGGCAGCTCGCGACATCGTATCGGCAGTTGTCGGACCTGCTGCGCGCCAGCGTGCCGATGCTCCGCGCGCTGCGGCTGCTTGGCAGATCGAAATCGAACCCTGCGCTTGCTGAAGTGTGGGCCAGGGTTGCTGAGGATGTCTCGGAAGGGGCGCGCCTTGCAGATGCGATGGGCCAGTTCGAGCAAGTCTTCCCCAATGTGCAGCTTGCGATGGTGCGCGCTGGTGAACGCGGCGGGTTCCTCGAGGATGTGCTTGAGCGGATGGGCACGTTCCTCGAGCAGCAGGCGGACATGCGCGGCAAGGTGATTGGCAACCTGATCTACCCCGCGCTGCTGCTGGCGGTGGGCGTTGGTGTGCTCGTGTGGGCGATGCTCGTATTCGTGCCGAAGTTTGAGCAGTTTTATTCGCGAATGGAGGTTCCCTGGCCGACGCAGGCACTCATGACAGGATCCGATCTGCTGCAATCGTACTGGCTTGTGCTGGTGGGCGTGATCGTGGCGGCGGTGGTCGGCTTCATCTGGGCGCGGCGGCATGCGCCGTTCCGCAGGCGCGTGGCGACGATGGTCAATCGCACCCCGCGGCTGGGCACGCTGGTGCAGGCGATGGCGGTGGCGCGCTTTGCGCGCATCCTCGGTACGCTGCTGGAGAACGGCATTGCGCTGCTGACGGCGATGCAGATCAGCCGTGATGCAGCCGGGCACATTCTGCTGGAGGAGGCGATCGAGGATGCCACCGAGGCGGTGCGATCAGGTGAGTCGCTTTCCGACCCGCTCGCAGCCAGCGGCATGTTCAGTGATGATGTGCTGGAGATGATCAGCATCGGCGAATCGGCGAACAACCTCGCGCCCGTACTGATCAACATTGCTGACACGATCGAGAAGCGCATCGACCGCATGCTGGCGATTTTCCTGCGGCTGATCGAGCCGCTGCTGCTGATGGGTATTGCGCTGATCGTGGTGTTCATCTTCGTGGCGTTGATTGTGCCGATGCTGCAGTTGAGTTCAGCGATTTGAGCTGGCAGGGCGAGCCGCAGGCGTGTTGCAGGTCGCCATTCAGGATGTGTCGAGCCCGAAGCCGCATGGCCGATGAATCCAGTGCGGCGGCTGCATCATCGGTGTGCCGTGTGCATAACATCACAGAGACATGCCGGCCGATGCCGGCCTACACAGCAAAGAGGGGTTTGCCAATGTTGACCAGAACCCGACCCGCGTTTGGCAACACGCATCGTCATCATCATCGTCGTTCCTCAATCCGCCGTGCGTTCACGCTCATTGAAGTGCTGATTGTCATCGCGATCGTGCTCGCCATCGGCGGGCTGGTCGCAGTGAACCTCATCCCGAAGAAGGACCAAGCGGACAAGGATCTCACGCTGGTGCAGATGGATCAGATCGCCAACGCGCTCAAGCTGTTCAAGCTTGATATGAAGCGCTACCCGACCGAGGAAGAAGGCTTGCAGGCCTTGTGGTCGAAGGATGCCATTGAGGATGAACAGGAAGCGGAGCGCTGGGTGTCTGCGTATCTCGAGAATCCGATGCGAACGGACAACTGGGGAACCGAATGGATTTATCGCTACCCGAGTGAGGAGCGCGGCGAGGGGAGTTACGACCTCATCTCCGCAGGGCCTGACAAGGAAGAGGGCACGGAAGACGACATCACGCTGATGGACCGGTTCCGTGATTCGGAAGGTGAACTCGACGAGTCGTTCGACGACTTCAATGTCGAGGGCTGATCGCGTTTCGCCGTTCACGAAACGAGCCGTGTCATGCGCTCACTGCGCGGGCTGACCATTATTGAAGTGCTGATCGTCATTGCGATGCTGATCGCGATGGCGTCGCTGGTGATGCCGAACATCGTCGGCCGGTTCGAGCGCCGATCGTTCGAATCAACCATGGAACAGATCAGCTCGGCGCTGCTGATGGCGCGCGCTCATGCGCAGATGACCGGCAGGCCGGTGGAAGTCTTGTACGAGCCGGGCGACCGGGAAGCGATCGAGCCGCGTGAGCCGCACCTGACTGCGCGGCATCTTGATCTGCGCGACCCTGATGTGATCGAGTCTCTGCGCAACGAGGCGCAGGCGGCGGTGTCGAATGGACCGGCGGTTATGGATGATGGGTCGGTCGACGATGCAATGCCCGGCCTGCTCGAATCGCCCGGCGAGCCGACGCAGGATGATCGCGCGATCTATGAATCATGGGCCAATCATGCGTTGCCGCGCGGCGTGCGTGTGCAGTCGAGTGCGCCTGAATCGCTGGAGGCGATCGCATCGGATGCGCCGCTGGATGATCTGCTCGGCGCTGATATGCGAGATGAGCCGCGCTCGCGCGAGCCTGTCGACCGGCGTGTGAGGCTGGCGGTGTTCCTGCCCGATGGTTCGCTGCTTGCCGGGCAGGTCGGCTGGCTTGTGGACGGCGATGGCCGCATCGCGCGCATTGAAGTCAATCGGTGGTCGGGTCTGGCCACGGTCGAGTGGATACAGACAGCTTCGCAGGCTCAGGCGGAGATTGACCGGCAGGAGCAGGCCGACGAGGTTGACCGCGATGCGCGCGAAGATGACTCGCTCGACGATGCTGACGATGCGGGCTTCGACCCTGACGATGCAATGCGAAACGAGGCGCGCGACGACACGACGATGGAGGATTCGTGATGCCCGAAAGCACATCCGCCAGGCATTGTGGCGCACGACGACAGCGACGACGGCGTGGCGGGATTCTCTTTGAAGTATTACTCTCGATCGCGCTGTTCGCAGGTGCGGGGAGCGTTGTGCTTGGTATCACCGGCAGTGCGATCAAGCAGCAGGAACTCAACACACGCCGTCAACAGGCGCTTGATCTTGGCCGATCGCTGATGGCGTCGCTTGAGGCGGGGCTCACGACAGTCGCCGACATTCGCGACGGCCTGCCGCGCAAGCTCGGGTCAATCAGCGACTACAGCGAGCGGATCACCGATCGGGCGGATCGCGGACTACCCGGCTGGGTGACGTCGATCGTGACGCAGCGGACGGAGTTTCCCGGTTTGTCGCTGGTCGAGATCACTGTACGTGAAGATATGCCCGGCAGTCGTTCAGTCGCGCTGCGCGATGAGGCGCAGGCGGGCGCGGATGGGCCGATCAGTGTGACTGTCCGGCAACTGGTTCGGCTGCGAGAAGAAGACCCCGAGGCGTGGGAAGTTGATGAGATGATTGAGGATCTGCCGCCGAGCAGCAGTGAGGATCAGTCGTGATGTGTTGCTCGCGTTCATCCCGGCGAATGAAAGATCGCGGCTTCACACTGCTGGAGGTATTGATCTCACTCGCTCTTATCAGCGCTTTGCTTGGCGCGCTGTTCGCGTTCTACTTCAATCTGTTGCAGTCGCGCGCGCGGATTGCGGACCAAGCAGATCGTGTGCGCGGGGCGGAACTGATGATGGAGCACATTGAACGAGCGATCATGTTCTGCACCGCAGGCGATGTAATATTCGGGCCGGGGATTGATGGAAGCAATGATCGGCTGTCGATTCTCACGCGCGGGGTCCTCCCGGCGCTCGATGCTGAGCTTGCGAATCTATCGCTTATGGATTTGCAGCGCGTGGAAATCACGACATCACCCGGCGGGCCAGCCAGCATGCGGCGGACGGCGATGAAGACCGGGACACACGCTCGCGCTGGTACTGGTGTGCTGGCCAGCCAACTCGGCATGGTGCGATTCCGTTATTACAATGGCAGCCAGTGGCTGGATACATTCAATACCACGCAGGCTGGTGCGTTGCCTCACGCCATCGAGATTGCGATCTGGTTCGATGACCCGCGGCCACAGGATGAGATCGAAGCCGAAGCGGATGTCGCGATGGACAGTGAGCCGGCTCCTGAATCGAGTGATGATCTTTTCGATCCTCTGGCAGATGATATATTCTCTGAGCAGAGCAGCGTTGATGATCAGGATGACCAGTGGCCGCTGCCGGATCGGCATCGCATTCTCGTGATTCCTGACGCGGGACAGGCGTCTGAAGAGTCGGCGGAGGCTGCGCCATGAATCACACGCATCAATCGAAGCGAAGGCATGGTGGATTTGTGATTATTGCGGTCCTTGTCATTGTGATGAGCGCGCTGCTGATTGCAACGTCGATGTTGTATCTCATGCAGGCGGATGCAACGATTGCTGCACACGGGCGCGATGCGAACACTGAGCGAGCATTGCTGTGGTCAGGTGTGCAGGTGGTGTCCGATGAACTCGAACGGCAGCGTGAAACGTTTCTGCGCGGTTCACTGCCGGATCTTGATGAGCAGTATGTATTGTATGAACGAAACGGACGAGCGGGAGTCGTACGATTGATGCCTGTGGGTGCCGATGGCGCGCGTGCGGTTCCTGAGTCAGCCAAGCTGGACGTCAATATTGCAACGCGGGAGATGCTTGCATCGTTCGATCTGATCAGCGAGCAACTGGCGCAACGGATTATTGCGCATCGTGATCAGACGCTCGGTCGGCCCTTGCAATCGGTTGCAGAGTTGCTGGAGGTTGATGGTATCACACCAGAGGTACTGTACGGGCCGATGGATGAGATTGACTATCTCTCAGATGCGCGAGGCGAGGATGGTGGCGTGGGCGAGCGCATCCGGACACGTCTGCTCGGTGCGGAGCCGCGCGGACTGGCGGACCTGCTCACAGTCTGGAGCATCGAGCCTGCGCTGCAGCGCAGCGGGAAATTGCGAATCAATCTGAATGTGGAATGGTCTGATGAACTCGAAGAGCGCGTCACCGAGCGATTCGATGAGAATGCGGCCAACCTGCTGAAGCAGATCTTCGAGACAAATACCTTTGATAATGAGTCTGTTCTCTATAATGTTCTGAAGTTCTTCAATGTTGATGCTGACGAATGGCCAGAGATTATTGATACATTCACATCCGAGGAAGGTGAACACCACTTCGCGCGAGTGAACATCAACCACGCGCCGGCAGAGGTGCTGGCAGCGCTGCCCGGCATCGATCAGGATGCTGCCGATGAGATTGTGCAGGCGCGCGATCGCATGTCTGAAGAAGACAGGGAGACGATCGCATGGTGCGCGATGGCGGAGGTGCTGGATGTCGATGCATATATTGAGCTGGCAGGTCTGCTGACGACGCGCAGCTGGACGTATCGGCTGCGGCTTGCGGTGGGGGAGGTTGATGTGAATGAGCCGGACGCACCGCTTGAGCACATGTCGATCGCGGAAGTTGTGATCGACCTCGCGTCGCCTCGGGCTCGGCTGGCATATTTGCGCGATGTGACAATGTTCGATGTTGCTTCAGCGCTGGCGAGCGGCGGGGGTGATGCTTCGAGCGATGAGCGTGATCTCGGGCTCGGCAATCCGGATGTCAGCGGAGCGATTCCTGAGACCGAAGCAGTCGATGAGTCGGCGATGAATCCATTGCCTGATCCTGAGCAGCCGCTCGATGATGCGCCGTCGATGGACGATCCGATGGATGTGGCAGATGAGACCAGCAACGCGTCGCCGGATACTTTAGCGCCAAGCGGCAGTTCGAAGGGTGGCACGCGAATCGGCCGATGGATTCCGGGGCAATAATCCTGCGGGAGATGAATCAACGCATGGCACGTGGGCCGATCATTGCAATCGAACTCGGGCAGCACACGCTGCGGGCGATGCGCGCGCGACTGTATGGCGACGGCCTGCATGTCGAGCAGACGCTTATTGCCGACGTTCCTCAGGAGCACGCAGACGATCATGAAGCATTGGGCGGGTGGCTGGCGGAACAGCTTCGCGCGAGCGGTTTTGTGCGCAGCAGAGCGACATGGGTGCTCTCGCGCGAGCGTGTAGGCTTCAAGCGTTTGTCGCTCCCGACGGACGACGCAGCAGAGTTGCCCGGCATGGTTCGTCTCGCGATGCAGCGCGATCTTCCATTTGACGCAGACAATGCCGTCATCGACTTCCTGCCCGGCGAGACAGTGAATGGTTCCACGGATGTGATCGCCGTCGCAGTGCCGGATGAAGCGATCGCGCAGATTCGCGCGGTTGCCGGGGCGAGCGGGTTCGGTGTCGGCCGGATTGCGCTGCGCAGCATGGGGACGGCTGCGCTCATCAACGGGCTTGGCGACGCACATAAGCCGGGCGGGACGCTCGCGATTGATGTGCGTCCGACGAATGTCGAGTTCGCTGTGATTACCGATCAGGGTGTGCGATTCTCCCGTGCGATTGATCTGCCGCATGGCGATTCTTCGGAAGACGCAGCCGAGAACGTCGTTACGGAGACACAGCGCACATGGATGAGCTATCGTCTGTCGAAGGATGCCATCGACGTGCAGCAGGCGGTGATTGTCGGTGATGAAGCAGTTGCCCGGGCATGCATCGAACGCGTGAAGGACATCTTGAATCGGCCGGTACAGCGCGTTGATGCGCACCCGCTTGTTGACTGCAATGGAGCAGGCATGCACGGGCTCTGGCCACTGGCGGGCGTTCTGCTTGAAGCGCACGTTCATCTGCCGATGATCGACTTTGCGAACCCCCGCCATGCGCCAGATCTGGAAGCACAGCGGCGTAAGCGCATGCTGTTTGGTTCGGCCATTGCTGCGGTACTGCTGCTCGCGGTGTGGACTTTCGCCAAGCGCGACCTTGATTCTCTGCAAATCCGGATTGATGAACTCACTGAGCAGCGCAACAACATTGCTGGCGACTACATGCGTTACACGCGCGATGTACTGAAGCGCGACCACATCGAACAATGGGAACAGGTCCACGTGGACTGGCTCGCGCATCTGAGTCAGTTGTGCGATATCGCGCCGGACCCCACACGTGTCGTGCTCGATCAGTGGGGCGGCGCACTGAACTTTCGCGGGGTGCAGTGGGATCGTCGTGCAGATGCAGGCGAGCGGTGGTCGACACCGGGTGATATCACCATCAACGTGAGTGGCGAGGCAGTTGATCGCGCCACCGCGGATGCGTTCCGCGAAACGCTTGTGAAGAACGACATCTACGCGACGACATCGACAGGGACAGATCAACCCGGTGGCAAGCGCCTGCCGTTCGGGTTTGATTACAAACTGCGGACCGTGCCGGGCGCGCTGCCGGCTGTTGCGGGTGACGGTCGGACGGCCCTTGCTGCGGAGGGTACGCCATGACGAGCCCGACGCGCATGATTGCGATGGCCGTGGGCGGTGTGCTTGCGGTGTGGATCGGCTGGTCGGTCATTGACAGCGGATGGCTGACGCCTCGCGCCGGGATGCTGGCAGACATTGATGAACTCGAATCGAGCCTTGTGCAGCGGCGCGAGGCACTCAACCGTGCTCCGCGGATCAGGCGCGATCTGGTACTCGCTGCCAATCGCACACTGGCCGGCGAGGTGCAGGCGGTGGATCATCGCTTCCGCACGCGGCTGAATCGCATCACGGAGCAGGTTGGCCTGGCCAGTCCGTCGGTTGGAACGGGCGGCACATCGGTTCGGCAGTCTCCGGCGCGGCGTTTGTTCAGCCGGCGTGGTGCGCAGCGGGCGTTTCATGAGGAGATCGACTTCGTGGAACTGGAAGGGTGGGTCAATGGCCGCGGGACGCTTGCGGAGGTGCTGGAGTTGATTGATCGCATTGAAGCAGAGCCGTGGATCAAGCGGATCGAGTCTGTCGGGCTGACGCCGCGTGATAACGGCGGACGTTTCGATGTGGCAGTGCGGCTGCGGACGCTGTTCATGCCGAATCGCGGGCCGGACGAAACACCAACCGAGGCATACGACGGGCAGCGGCTGGCGCGGTTGGCGTCACTGATCGGCAGGAACCCGTTCCGGCTCGCTCCGGACCCGCCACCACCACCAGCAAAACCGGCTGAGCCAGAGCAAACCGAGCCTGCTCCGCCGCCGCCGGAGTTCCCGTATGGGGAATGGATGCTCACTGGCGTAGCGCAGGGGCCCGATGGTGCAGAAATCTGGCTGAACAGCCGAAAGAATCAGGAGAACCGGCGGCTCGCCGTGGGCGATCGTATTGGCGATGCCACGCTCATTGCGGCCAATGGGGAGTTTGCAACGTTCACGATCGAGGAGTCTCATTTCCGGATTCGAGTTGGCGGAACGCTCAATGACAGGCAGCCCGTCGACGTATGAACACAATCTGAATCTTCGAATCCGAAGGTGAGTTGGCGGAGCCAGGCCACGGTACACCGTGGAGGAGCGCAGGATGCGTCCCACCGAGAAGACGGCACAGTGTGTCGTTGCGTTGAGAATACGAGTGCAGTCACGCGGGCAGGCAGTTATGCCGGCTGTGGTCGCAAGCGCGATCATGTTGTTGCTGCTGAGTCTGCTTGCAGCATCCGGAGTTGCTGCGCAGCCGATCAACGCGAACGACGACAAGACGAGCGAAACGACCAGCGGGGCAGTCGATGTGGGCAGCAACGCCGCTGCCGTGGATGATGAAGCGAACATCAAGTTCAACTTCCAGGATGCCACGTATCGGCAGGTGATTGATTTCTTCTCGCGCGCAACTGATCTCCCGGTCGTATGGGAGACAGATGTACCCGAGGGAAAGCTCAGTTATATATCACCCGAGTCGTACACGCGTGCTGATGCGCTGCGCGTGTTGAACATTATTCTGCAGTCGCGCGGGGTGATGCTCCGCGTGGACAACGACATGCTGTATCTCCAGAGGCTCACGGAGATGCAGCGGGAGAACATCCCCACATATATTGGTGAACTTCCGGGCAACGTCACGGCGGATCAGATCGTCTCGGTTGTCCGTCCGTTGAATATCGCGCTGGCCAAGCCGCTGGCAGAGCAACTCAAGTCGATGATTGCCGAGTACGGTTCCATCACGCCGCTGGAACAGCAGAATGCTCTGCTTATCACCGAGACGGCCGCGCAAGTGCGCCGCGTCACAGCAATCATTGAGGAACTCGATCGCGAAGATCCCGATGGTGTGATCGAAATCATCGCGGTGCGCAACGCGGATGTGACCGAACTGATGCAGGCGCTTCAGGCGCTGCTCAGCCAGAAGGTTGAGAAGTACGTCATCAATCAGCAGGGCAAGCAGGTCAAGCTGGAAGAAGAATCGCTGCCCGGGCTGAATATCACGCCGGACATTCGCACAAACTCGGTCGTTGCCAAAGGCGTTCAGAGCAGGATTGACAAACTCAAAGAAGTGGTCGAACTGCTTGATGTTCCTGCGACGTCCGGCAGGCGAACGATGCGCACATTCCAGTTGCTGACGCTCACCGCGCCCGAGGCGGAGCGGCAACTCAAGAAGCTCTACGCACAGGTGAAAAAGGAGGAGCAGCCGACGATCGTTGCGGTTGCTGAGCAGGGGCAGGTGACCGTGATTGGTTCGGCTGACCATGTGCGTGAGGCAGTCACACTGCTCGCGGAAATTGACGGAGGCGTCGCTGACCCATCAGGCGGCAGCACCATCGCAGCCGACGATCGCGCGATGGCATTCGTGCAGGTCGAACAGGCAGATGCAACCGCTCTGATCGATGCCATCCAGGGTGTGTTGAACCAGCGGCAGAAGCTTCAGACGAAGATTGTCGCAGGGCCTGATGGCCGCTCCATCATTCTCTCCGGCTTCGCGCGCGATGTTGCATCAATCGAGAAACTCGTGCCCATGCTCGACAAGGCGCAAACGGTCGAGCAGCAGGTTCGACTGCTTCGCCTCTCCAGCAGCAATCCCATCAAGACGCTCAACGATGCGCGCACGCTGTATGACAAACAGGTTGAAACAACAGACACTCAGTGGGCACTTGATCTGGATTTCGATCCGGAATCGAGCCAGTTGACAATGATCGGAACGCAGGCGGCGCTTGAGAAGTTCAGTGAGTCGCTGCAACTCATCGAGCAGCGGACAGTGGTCGAGCGTGAGACGCGGCAGATCAAACTCACCGCGCTTCCGCCGAGCGAGTTCGCCAACATGCTGAGCATGATTGCGCGGCGACTGCTCGAACCGCGTGACGGTTCTGCGTATGTTGAGCCGGTCTTCGATGCAATCGATCCGCTCGATCTGCTGATTGTGACAGCCAGGTCTGATCAACTGCCGGTGATTGAAGGATTGATCAAGCAGTTCGAGCAGGCTGAACTGGCAGATGAAACCGAGATTCGCACCTACGACATCGTGCACGCAGACCTGAACGCGATCGCCGCGGCGATTCGTCAACTGGCATCATCCGGTGCGATGCGACCGGCAGGTGTTGATCGAAATACGCCGGTGTCGGTGTCGACTGATCCTGCGAGCGGGCTGCTGATCGTGGCTGCACCATCGCGCGCGTTTGAGCGTATCAACGAAGTGATTGAACAACTTGATGCCCGCCGCGCAGGCCCTGCGACGCAGTTGCGATTCTTCAAACTCGAGTTCGCACAGGCAGATACGCTGGCCGGGATGTTGCGCGATGTGCTCGTCGCGCGGTTGAACGAGGAGGTTCCCGAGGCAGGGCCGAACGCCCAGCAACTGTTGAATGTGACGGCCGACCGCAAGACGAACACGCTGATCATCTCTGCGCCCGAGGCGATCATGCCCGTGGCGGAAGAACTCATCGAGCAACTTGACACTGCATCTGCCGCGGTCGGTGAGCCGGTGATTCGTGTGCGGCCGCTGACGTTCGCTGATGCGTCGGAAGTCAGTCAGTCGCTTTCGACGGCAATGGCGAGCATGGTCAGCAAGGCAACCGGCGAGCAGATGAACGTGAAGCTGATTGCCACGCCGGGCTCGAACGCGATCATTCTCGTTGGCCCGCAGGACGATCTTGCGGAGATTGAATCGCTGATTGAGCCGCTCGACGCGCGTCCGGCAATGGATGCCATTGATGCGCGCACGTTCGCGCTTGAGCATGCCGATGCGCCGACAATCGCGCCGGTTGTGCAGAACCTGCTGACGGATCAGCAGTTGTCGGATCCGCGTCTGATCATGGAGCGCATTCGTCGCAGTCGTGGGGAGATTGATCTTGAGCCGCGCATCCGCGTGGAAGCGGACGCGCGCACGAACTCGCTGATTGTTTCCGGCCCACAGCGCACGGTTGCACTTGCTGAGTCGCTGATCGGTCAGCTTGACGAGGCTGAGGATGCCGCCGAACGAATCGTTGGCACGTACACGCCTCGGAATGCGACAGTCGATCAACTGGTGACAACGGTGCAGCAGGTGCTCGATGCAACGCAATCCGCCGGTCGGCAGCATCGTGTGGAACTTGTTGCAGAGCGACAAAGCGGCGCGGTGATCGTGATCGGTCCGGAGCAGGCCTCAGCGGATGCGCTGGCCATGCTTCGCGAGTGGGATGAACGCACGCCCACCGCACCTGCGATGGATCTTCGGATTGTGGAGCTCTCGCACAGCCGGGCTGATGTGATCGCATCTGCCGTTTCGCCGATGCTTCGTGATCGCACGCGCTGGCCACAACAACTGCGGGCAATCATTGCCGCGGGGATGCGTGTGTCGGAGCCGTCTGTCACGGCCGAGCGCGATCGCAATCGTCTGCTTGTCAGTGCGCCGACCGAGTTGATGCCGCTGGCTTCGAATCTGATCAGCGAACTCGACAAGCCGCGTTCGACAAACGATGTCATGGATGTGCGTGTTTTCACGCTGACAACTGCGGATGCGAGCCAGGTTGCTCAGGCCGTGCAGAGAGCACTGGATGCGCGGGCAGCACAAAGTCCATCGCAGCCGAGCGCGACGGTGACGGTCGAAACATCGAGCAACGCGCTGATCGTTGCTGCCACTCCGGGTCAACTCGATCAGGTGCAGCGGATGGTGTCATCGCTGGAAGAGTCCGTCGGGGGTGGGCAGGCGCAGGTGCGAACAGTGTTCCTGAAGAACGCTCGCGCGGAGCGCGTTGCGCCGGTTGTGCAGGAACTGCTGGGGCAGTCTCTCGAACTCGATCCAAACGATTTTCCGCAGTGGGCTCGGATTGATGTGATTCGCGCCCGCATGCAGATGGATTCTGATGCGCCGCCGCTGCGTGTCGCCGCCGACTCGAAGCTCAATGCGGTGATGCTTACGGGATCAACCGGCCTGCTGAACCTCGGCGAGCAACT
>CAZVXI010000056.1:0-6891 GCA_964631295.1 uncultured Isosphaeraceae bacterium
TGCATCGCAGAAGGGTCTGGTGCCGCCAGGGTCTGGGGTATGGACGCCTGCGGAGAGGGCGGCGTGATCACGCCTACGATCATCGTATGAGTGACACGCCGGAACTTCTGGACTTGCCGCAGATCACGATCGAAGGCTCGCCGCGCGCGATGGGACTCGACCATGGCGAGCAGTTGCGCGAGCCGATCCAGCGGTTTGTCGAGCATCGCATCAAGGCGACGCATGCGTACCTTGATGAACGCGGCCACGCGGCCGACTTCGACCTGCGCGATGTTGCGCGGGCCTGCCTCGACATCGTGCGCAACTGGGATCCGCAGGGATATGAAGAACACATCGGCGTGGCGGACGGCGCGGATGTCAACGCGGCGGACCTCTACGCAGCGGGCAACTACTCGGACATGCGCGATCTCGTGCTGCTCGATCATCCCGAGTTTCGCAAGCTGCCTGCCTGGGATGAAGCATGCACATCGTTCGCGCTGCCGCCCGCACTGACGGCGGGGAAACACGTGCTCGCCGGGCAGACGTGGGATCTGCATCCGGATGACATGCAGTACGTGACGGCGATTCATCGGCTGCCCGCGGATGGCCCGGAGACGTGGAGTGTCACGTGCGCGGGCTCGCCGACGTTGATCGGCATGAACGAACACGGGCTGTACGTGGGCACGACGAACATCAAGATTCACGGCGTTCGGCCGGGCATTGCATACCTGAGCCTGCTGCATCGTGCGGTGCGATGTTCGACGCGGCATGAAGCGGCAGAGACAATCGCCAGCGCGCCGCGCGTCGCAGCTCACACATACTGGTTTGCTGATGACAACGGCGCAATCGAACTCGAGTGTGCATCAACGCGTTTCGTGCGGCGAGAGCTGACAGACGACACGCCCATCTGGCAGACGAACCACTGCCTTGATGATGACCACGCTGCCCATGAAGCGGAGTCGCCCAGCGAAAGCAGTCGATGCCGGTTTGACCGTGCCGGTGAAATCCTCGCGCGCGGCGGGCACGATATCGACAGTATCCGCGCGATGTTCTCCGATCGCTCGGATGGCATCAACTCCATCAACCGCTACCCGGACGACAAACAATACGCTGCGACGAATGCATGCATGATCGGCGTGCCAGGTGAGCGGACATTCATGGCCTGCCGCGGCCCGGCTGATCGCGGGCAGTGGGAACATCTTGCGTTTGAACGCCAGCGCGCCGCAGCGCGATGACTTGAACCCAGGGAGTCGAACCTGATGGAACCTGCCCCGCCGAGTCCGCCGACGCAACAGACCTGGGTGCCGCAACACGACCGCGATGCGGAGCACGTGAAGCTGCTGGCACTTTTCTGGCACATCTATGCGGCACTGAACGTGTTCGGAGGTTGCATCGGTCTGTTCTATCTCGGATTCGGAATCTTCTTCCTCAACGCCGACATCGATCAAACTGGCGGTGATCCGCCGCCGGAAGCGCTCGGCTGGCTGATGGTTGCGGCTGGCGCATTTGCCCTTGTGCTGGCAGCGGTCTTCGCAGTGCTTGATGTGATGGTTGGTTTGTCGCTGCCGAAACATAAACGATACGTCTTCTGTCTCGTGGTCGCAGCCATCGCGTGTCTGAGCGTGCCGTTTGGAACAGTGCTCGGCATCTTCACGTTCATCGTGCTCGGCCGCCCGACGGTGAAAGCGAAGTTTGATGCAGTCAAAGCAGGGCAACCGACCCGATGAAAGCTGTTTCTGCGGGCCCGGTCATGAAGACATGGCTGGTTGATTCACACCATCGCAGATGCAGCTTGCCGCCCGGTAGATGCGCGGTGATGCTGCGATGGGTTCGTTCGGTGAGGACGCCGGCAACGCACACCGCGCACGCACCCGTCCCGCAGGCCTGCGTGATACCAGAACCTCGCTCCCATGTTCGCATGCGAACTTCATCATCACCAATGCGTTGCACAAAGTGTACGTTTGTGCGCTCGGGGAAGATCGGCTGCTGCTCGATGAACGGCCCGACAACATCAAGTGGAATTGCCGCAACATTGCTGCAATACATCACCACATGGGGATTGCCCATGGATACGGCAGTCATATGCAGATCAAGCCCGCATTCGCCGATCCAGTCAGCGGCTGGTATCTGAATGTACTTCGCCAACGGAAAGTTCATGATACAATCCGACGCTCCATCTTGCGGCAGATCGACGGGAATCTGATGCGCGTCGAGCCGCGGAACACCCATATCAACTGTGACCGATGACACTTCACCATCAACTTTTTCATACTCAACTGTCAGCACGCCGGCACCGGTCGCGATGCGCAACGGCGCTGATGTGATCGATGCATACTCAACGAGGTACTTGCACACACAGCGAAGCCCGTTGCCACACATCTGCGCGATGCCACCATCGGCATTGATGACGACCATCTCCGCATCTGCCGAGTCATCAAGCAACGGGCGAATGACCAGCACGCCATCTGCTCCGACACCGGTTCGGCGATCACACCACGCAGGTGCTGCGCTTTGCAGGCGGTCAATGTTACGCAGGGATTCATCGCGCATTGCATCGATGATCAGGAAGTCGTTGCCGATGCCATGCATCTTGATGAAAGGCACGGTGGTTGATGCTCGCTGCGCAGTCGACGAACGGGTGGATTGCATCTGCGTCATCATGGATGCGACCTTTCGATCATTTGCACAGTCTGCACAGCAACAGTCTGATCCCGTGCTGGCGTGTCGCCGCCAACCTGACTGGCCGCGCGCCAGACGAACTCCGCACTGATCACGAGCACGACGGTCAGCAGCGCCAACAGTTTAATGCGAGCGACAATGCGATCAATCCGCAGGCCCGTGAGTGGCTGACCAATCAGCGACCGAAGATACTGCTGCCGCCATGCGATTGACCCGTGCCGCCAGCTTGGCCGGTCCGGATCAACAAAGTTCATGTGCGCAACGCGCCCGAGTGCAGCGGTCATCGCATATGCCGCATCAGGCGTAATGAAGTTGCTGGCATCTGCGACAGTATCGTGTTCAGAAGCTGGTTCATCAGCAACAAGCGGCTGCTGCGTCAGGTGTTGCACTGCGAACGTATCGGCCTGCCGCTCGAAACGCCGCGAGATCCACCCGAAGATGATCAGCGAGCCGACGACCGCAAGGCCTGTCAGTGTTGCCTCCGTTGACTGGAGCGCGAGCGAACTCACAACATCAACCTGACTCAGCGCAGCGAGTGGCAACCACACACCGAGACTCGCAATCATGACAATTGCCATCAGCACAATGAGCAGCCATGGCATGTGGTGTTTGCGGACATGACCCACCTCATGGGCCATGACTGCGATGAGTTCGCGCTTGGTCATCGATTCGACAAGACCGTCGGTGACCAGAACGTAGCGAAGCGGTCGGATCAGGCCCATGACCGCTGCGTTCATCATCAGTCCATCGGTTCGCCAGAGCAGCAGTTCACGCACCTTGACGTTGTTCGCGTGACAGACGTTGAGCAGGTCATCGCGCAACTCACCTTCAGGCAGGCGGTGCACATCGAGGATCAGTCGCATGATCAGCGGTGCGAACAGGAAGATGAGAATCGCTGAGGCGGGGGTGCCAAAGTCGACGAGAGCGACCTTGAGCCATCGTTCATCCGTACGTTGTCCGAGTGTTTCGAACAACTCGCCGGCGGTGACGATGAGCATCAGAGGCACCAGCAGGAACAACAGATGAACACGCAACTGCTGGAAGACGTATTTCCCGCGTGGCGGCATCTGATGAATGGGCCGGCCTTCATCCATTCGGCGAATCAATGTAGCGTTGCGACTGCGCCGTTCAATGGAGTACCCCGCCGCCCACAGGAGCGCAAGGCCGCATGCGGGAATGCTGATGGTGATCAGTTCATCCACACCTGGAAGATCTCCAACGATGCTGCGCACATGATCGAGCCAGCCGAATACCAGCACGGAAACAGCATGCACAATCACAATGAGCCACGATCCCAGTCGTAGCGCGCGATCTGCTGTGATGAGTGACCGTACCTTGCCGCCGTCAGCACCGTGCAGTTTCCACCGAGTGAAACCAACGACCGCAAGGATCACAAAGAGGTACCCGCCGAATGTGATCATCAGCGAGACCCAGGCGTTCGTCGACACACGCACATGCTGCGCGAGACCGGATTCCGTTGCCAGCATGGCGGCAACCAGCGCGATGGGCATGATCTGTGTCATTGGTACAAACGCGGCGAGCGGTGCGCGGGATCAGGACTCGCCTGCCTTCCGGTTGATGGCACCCAGATCAACAAGGACACCACCATGGCGATAGAAGTCGACGTTCAAACGATCAGCATTGACAAATGTCAGAACAAGGCAGTTCGCGCGGACTGCATCAGCGTATTGTCGATCTCCCATGCCCGGCCCTGCGTGCTTCTCGTTGCGCCGCTTCTGCGCGTGATAGTGGAAGTGAAACAGCGCTGTGTATGACGCATCGAACATGGCCTGCGACGCGATGAACTTCTCATCATGCTGCCGCATCCGGGGAATGAACTCCAGAACCTCAAACCGGCCAAGGTCATCGAGATCAATCAACCCGCCGTACTCGGTTGATACATCGGCACGATCGCGGTCTGCATAGTCGAACAGGTGGCTCACCACCTGCGGCACGGCAACAGCCTCGAGCGCCATCGTGATCGCAGCCAGATCGCCCCATGTGAGTTCATCTCGCCAGGTCATCAATCGGTCCCGACCGGATGTGCTGTACGTGTCTGAGCCTGCCCGCGTGTAACGGCGAATGCCGTCAAGCCGCTGTGCAACACGCTCGTAAAGTGCAGCGCTCGACAATCGCAGCAGGCTTGGCTGATACCTGTGAGCCGCGACAGCAATACTGATGTCCCGCATCTCCAGATCAAGCTGCTGATCAGCCGGCATGTGGCGCAAGGCCGTGGTCGCAGCTTGCCAGAAAGCTTCGTACTCCGGTTTGCAGAGTGTGCGCAACCAGAGTATTTCCTCGCGCGTGTGCGGAATGACACCAAGGTCGGAGGCCGCCGCTCGAAGGTCGATGAGCATCGCATCGTTTTCACCAACCCGGGCATTCGCGAGCAACGTGCGAAGACGATCGCGCTCTCCGACGATGTGCAAGAGTTCCCAGCAGAGCGTCCGCGGGCCCTGCTGCACAACTGATCGTGATTCAACAAATGTCTCAAACAGAACGTCGACAACATGCTTGCCCGGATGCAGCGCGGCGAGCGCCGTGTACTCCGGCCACTTCGTCTGATCGATGGTTGGTTCGCCTCGGCGGGCCCAGGCGCGAATGAGCGTGGGCGTCTGGTGTACCCATGCTCGTTCGGCGATGATCTCGCAGAGGCGCTCGCGCCAGAGCATTGCCGTCATCGGCGGCAACTGCTCGCGAATCGTCTGTTGGAGGCCTTCGTGGTCGACGAGTTCGAGCCGGTCGAGAGCCGCCTCTCGCACTTGCAGCGTATAGCCGGGTGCCCAGATGAGCAGGTGAAGCCGTTTGATGTACTGACCATCACTCGGCGTGGCATCAAGCAGGTCCATCGCTGCAAGGTGCCGGGCCGGCCGCTGCGTATTGTCGGCAAGCATGGCGTATGGATCGGTGATTGGCGTGGGGCCGCAGCCGGGCAGGCAGGTCGCGATTCCCACAGCAATCGCGATTATCGTTGCTTTCGAAGGCGTCAGGCGGACTGGCATGTCAAAGTGTACGCCGGCAGTGAATGGTTCGGAGCGCGCGAGCGCCCTAACATCAGATGTATTCCAAGGTTCTGAACGCCGTGCCAGATCAACCATCGCAAGTAAACCGAACTGACGCCATCTCGCCGGAGATCGTGTCGCAGGTGCGCGATGTGATCGAGATGATTCGCCCGGCCGTGCAGTTCGACGGAGGCGATGTGGAACTGGTTGGCGTGGAGGACGATGGCACCGTGCTCGTTCGCCTTCATGGGGCCTGCGTTGGCTGCCCCTCGAGCAAGATCACACTCAAGGCCGGGATCGAGCGTCAGTTGATCGATCGGGTGGAAGGCATCACCCAGGTACAGGAAGTCGCCTGAGCCGCGTGGATACTCATTGACGAAAATCCATGGATTTCCGGACCTCTGCTGCTCCGGATCGGGTAGCATTCCTGCTGGTGGGAGCGTGCATTGATCGCGCGCACTTTTCATGGGCAGGAGGTCGTATCCCATGCTTGTCATCACTCGTCGCGAAGGCGAAGAAGTCGTTATTGGCGATCCACAGAAGCCGCTGGGGATTGTGCGGATCGCATCGATCAAAGGCGATCGGGTTCGGCTCGCATTTGACTTCCCACGGGAGGTTCCAGTGCATCGCCGCGAAGTCGCTGAGCAGATCCTTTCAGACAACCCGTCGGTCGTCGGCTCGATCAGGCCAAGCGCATCGCAATGACAATGCCCTGATCGCATGGATGAAAATCCCGCAGCACGGGTGGGAACATGCTGCGGGTACGTGGGTCGGAATCGATGCCTGATGATGCATCGACCCGAATGGCAGGAAGCGCTCACGGCTCGTGCAGGAGCCGCGAGCGGAGATCAACCGACGCGATTGAGAGAAAACTCCCCATCCACCGCGCCGCCGATGTTCACCCACGCTGCGAGTCCGTGCATTGTGGGGCGAACGAAATGGTTCGAGTGTCGTCCGTGACAATCTGAACCTGGAACCATTGCTGACCGTTGATGAGGCTGCATCGGGGTGTCCGTGCCCGTTTCACTCACCCACCGCTGGCCCGCCTGCGTTGCAAACCGCCGCATCCGTGCGCGCGGACTTGCATTCGTCTGGTGACTCTCCTGATTATGGATGCGCCCTGGCATCGAGCATGTTGCCTGACTTTCGCCGGTTACGCACCGTCGGTCTTCCCCCGCTCGATGGACGGTCGCGCGAGGCGAGCTATCTCGGCCCGACGTGACGCGTGTGC
>CAZVXI010000056.1:6901-16321 GCA_964631295.1 uncultured Isosphaeraceae bacterium
CGTTGATTCCACTCGGCCGGATCGCGCAGTTCGAGGCGGTTGCGCATCCCGAGGATCACGACTCTCGCAACGATGCCAGCCTCGCCGAGCATCTGCTCCGGCAGCCGGATTCGACCGGTTTTGTCCAGTTCCACCCATCGCGCCTCCGGGAAAGTTACTTCGTCGAACTCCATCATCTCCGACCCTGGAGCCATCGAACGTTCCATGTCGTCCGCCATGCGTTCGAAGGTCTTCTCCGGCCAGAGCCAGATCGCCCCATTTGGCCCGATGATCGCGTAGAACGCCGAGCCGTCCGTCTCCGGATCCATGCGGCCACGAATTTCCGATGGGATCGCCACACGGAACTTGGCATCGATCGAGTGTTCGTAATGACCTGTGAAAAGCACGCATCCAGTCCCTCGTCAATCCGGAGAGGGTAATCTACCCACTTTGCCCCACAACGCAACACCTCAATGCACAAACTTCCCATTTTTCTGAACAACTTCACATCGTCGAGTTGAAGTCGGACCGTTCAGAAGCCCGAACGCCCATGCCGCACGTCCGGTAAGCTTCTGTCATATCAATACTTCTGTGCGGGCTGGGTAAGCATCACCCCGGATCGCTTGGCACGGATGGCTTATACGCGAGTCCCATCCGGCCGATCGACACACAACATGTGGACCGAAGGTGGATCAAACGGGACCGGCTCGGCGGGCCGAGACAATGGCCATGCGTCACCGACGCCGCCACGCCAGGTATTGCTCTCCGAGCGCACGATCGGGCAGATCCCCTGTGGGCTGTTCCTGCTCACATCCGCGTTCGAAGGCGATCGCAGTGGAGCCCTCACCGCCTGGGTCCAGCGATGCTCGATCAGCCCGCCGCTCCTGATGGTCGCCCTGCGGACTGGTCACGCTGTGGAGCCGTTGATCCGCGATTCGCGATCCTTCGCACTATGCCAGGTCAGTGCGGATGATCGCTTCCTGATCAAGAAGTTTACGAGTCCGCCCGATCGCGGCGAAGACCCATTTGTCACCCTGCCGACGCGCTGCGCTCCGAGCGGCGCTCCGGTCGTCACGCGGGCGATGAGTTTTCTCGACTGCGAGGTTGTGCGCCATGTGGACATGGAGTCTGACCACCGACTCTACGTGGCTGAGGTGAAAGCCGCGGAGACCATGCACGCCTGCCGACCAGCGGTGTACACGGACTGCAACGGCAACCCCGTCTGGCAGCAATACCCGCCTTCTGCCTGAGGCCCGGACCAAGCCTCTCTCGCAGACCTATCATCGGCCCATGACTGTCATCCCAGCATCGTCCATCGCTCAACCACAGCGTGTGCGACCGGTGAATCCATCGAATCGATTCGGCCTCGACTACGAAGCCCTCGCAGCGAATTTTCCGGAGCGCGACAAACCCATCGTCGATGCCCACACGCACATTGGCGGGCTGGAAGCAGCGAAGATCTTCCGCCGCGCAGCAGATCTCTATGGGGTCGGCACTGTCTACACCATGGTCCCTCTGCCATCGGTCGAGGACACAATCGAAGCCATGGGAGAAACCGTGCGATTCATCGCAGTGCCCAACTTCCGCTCAGGCGATGCCCGTGAGGAGTTCGGCCCAGGTTATCTCAGGACGGTGGAGAAGTTCCACGAACTCGGTTCGCGCATTGTCAAGTTCTGGGTCGCGCCGCGCTCGATCGACTACGCAGAAGAACTTGGCGATCCGGGATACATGAAGCTCGATTCACCGTACAAAATCGAAGTCATGCAAGCCGCACGCGACATGGGCATGGCCTTCATGGTGCACGTCGCCGATCCGGACACATGGTTCGCCACAAAGTATGCCGACGCAGACAAGTACGGCACCAAGCTCCAGCAGTATGAACCGTTCGAGCAACTCATGGAGCGCTTCAACGATGTCCAGTGGATCGCAGCCCATATGGCCGGTTGGCCGGAAGATCTGGGTTTTCTCTCCGGCCTGCTCGATCGACATCCAAACCTCTCGCTCGACTGCAGCGCATGCAAGTGGCAGGTGCGCGAACTCAGCAGGCATTCGGATGATGAACTGCTTACCTTCTTCCGCAAGTACAGCAAGCGCATCATGTTCGGCTCCGACATCGTCTCCACCGAAGAGCACCTCGAGCATGTTGGAGACGATGACAAGCCCATGTATCAAAAGGCCAGTTCGCCAGATGAAGCGTTCGATCTCTATGCGAGCCGGTACTGGGCCTATCGCACGATGTTTGAGACGGATTACGACGGTGAATCACCCATTGCCGATCCTGACCTGGAGATGATCGATCCAGAAACGCACGATGCGATGTCAGCCCCGCTGCTGCGAGGCCGCGCATTGCCGGAAGATCTCCTTGATGATTTATACAACGGGGTCGCCGAACGCGTGCTCGATCCTTTGTTCGATTGAACTCAGCGCACACGACGGCAGACAAAGGCAGCGTGTTGCGATTCCAGGTGATCACGATGGCCAAACGCTTCTCGGAGTCAGCGTGGATTCAAGTTGCTGCCGAGCGCATCATCGGGCTTGTGTTCGTAGAAGACCTTGGCGATGTCGCTGCCAAGTTCGACTGCAAGCATCTCCAGCACTTTCATGCGCTGCCCGCGCGACTGATATAGTTCATCGGGGAGTTCGCCCGTCATCGTCCTGACCGAATGCAGCGTGTTGCCGTCCTCACCAGTTGGAAACAGACGAACCTCGTTGACGACGTCGATCAACTTCACATACGCGATTGCGCCGGCGCGCGGCGTGATGCCATCAACCGATGGAACAAATGACTCGATAACGATGTAAATCACCTGATCCGCACCAACGTTTCGACCGATCTCTCCAATTGGCATCAACTCCTCGGACGTATCGCTCTGCGACGCAACCGCTGTCGCATCACGCGGGCTGACCATCGTGGTGACCACTTCATGCTTGAGCAGTTCTTCGGTCACCTGGTCGACGACCACTCGCCGCAGGCTGATCGGATTGATGAGGTTCTCGCGATCATCAATGAAAACGACGGTTTTCACATCGTTGGGCGTGTACTCTGCCGGGACGGTTGGCTCGGGCGAGACGATGTATGCGATTGGCACAACATAGTTGCAGCCCGCCACGATCGCGGTGGTGAGAATTGCCGCCACAAACGGGAGCATCCGCCGGGCAGTTGTCTTTCGGTGCGTGCGGTGCATGGGTTGTGCCTTATCCAGAGCGACTGGAACGTGCCGGGCGATCAAGTTCCGGGCGATACTTGTCCGGGTATTTCGGTTCGAGGTGTTCGTAGAACAACCATGATGTTTCCTTGATGAACTCTGCGAGCAATCCGGTGCGAATCTGGTTCTCATTCGCGCCATCACGGGTGATGTTGCTCTCTGCGGGAAACTCCGAGATGATGCTGAACTCATCGGAGAAGATATCCGGCATGATTCCGTCGCGCTCGATGATGCCGATGTTCGCCGCTGCGACACCATCCCACATCCACTGGTTGCCCGGCGGGTGCAAACGCCATTCGTACAGATCGACATACACGACGCGATCGACGTTCAACTGCTCCACGAGGTCGCCGTACGGCAGGGCGTTCCATTGCGGTGTCTGGTACTGCCACTTCTGGATGATGCGTGGATCAACAACGCTGGTCCCGTCAACGTACTCGTTGATTCGCGCAGAGATTCCCGTCGAGATCGTCATTGTCAGTCCGGGGAACTCGTACAGCGTGGCAAGGTCGGCATTCACCACAACCGCAACCGTCTTGTGTTCCAGACCCTCGTACTTCGGCAAGACCTGGATTTTCTTCTGGTACTCGAAGTTCTGAGCCATCCCACCAAGCAGGTTGCCGGCCGCACAGCCCGCGAGCAGGCACGCCCAAACGCCCAGAGCCCCGCCGAGTAGTCGGTTGACGAATCGAGATTGCGTGTGCTGCCACATGGTCAGGCCGCCTTGAGAGTGGAGTATCAAATCATGCCGCGATGGCTGAGGATCTTGTATCCCCACGCCAGCGCTGCGAATGCCGCACTATACCAGATGGTCTTGCGGCTCAATAGCTGGCCAAAGACTGCACCAATTTTCGAGCCTGTGATGGCAATGTAGGTCGCAATGACAAGCGTCATCGCTGTGGCGAGTGCCAAGGCGGCCCCCAGCGGCTGCGTCAGGAAGGATGAGAGCAGATCACCGTTGGCAGCATGGGCGAAAGCGGTCGTCATCCCGCAACTCGGACAGGGCATATCCGCCATGGTGATCCAACCACACTCAGGCAGATTCAACTGCTCATGCGTGCCATGGCCCTCCCCAGCCGGCGTGAGATAGGCCGCCAGACCAAGCACAATCGCGCATGGCATGGCCACCGCCGCGGCGAGTAACCGCCGACGCATCGGGCTGTCTGCGATTGTCGGCGGGGCGCTTGGCAGGCCCATCGCCATCGCGGGCTGTCGGTCCATGGCAGGATCATAGCGCGCGACGCAGCCCGATCGTCATTCAGGGGCCGTGGCCTCAAACGGGCAGCTTTCAGTTGAGTGCTGCAGCGTACCAGCCGCGCTTGCCATCGACTTCCACCGGCGCGAGCACATGCAATCGCATGTCGCCGCCGTGCAGATCAGACACCTTCGTGGGCTGGTCGGTGAAGACGTGGCTCGTGATGCGGCCATCGAAATCTGTATTGATTTCCGGGCATGCCATCGCGAGCAGTTCACGGTGCGCCTTCGCCCACTGGGCAACACAGTGGAGATCGCGAATCGCAGCCTCACGCCCGAGCAGATGCACGCGCCCACGCGCATCGACTGCAAGCTCGATATGCTCATGATGCGGACACCGTGGACGCAAAGGCGTAAGCCCTTTCACGTGTTCTGCGAGTGGCGTCGGGCGGCCTTTTTCATCCGGCTCATGGATGGCTTCGGGACGCTTCGGTTCCACATCCATCACCGGGGCTGGAGCAAGCCTGGCCGGCTCTGATGATGCGGGCTCGTCACTGCCCGGCCCGCGCGCAATGGTGTCCGATGCAGCGTGCTCGGTTGGAGCATCGCCTTTGATGACCTCGACAATGGGTGCTGCATCAATGTCATCCGCAGCCTGCCATGCGTTTTCCATATCCTCGGCAGCAGCAGTGGTCGGCTCCGCTACGTGCGGTGTTGCGATAGTCGTTTCGACCACCAAGCCATCATCGCGCGCATCATCGACGGCCTCGTGGCTCTTCACGTCAACATCACCGCGGCCGGCCTGACGAATCCACCCACTCACTTGCTGCAACGTCGGGCAGGGCAGCCCAGGGAAGTCCAGATACATCGATGAGCGCACATCGGCGTCCATCTTCGCGAGTGTGAGTACATGGTCGATCTCGACATCCAGAAACGACGTCGTCGTACGGTTCACACGATCGAACACCCGCTGCGCCTCTGCTTCATCAGCACCGAGGATCGCAAGCGCGACTCTCGGCAGCATCTGCTCCGCCTCGCGCACAGACTCAGCAAGATGCTTGACGACGTCATACGCCGCCACCACCGCAGCAGGATCGGCGCTGCTCAGGATCGTGACGCGGTCAGAATCAACGCCTGCTGTCTCGCCCGGCTGACGATCGGGCCGCCCGAGAACGATCCAGTTCCGCGCTGCGCCGGCGAGTTCAAAGATCACCTCACGAACATCCAGCCCGCTGTGCGGCCGCGCAATGCCATCCGGCCCGCGGAGCAGTTGCACGCTTGGTTCATCGCGGTCCAGGCGGATAAGCACTGTCGGGCCACGATCGCGAGCAATCGCATCGGCATAGGGTGCCAGCCAGAGCCCGGCGCGGACCGGAAGATGCCCGACCAGCAGCGTTTCGATCGTCATGGTCGGCAAGCCATCCGTCGAACCCGTGCGGTCCGATTCTGTGATGAACATTGCTGCCAGCTCGTCATACGGATCGTGGCCTGTACTCATGGCATTGCCTGCGTGGTCTGGAGTTCCATGGCCGTTGGCGGATCTGCTCCATGCATCCTGCACAGATCGGCAGACTCGACAACGCCTTCCCTGGCGACTGGCGAACGCATCACCGTGATGATGCTGTGCTCCTCGCCATACTGATCAAATCGACGACGAGCATTGTAAGGATCCGGCTGCCACTTGCCATCAATCACCAGGCGATACTCATACGTGCCAGCCTCAATGGGCACAACCGCCTCGTGCAGCATCAACTGCGGATTCAGTCGAAGTGGATTTGCTGTCGCTGACCAGCCATTGAACTGCCCCGCGACCGCGATCGTCCGCCCGGAACTGGCCGGCTGCACAAACAGCACCCCGCGCGCCGTTTCCCGAACACCGTACAAATGCGTGTGTCGATTACTCGCTTCCGACGCGCTTTCGCTCTCCGCGGCGGCAAATCGTGTCAGAACAACCGACGGCCGCGCAGCGCGATCAATACTTGGTTCCGCATCCGTTTCGGCCAGCGGGCTGGTCGTTCGATCGGACGAACCGGCGACAACTGAATCGAGCGCCTCAGTCTCATCATCGCAAACGATAGTTGGCTTTCTGCCAATCCGGGTCGTATCGAAGACGGGCTGATCGGCCTTCACCTCGACGGCGTAGATGAAGCCTTCGGCCTGCTCGACCGACTGCTGCACGTCCGGCTTTGCCGCCGCGGTGCTGGTCGCATCCTTCTCTGCCGGGACTGCTTGCTCGTCGGTCGTCGGGGAATCAACCGGCACCTTGATTGGATTGACGACAATGCCGGGGCGATCATCTTGCTTGCGGATCGCATCCTCGACCAACTCGTCGAGTCGCTTGCCTTCATCGGCCGCTCGGCGCGCGAGCCCCTGTACACGTTGCACCATCTCCGCAGCACGACTGCTGGGCGGCGCGGCATGATCTGCCTGAGTCATCACGCGAGCGGTCGAAGGAAGCGGTGGGAGCCGTTCATCGCTCAGCGGGCCAACATTCGGCAGCGGCCGAACCGCCGCGGAGTCCGGCTGTTCGCGTTTGGGCGTCGGCAGATGATCCTCGAGCCATTCGACGAGCCGCTCGTAATCCAGCCTGGCCTTGCTGTCTGGTGCGAACTCGATAATCGGCTGCCCGAAGCTTACTGCCTCGCGCAGCTGTTCATGCCTGTGAATCACGATCGGAACGATCTGTCCCGCAAAGTCACGCCGGAGAGCATCAAGCACATCACATGACGCGCGCGACTCAGCATCGTGAATCGTCGCCAGCACGTGGACAGCGATCGAACGATCGATGCGATCAACCAGATGCTTGATCGTCTGCCACTGGCGTTTCGCACCCTTCATCGCGAGGAAGCCGGTCTCCACCGGGATCAGCGCCTCGCGCGATGCACGCATCGCGTTGTATGTCAGAATGCCGATCGTCGGCGGGCAGTCGATCACGCAGCGGTCGTAACGATCCGCCAGACTCCGCAACACGTTGAGCAGTCGGCGGTCCTTGTCCTCAAGCTCGTGCAACCCCCCACCCGGTGCCTCCAGCCCCGCAAGCCGCAACGTGCTCGGCGCGAGATCAAGGTTCCGCGTGACCTCCCACACCAGATCATCAGGATCGGGGCCCCTCTTACTCTGATCCAGCAGCGCATCGGCGATGCCGTACTCAATGCGATCATCCGGCACCCCCAGCCCGGCAGCGCAATGTGACTGCGGGTCCATATCAACCAGCAGCGTTCGCAGCCCGCGCGCCGCATAAATCGCGGCGATATTGATCGCAGTCGTGGTCTTACCGCTCCCACCTTTCTGGTTGACGATCGCCAGCGTCCGCACGGGTCTCCTTTCGCGGCCAACGGGCGTCCAGGCCCGACCGCGCAAAATCAGCGGGGCGCAGGATTTATCGGAACGCCTCCGACAGGCGCTTGAATTCCTTCCCCGTTTGACATCTCAACCGCATCCGGCCTATTGGAAACGCATCAGCAGATGCCGTGTTGGCCAGTGCCCGGGCCAGCCCATGTCGGCTGACTCCACCACAATCTCCCCCTCCAACTCGCCGCCGGAACTCGCCACGATCGACTCGATGCGATCATCCAGCGAGTCATCCCGGATCGTCACGAGCCAGAACGGCGTTCCCTCACTCGCAAACGACAACGGCACGCGCCCATCCTCGCGCATGCTCACTCCGAACAGCGCCTGGAAATACGTGCCGCCTTGCCAGAACGCGATCGGTGCCGGGCTTGTGTGAATCGCCTCCCTCGCCTCCCATGCGAACTGCTCCAGCTTCCGCGGGAACTCCGGCGACGGTGCTGCCGGCTGCCGCTGATCAGACACAGTCATCACCGTCAGGATCACCGCCCCTGCGACCGACACCAACCATGGTGCCTTCACACCGAGGCGTGGCCGCATGTGCACAGACCACCACGCCGCCAGGATCGCCGCTGCCGGGTAACACGGCGCGAGATAGTCGGCCCGCTTGCCCGTGCTGAGCGTGAAGAACCCGATCGTCACAACGATGAACACCACCGCTCCCAGCAGCCACGGCCGGGCGGCCTCCGGCAACAATCGCCATCCACGCTCGCGATACTGATCCGCATCGGCCCCCTTGTGCCGCCTGATCATCGCAAACAACGCAATGATTGTCAGCACCGACCAGGGCGCAAATCGCCCGAGGTAGTACCCCCCCATGTTCGGCAGGTCGATCACGAAACCGATCGGCCCCTTGTCACTTCCCTCGGGCCCGGTGCCCGTCACCCTGCCGTAAATCTCATCATGCCACAGCACCTGCAGCACATGCTCGCGGTCAATCATCCACGCAGCAGCGACCCATGTGCCCGTCATCACCAGCGCCAGCGGCAGACCCCACCACCATCCACTGCGATTGACCGTACCCCACGAGCCGCCAATCACACGCGCCGCGAGAAATACATAGATCACCGGCACCAGTGCCGCAGGCCCCTTCGTCAATCCCGCCAGACCGATCGACACCCACAGCACCGCCTGCAACCACCACATGCGCTGCGAACCTCCACGCACATACATCGCCGTCGCCGCCACCCACGCCACCGCGATCCACAACGTCAGCACCATGTCCGGCCGGGCGAGATACCCAAGCTTGAACATCGGATACGTCGACACAAGCATCAGCCCCGCAAGCCAGCCGACAATCGGAACATGTTCCTGCCCCACGCCCCCCGTCGATCTGCGGTCAATCCCATTCCCCAGACGCACCACCAGCAGCCAGCACAGCGCGATCGAAATCACGCTCGGCATCTTGTGGGCGATCACACTGCCGAACCCCAGCAGCCACACGAACGGCGCTGCGATCCAGTTATACAACGGCGGCTTCGTTGCAGGCCGCTCGCCCGCCTCGATCGGCAGGATCCAGTTGCCATGCAGCACGATGTCCGTTGTGTAACAGATCGTCTTCGGCTGCGTCTGATCCCACAGATCAAGCGGCCCTGCCACGCGCGCCACCAGCAACCACACCAGTGCCGCCATGCTGCACAGCGCCAGCGGCCAGTGCACACGCTGCCGAACTTGTTCGATCACGCCGGCTCCC
>CAZVXI010000057.1:0-10709 GCA_964631295.1 uncultured Isosphaeraceae bacterium
GCCATGTATCAAGGAGATCAGGATCCTCGAGGTGAGCCAGGCTCGAACGGATCGATGCGCAGTTGGACCGGCACGGTGTCGAGTCGGGTGAATGTTCTGCTCTCACCACACGGAGCGTTCTCAACGACAAGTTGGCCTTCATCACTGCGCGACAGCATGCCTGGCATGTGCATCCCGGATGTGAAGATCGTTCGAGCAAACCGCCCATCGGGTAACTGGACGATCTGCGTGAAGCTCTGCTGTCCATCTGCGTAGGTGACACAATGCCTGCCCGTGATGTGCAGCAGCGTATCGCCTCCCGCCGACTGCCACGCGCCCTGCAGCGGCATCATCGCCGGGTCGACGTTGGTCGGCTGCGCAGCAGACACACGGTCGCCGCCTGCCTGGCAACCATGGATCGCAGCCAACACCGCAATGGTCATCGCGCCAACCATGGCAAAGTTGATCTGGGGCATCACCGTCTCGAATCGATTCATCATCAGGAACTTGGGCCGAGCGTAATCGCGTTCATCAGCATACGCAGTGGACCGTACTGGAACCCGCGAAGGGTTATGTCGTCGGCGATGCAGATAACCGAACCGCGCCCGACACTGTGCTGGGTCATCCAGGGCTGGCCTGCCAGGCGCTGCTGGTTGCGATCCGACATCAGCCCGCCGATGAGCGGCTGGTCCGGGTCGATGCGGGCAATGACCGAACCACCATCGGCCACAGGGAGCACGCGATCACCCCGCTTGATAATGCCGTACCACGCGCGCAGGCCGGCCGCGAGCGGATGAGTTGTATCAACATCGATACGCACATTCGTCCCGGGAATGCGGTCTTCCACCGATCTGTCGCGCCCTTGCTCGTAAGAGATCTCCGATCGTGTCGGCCGATCATCATCTGCCTCGTCGGGCATCTCGAGATCGAGCAGTGTTCTGCTCGCCCATGACGCGGAACTGCCTGAGGCAACGACGACGCCGCCACTTTGCACCCAGCGCTTGAGCGCACCGACCTGCGCGTTGGAGATTGCGCCTGCCGGGTTGCCATCAGCAAGCACGAGAACGTTTGCATCATTCATTGCCGACGCAAGCGAACTTGCTGTGACAACCGTGTGTGGGATCGGCTGGGCAACATCCAGCAGGTGCCAATGCTGCCCGAAGCTGTACGAACTCAGCGATTCATCTCGCAGCAGCAGGACCGTTGGAACATCAGCGATGGCGTTCGCATTCGCGCCCAGCACAGGGCCGTCGGCTGTCATGCCGGTGGATGCGCGGTGCGCATCGAGGCCGAGGCTCGCGAGATCGTCAGCAAACGCGTCCAGCGCGCCCGGTGCGTTGCGCACGTGATGAATAATGAGCGATCCAGCCGAGAATCGCCTGCCGTCAACTGTGATAGGTTCACCTGCAACTCTGCAGAACAGTTCATGCGCTGCTGCAAGCCCCATCGCCTGCGGGAATGCGTACTGCGATGCATCAACAACCAGTGCAACCGCGTGGTTCGGGTCACCTGCAGAGATGCTGGCAGCCCGGGGAGCGAACGTCTCAAGCGTTTCGCTCCTGAGTGTCACCGGGGACTTCGCGTACCACGCGTCAAGGCCGAATGCGAGTGGCAGGGACCATGATGTCAGGTCGTAGGTATCAGGGTCGGTCACCACCGGATCGCGCTCGAACAGCGCCAGAGCGAGGCGGCCCATTGCCTGATCTGTGCGCACGATCCACGTCCCGGCAGGAACATCGACTTTGACCTTTTCGCCCGAGCCGAAGTCATGGGCATCGATGGAACCGTGTTCCGCCGCCGTTTCGATCTCGATGCCATGCTCATTGCAAATCGTCCAGACGCGCTGGAGCAAAGCGGGGTCGTTGCCCGGCGAGATCACGAACGCCTTGATCGGGTGCGCCTCTGCGTGTGCCGAATCGACGAAGAACTTCCGGAATCGCTCGAGTTGGCCGCGTCGATTGACATGTGTTGCCTGCAGGTTGCTCATGCTCAACAGCCAATGGTGATACGTGCGTTCGCGCAAGGTGAGCGTGTAATGCTCGCCGACCTCGATCGCCAGGCCTGCGCGCGAGTGCCCGCCCTTTTCTGCAAGCATGCCCACCGCGCCGTGGTAGACAGGCAGGACCTTGCCATAGCCCGGGTAAAGATAATCGAATCGTTCTTTCGTCGCGTATACGAGTCCTTCACGGTCGAAGTCTTTTGCATTCGCCTGACCGTACTTCTCCACCCACGTGCGTGTTTCCGCGGGGATGTTGACGTTGTAGGGATCATCGCCCGCGCCAAAGAAAAACGGGCTGCGGTATCCCTGCTCGTGAAAGTCGACATGCAGGTGCGGCCGCACGCGGGTATATGCCTTGATGCGATGCTGCGACTCAACCTGCACGAGCCAGACCCAGTCGCGGTTGAGGTCAAAGTAATAGTGATTTGTCCGCCCGCCGGGCCAGGGCTCATTATGCTCGGCCGCATTCGGATCTGCATTCGGATTCATGCCGAGCACCGTCTGGTACCAGTTCACGTATCGCGCGTGGCCGTCGGCATTGAGCATCGGATCAATGAAGACGATGACATTGTCGAGCAGATCTCGAACTTCCGCATTCGTTGCCGCAGCGAGCGTGTACGTCAGTGCGATGGCGGTCTCTGCCGGCGAAGGCTCGTTACCGTGCACGTTGTAACTGAACCACACAAGCGCGGGGTTGGTGTCGATGATTTCCTGCGCGCGTTCATCAGTCGTTTCCGGATCACACAGTTCGAGGTTTCGCGCGAGAATCTCGTCCAGATTCGTCAGATTCTCAGGCGAGGAAACCGTGAGCAGATGCAATGGCCGACGCTGGTGCGTCTGCCCGTACTGCTCGATCTCCACGCGATCCGACAACTCCGCGATGTGGGACAAATAGTTGACCAGATCAGCATGGCGGGTGAAGTGCTCACCGATCTCATAGCCAAGGTAGTCAGCAGGCGACGGAACTGCGTCGTCGTATGTCAGCCCGCCATAGTAATCAAAGTCATGCTCGTCGATCGCTTGAGCAACCGAGTGCAGCAAGAGACTGATGATAAAACAGGCAAGAACGCGCAGTTGGTGAACGCGAAGCATTCCACCCTCCAAGGCAAAAAAAACAATCAACACAGCCACGACACATCGTCGCTTCCCTTGTATGGAAGCAGACAGTGGGGCGTTGCGTCAAGCAAAATCACGCTTGCGATCGAGCGACCACGGCATCTCCGACGAGTGGAATCCGCTCGCGGTCGGAGACAACCACGCCGCCGGGCTCTTCCACTGTGATCGCAAATGCAGTCGGTTCCTGCACTTCAATCTTGGCATCGATCGGGATAATCACTTCGCCGGTGCTTGCGACATTGAACACACCGCCATCGACAGGGTGCGCTTCCAATGTTTCCAGATTCGCCAGCGACCCCTCTCGGAAGATCCAGAGTTGATACTGGTTTGTCGCCGGGTCATTCACCTGCACGCCGGAAATACGGATGTACCCCGCCTGACGCGCATCGCTCCAGACAATATCACCACTTGCACTGGCTGCGGCCTGATCGCCAAATGGATTCGCCAGTGTCACAGAGATGGCATCGGGCGCTTGGGCAATCAGTGCGGCACGCTGTTCACGCAGCGATGGGTCAGCCCGCGGCATCCACGCGAACACAGCGATCGCCAGACACGCAGCCGCGGCAAGCCAGCCGGCCCAGGCGACAAATAGCGATGGCAAAGTTGAGCGCCTCGGCTGGTCGTATCGCGGCGCGACCGATCCGGATGCTTCGACTGCGGATTCGGTTGCGAACTGATCAGCCGCGGTTGCGCGGAGGCGGTCGATGACTGCCTGTGGCACTTGTTTGTTCGCACTTGTGGACGTCGCAGCAAGTGTTCGCTGAATGAGCGCTGCCGTGAGATCCCAGTCGGTCGGTGCTGCATCATCCTCCGGCGAGCCGGCGTCGTCCACGCCAGCCAGCGCGCGGTCGATCATGTGATTCATCGCATCACTGTCATGGAACGAGTTGTCAGGCACGACGCTCAACTTGCGGCCCCCGCACTTTGTGACTGTGCTTCCTGTTCAGCAATGATCTCACGGACACGCATCAATCCCCGCCGGGCGTGGGTTTTGACAGTGCTCAAAGGCATGCCGGTGAGGTCAGCAATCTGCTGGTATGTTCGACTGTGCCCGATCGCGAGATTCAACACCTGCTGTTGCTCTTCCCGCAATTGGCTCAGCGCTTCATACGCCCGGCTTGTTTCTTCGTCGAGCGTCCCCGGGTTCTCCGGGAGTCCCACATCCGACGGGATCGTGTCCGAGAAGTCATCGCCTTCAGACAGTGATGTCGGTTTCGGGCGACGGCCTGCAGCCCGCGTGCGGTCGATCAACCGACGGCGTGCGATCATCGCGATGTACGTCGCCTCAGATGCAATGCCCGGGTCGAACCGATCGGCACTCTTCCAGACATTGATGAATATCTCCTGGACTGCGTCTTCCACGTCGCCGGCATTTCGGGTGAACTGCCGGGCAAGTGACCATACAAGGCCGCTGTAGCGGTCAATACATTCATTGACTGCAGCAGCGTCACCGGCGGCAACGCGTTGGAGAATCGAATCAGACACGGGCTCTTCACGCAACGAACGGGGTAAACAGGAATGACACCGGCGCTCCTGCACAGAAGCGCCGATGTCATCTATTATACCCCTCGCCGCAGCGAGGACATCGTTTGGGACCAGACAGAGGGTCAAAGCGACATCCTTCGGTCAGGTTACGGGAGAATCACTTCATCGATGATGTGGATCACACCGTTCGTGCAGTCAATATCGGCCGCGATGACGTTCGCGCCATTGACTGTCAGGCGGCCTTCGTTACTGATGCCGACACGGACCTTGCTCCCTTCGAGCGTGCCAGCACGCTGGGCTGCAATCGCGTCGCGAGCGTAGACACGGCCCGGAACAACGTGATACTTGAGAATCGCAGTCAGCTTGTTGCGGTTACGCGGCTCGAGCAGCGATTCGACTGTGCCCTTGGGGAGCTTCTTGAATGCTTCGTCGGTCGGGGCGAAGACTGTGAACGGGCCATCACCTTGCAGCGCAGAGATGAGTGCAGCCGCATCGAGTGCCGTCGCGAGCGTCGTGAACGATCCCGCTCCAACAGCCGTTGAGATAATGTCATTCGTGCTGGGCATGATCACTTCGTCGATCACGTGAATCACGCCGTTGCTTGCGTTGATGTTGGCCTGCACGACTGTCGCGTTGTCGACGGTGACATTTTCACCATCCAGGTTGAATGCGATCTGCTGACCATTGGCAGTTGACGCATTGTTGTTGGCGATGACGTCAGCGGCTGTCAGCTTGCCGGGCACGACGTGGTACGTGAGGATCGCGGTGAGCAGACCCTTGTTTTCGGGCTTGAGAAGCGCTTGAAGGTCTGACTTCGGCAACTTGGCGAATGCTGCGTCGGTCGGCGCGAAGACGGTGAAGGGACCTTCACCTTTCAGCACATCGACGAGGCCCGCAGCTTTTACTGCCGCGACAAGCGTGTTGAACGAGCCAGCACCGATCGCAACATCAACGATGTCGTCTGCTTGCGCTGGCATCATTTCATGTGTCGTCGGAGTTGCTGCCGCACGGGAAGACTGGCACTGTGCGAAAACGCTCGCTGGAGCGGCGATCGCTACTGCAGCAAATGAGGTGGTCAGGAGAGTTGCAAGTTTCATTGGCGTAGATCCTTTCGAAAAAATGTTGAATCACAGACACAACAGGGTTTGCCTGCCCAGCAGACGAACCGATCGCGCTCGAAGCCCTTTGGCTTCGACTTTGGACGCGACGATTTCAAACAATGCCTGCGTGGCTTCAATCGTTTTCGATGTGTGGTACACCCGGATTCAGGCCCGGATCAAAAAATCCGGACTTTGCAGCTTTCGGCGTGCAGGCAAATCCTGCTTCGTCTGGGATTGTGCAGAGCGTGAGCTATTGATCGTGCCCTGAGTACGCGGGCAGTTCATGCCCGGCATCGCGGAGCGTTTTCTCGCGGCGGGCAAGTTCGAGGTCGTGCTCGACCATCATTCGGCAAAGTTCTTCGACGCTGGTTGTCGCCTTCCAGCCAAGCTGCTGCTCTGCCTTGGATGGATCGCCGAGCAGTTGGTCAACCTCGGCCGGGCGCATGTAGCGCGAGTCCTGCTCAACATGATCGCGATGGTCAAGATCGAGCTGAGCGAACGCCATCTCGCAGAAATCCTGCACGGAGATCATGTGGCCGGTGGCAGCAACATAATCACCGGGGTGATCCTGCTGGAGCATCATCCACATCATCTGCACATAGTCGCCGGCGAAGCCCCAGTCGCGCTGCGAATCAAGGTTCCCAAGATAAAGTTTGTGCTGCAGGCCGAGTTTGATTCGTCCAACGGCACGGGTGATCTTGCGTGTGACGAACGTCTCGCCACGCCGGGGTGATTCATGATTGAACAGGATCCCGCACGATGCGTGCATGTCGTACGATTCTCGGTAGTTGATCGTCGCCCAGTGAGCGGCGACCTTCGCACATGCATAGGGCGAGCGTGGATAGAACGGCGTGGATTCGCGCTGCGGGACTTCCTGCACCTTGCCGAACATCTCCGATGAACTTGCCTGGTAGTACCGGACATGCTTGCCGGACTTCTGCTGGTAATCGCGCACGGCTTCGAGCAGCCGCACCGCGCCGGTCGCAACGATATCGGTCGTGTAGATCGGCTGATCGAAGCTCACACGGACATGGCTCTGAGCGGCGAGGTTATAGACTTCATCCGGCCTGGCCTTGGCGAGCACATGCGAGAGGTTGTTCGCATCGGCGAGGTCGCCATAGTGCAGGAACAGGTTCGTGCCTGCCTCATGCGGGTCGCGGTAGAGATGATCAATCCGGTCGGTGTTGAAGGTGGAAGCGCGGCGGATAATCCCGTGGACTTCATAGCCCTTCTCCAGCAGAAACTCGGCGAGGTAGCTGCCATCCTGCCCGGTAATGCCGGTGATCAGTGCTCGTTTGCTGTTGTCTGAGGCCACGCGTCGAACTCCATTTCAAGCGGTCTATCCTGTGTCGGCTCGGACGATAGCCGGATATCGCCGATCTGTCGTTCATGACACGTGTATTTGCGAGGACGGTGGCGTGAAGAAGAGAGTTGTTGTGACCGGAGGAGCCGGATTTCTCGGCCGATGTGTGATCCAGCGGCTCAAAGCTCGCGGCTGTGAGGATATTTTCATCCCGCGAAGCGCCCAGTACGACCTGACCCAACAGGCCGATGTGGAGCAGCTCTATCGAGACATGAAGCCGGATGTTGTCTTGCATTTAGCAGCAGAAGTCGGCGGTATCGGTGCAAATCGAGACAACCCCGGACGTTACTTCTACGCAAATATGGCCATGGCCCTGCATCTGATCGAGCAAGCGCGGAAGGTCGGGCTCGAAAAGTTTGTACAGGTCGGCACGATCTGCGCCTATCCGAAGCACACGCCAGTGCCGTTCAAGGAAGAGGACCTGTGGAGCGGTTATCCCGAGGAAACCAATGCCCCATACGGGATCGCCAAGAAGGCCGCCCAGGTGATGCTCGATGGCTACTTCCGGCAGTACGGGCTGCAATCTGCGTATGTTTTGCCAGTGAATTTGTACGGCCCGTGGGATAATTTCGACCCTCATACCTCGCATGTGATTCCCGCACTCATCCGCAAGTGTGAAGAAGCTCGTGTGGAAGGCCGCGACCACATCGTTTGCTGGGGGACGGGCAAGGTGAGCCGCGAGTTCCTTTATGTGGACGATGCTGCCGAGGCGATCATCCGGGCAGCGGAGTTATTGGACGAACCGGACCCGGTGAACCTGGGTACTGGTATGGAGATCACCATCGCCGATCTGGTGGAGTTGATCGCCCGCCTGACCGGCTTTGAGGGCGAGATTCGCTGGGACTCCAGCAAACCGGACGGGCAACCGCGTCGATGTCTGGATACGTCCCGGGCACGAGAGCGGCTTGGCTGGCAGGCTGAGGTTGGTTTCGAGCAAGGCCTCCAGCGAACCATCGAATGGTGGCGCGAGCATGGTGCTGTCACGCAGTAGGTCCGGGTGCCCGATGCGATTGAGATCTGAATGTCATGCGGCTGACCATCATCAACCAGTATTACGCACCGGACATCGCGCCGACGGGCCAACTGGCCGCATCGCTCGCCGAGCACCGCGCACAGCAAGGTGATGATGTCACGATCGTTGCGAGTCGCGGCGGCTATGTGAAGCAGTCGCGAGCTGACGCGCGTAGCGAGCGCGAGGGCAATCCTTCCGTGTGTCGTATGTGGACGCCCCAACTTGGCAAAAAGAACGTGCTGACGCGTTGCATCGACTACGCGAGCTTTTATTTTGGCGCGCTGTGCAAGATGGTGTTTCTGCCCAGGCAGGATGCGATCATCTCGCTGACAACGCCGCCTTACATCGCATGGGCAGCGGTGGTGCATCGGATCATCCACCCCGGCGCGAAGATCGTGCTTTGGAACATGGACTGCTATCCGGAGCTTGCGGAGCGATCTGACAAACTTCGCGCCAACGGCGTCGCTGCCCGCATCATGCGTTTCATGAATCGGACGCTGTTCGGGCGTCTGGATCATCTCGTCTGCCTCGACTCGGCCATGGTCGAACTACTCATGAGCCAGTACACGCCGGCAGACCGCGAACTGCCCGTGTCGGTTGTGCCCAACTGGGAGCCGGCGGACGCCTATCCGGCAGATGCATCGCCTGAACCATGGAGCAAGCGGGCTGATCTCGGGATCGACGAAGGCGATTTCGTCCTGCTTTATATGGGCAACATGGGGTATGGGCATCAGTTCGATACCGTGCTCGACGCGGCGGAGCAGTTGCGCGATGAACCGGTGAAGTTCCTGTTCGTGGGCGGCGGCTCGCGGTATGAAGCCGTTGAAGCTGATGCGAAGCAGCGCAACCTGGCAAATGTGATCATGCATCCGTATGTGCTTGCAGAGGACGTTGCATCTGTCAAGGCGGCTGCGGATTGCGCGCTAATCACACTTCGCGACTGCATTCTCGGTGTCATGAGCCCAAGCAAACTCCACTCGAACCTCGCGATGCATCTGCCGGTTGTGTACATCGGGCCGGAAGGAAGCAACGTCGACGACGCGATTCGCGACCATCATTGCGGTGTGAGTCTGCGGCACGGCGATGTCGACAGCCTGGTAGACGTGATTCGCCAGATGGCGGCAGGCGACAATGAGGACATGCGCATGTGGTCAACCAATGCACGCCGCGCCTTCGAGAATGCCTACTGCAGTACCGCGACGCTTCCACAGTTCGACGCAATCATCAATGGGCTTGTCGCGACTGAGGGATCACTCTCCCGCGTTGCACAACACCCAACCGGGCCGGCGAGGGACACATGCTGACGAAGTACGTGTTCATTCAAAACGATCCCTTCTATCTGCCGCGCGTTCTGGACAAATACCTGCGCGAGTTCGCTGATTCAACCGCTGGTATCAACATCCAATCTGTCGCGCAGGGAAAACGAACCATCTTGCAGACCGCGATGGATTTGTACAAACTCTACGGCTTCAACTACTTCCAGTGGAAGCTTCGTGGCTATCTGCTTCGCAAGATCAAGGCGAAGCTCGTCAACGACATGCTCGGCTCAACCCGCCGGTGCTATTCCGTGCGAGCGGTGGCGAGGAAATATAATGTTCCTGTCAGTGAAGCTGTTGATGTGAACAGCGATGACTTTCGATCGCATCTCGCTGAGAAGGGCGTTGGGTTCATTGTGTCAATCTCGGGAACGCAATTTTACGGGAAGAAGCTTCGTGACCAGATGTCGCACGGCATCGTGAACTGCCATGGCGCATTGCTGCCGAAATATCGAGGGCTGATGCCGAGTTTCTGGACTCTCGCCAACAATGAGACACAAGGCGGCGTGAGCATCCATTTCGTTGACGCGAAGATCGATAACGGGCCGATCGTTGTCCAACGTCGCTATCGCATTCATCCGTGGGATTCGCTGGAAGATGTGATGGCGCGCAGCAAAGATATTGCTGCTGAAGCGATCATCGAATGTGTGCGCCTTGTTGAAGCAGGGAATACACCCGTGATTGACAACCCTGAGGAAGATGCGTCGCATTTCTCGATGCCGACGCGTAATGATCTGAATCGCTTTCGCAAGACGGGCCATCGTCTGTTCTGAAGCACTGCCTATGTCCAGCAACGCAACCATTACGAACGCTCTGTCCTTCGATATCGAGGACTGGTTTCACATGGTTGAGATCGATGCAGTCTCTGATACACAGCAGTGGAGCACGCTGCCAAGCCTGGTCGAAAAGTACACGGACGTGATTCTTGGCACGCTGCGTGATCACAATGCGCGTGCGACGTTCTTCATCCTCGGATGGATTGCCAACCGCCATCCGGAGCTTGTGGCGCGCATCGCTGATCAGGGGCATGAACTCGGGACACACTCATTCTGGCACCGCAAGGTCTATGAACTCACGCCGGATATGTTCCGTGAAGACATGCGGGAATCGATCGACGCGATCGAGCAGGCAGGCGGCCAACGCGTCGTTGGATTCCGGGCACCATCATTTTCTATCACGCCCGGTACGGAGTGGGCGTTCGATGTACTCGCGGATCTTGGCTTGCGTTACGATGCGAGCCTCTTTCCCGCGTCGCGTGGCCATGGCGGATATCCCTGCCCCGATGAACCGCACAGCGTCACGACCCCGTCTGGCGAAACCCTGCGGGAGCTACCGATGA
>CAZVXI010000057.1:10719-15922 GCA_964631295.1 uncultured Isosphaeraceae bacterium
GCTCGGGCCATGGCGCATCCCGTTCTCCGGCGGAGGCTACATGCGATTCCTGCCGGGCGCGATGATTCAGCGTGGATTCGAACAGTTCAATCGGAAAGGAAGACCCGCAGTCGTCTACCTGCACCCGCGCGATTTCGCAATCGACTGCCCGCGTGTGCCAATGCCGATCAAACGACGATTCAAGTGTTATGTGGGCATTCGAAGCACGCTCGGCAAACTGAAGATGCTGCTCGGCCGCTATCAGTTCGATACATGTGCGTCGGTCCTCGGGATCGATTGGGAAACCGTCGCGTGCGAGCCGGGCAAGTCAAAGAACGGAGTGCTTCGATCAGCATGATGCAGGCAGAGCACACATCGCGTGCCGGAACGACGCCGATCGAGCGCTCCAGCCCACATTCGATTGGCGACCGTGTGCGTCGGCTTATCTGGGGGTGGATCTACGTTGTGCTGTTCAGGCCGTCTCCGCGGAACCTGCATCGCTGGCGTAATGCGCTGCTGCGCATGAGTGGAGCGAGATTGCACCCAACAGCCCGTGTGTATCCGCGAGCGCGCATCTGGGCGCCCTGGAATCTGGTCATGCATCGAGGCGCGTGCATTGCTGACGATGTCGACTGTTACTGTGTCACGACAATCGAGATTGGTGAAGACTCAACAGTGAGCCAGTACAGCTACTTGTGTGGGGCAACGCACGACTACGAAGATCCTGCACACCCGTTGGTGCCGATGCCGATCACGATCGGTCGGCGATGCTGGATCGCAGCGGATGTATTCGTCGCACCCGGCGTGACAGTTGGTGACGGAACCGTCGTCGCCGCGCGTTCGGCTGTGATGAAGGACTTACCCGAGTGGGTTGTTGCGCGTGGCACACCAGCGGAGGGATTCAAGCAGCGTATCCTGCGTGAGGAGTCGAGAGCAGATGTCTGATGCGGTTGCAACAAGCCAGGGAACACGGCAGCCCGCCGATGCGCCGTCAACTGATGCTGCGCGCGATGCCATCACCGGCATCGACGTGATGGTCATTACCTACAACGAACAGCTCAATCTTCCGCAGTGTCTGAGCGCGCTGCAGGGCTGGACAAACAACATCTTCGTGATCGACAGTGGCTCGACGGATAATACCGTGTCGATTGCTGAGAGCGGCGGCGCAACGGTTGTCCACCATGACTGGGAGGGGTACGCCCGGCAGAAGAACTGGGCGCTCGATAACCTGCCATTTCAATCCGAGTGGATTCTCATTGTGGATGCAGATGAGGTGATCACACCCGAGGTGCGCGACAGACTCACAGCGATTGCTTCGCGTGCGATTGAGGAAGTGACAGAGAACGGTTTTTTCATCAATCGCCTCACGTACTTTCTTGGCAGACCGATTCGCAACTGTGGGTATTTTCCGAGCTGGAACCTGCGCTTTTTCAAGCGTGGCACCGGTCGGTATGAAGATCGTGCTGTGCATGAGCATCTCGTGATTGACGATCCCGTGGGACGCATTCGCGAGCCGATGTTGCACGAAGACCGCCGCGGCCTGGAACACTACATTGCCAAGCACAATCGCTATTCCACGCTTGAGGCGCGTGCACTGTTCAGCGAAATGATGGGCGAGAAAGATAACGACACCAAGGCAAATCTGGCTGCGCAGGCCCGGTGGAACCGATGGATGAAGCGCAACGTTACGCCACACCTGCCATTTCCTGCATTGTGGCGATTTCTGTACATGTACATTCTCCGGCTTGGCATACTCGACGGCCGGACTGGGTTTCAGTTCTGCACCTTCATTGGTATGTATGACCGGATGGTCTCGTTGAAGCTGCGCGAGATTCGCCGCGAGGTGAAGCGCGCTGGCGCGACTGGCGGGCCGCAACAACAGTCGAATGTACTTGGCACGAGTCGCCAGGGCCTGGCCGTGCCTGAAGGTGTTGACGGGGGAGTGGTGCAAGCAGCCGAGGTTGAGACAGATCCGGCCATTGACACAACAAAGCAAATGCACCCGGAAGCGAGCCCGTGGACGTTTCGCGAGAAGGTCGGCCGGGCCATCTGGATGCTCATTGGCAAGCCTGCATTTCGTATAAGCTTTCATAACTGGTACCGGTATCGTGCCATGATTCTGCGCATGTTCGGCGCGAGGATCGGCCGCGGTGTGGCGATCCGCCCAACGGTGAATATCGAAGTTCCGTGGATGATCGATCTGCAGGACGATTGCACGATCGGCGACCATGCGATCTTGTATTCGCTCGGCCGAATCACCGTCGGGAAGCGTGCGATCATCAGTCAGTATGCTCACCTGTGTGCGGGTACGCACGACTACGCAGACCATACGTTCCGACTATTGAGGACACCGATTTCAGTTGGTGACGATGTATGGATAGGTGCGGATGCGTTCATCGGCCCGGGAGTTGATGTCGGGCAGCTCACTGTCGTGGGAGCGCGATCAAGCGTGTACAAAAGCATTGGCGAGAGCGAAGTCTTTGTTGGCAATCCCGCCAAACCGCTCAAGGAGCGCGTGCTGCATTGAGCGACAGCTCCATGCCAACCCGTATTATGCAAACGCGTGTTCCCCCGCCGCGCGAACGCGTGTTTCTGCATCAATCGTTCGGTGAGCGGGCTGCCAGTGCGCTCTGGACGATCGTCTGGACAACTCTGTTTCGGTGGAGCCCGCCGTTCGCGACTGCCTGGCGTGTTTTGCTTCTCCGATTGTTCCGCGCCAAGGTCGGTCGGCGCGTCTCCATCGCACCGTCTGCACGCGTCTGGTTCCCCTGGAATCTGCGTCTCGGCGACGAGGTTCGCATTCATCATGGCGTCATCATGAACTGCATGGGACGGGTCGAAATTGGTCGCGAAACACACGTCAGCCAGTATGCGCACCTGTGCGCAGCGACGCACGAGCACACAGAAGCCGACATGCCAATCATCCGCAGCCCGATCTCTATTGGTGAGCGATGCTGGATCGCCGCGGACTCGTTCGTGGGTCCGAATGTCACCATCGGGATTAACAGCGTGCTGGCTGCGCGGTCGAGTGCGTTTGGCAATCTGCCGGCAGATTGTGTGTGCGTGGGAGAGCCGGCCGTCCCGGTCAAGCCGCGCGACGCATGAAAACAAACGTCGTGGCATTGTCCGGATGCCGCAATCCTCGTAGGGTGTACCCGCCATGTCTCAGCCGCAACTGAAGCTGTACAACACGCTTACCAACTCACTTGATGTGTTCGAGCCGGTTGATCCGGCCGGCCGGCAGGTACTCATGTACTCGTGCGGGCCGACCGTCTACGACTACGCGCACATTGGCAACTTCCGGTCGTTTCTCTCAGCCGACACACTGCGACGAACGCTCGAACTGCTCGGCTACGATGTCCGCCATGTGATGAACCTCACGGATGTCGGCCACATGGTCGACGATGAAGCCATCGATGGTGAGGGCGATGACAAGATGGAGGTGGCCGCAGCGCGTCTCAAGCAGTCCAAGAAAGACGGGACTCTGCCCGAAGGGGCCAACGTTGATCCAAACGATCCATTTGCAATCGCAGACTTCTACGCGCAGGCCTTCATCGAAGATGCGAAGACGCTCGGGATCGAGGTCGTGCGCGATGCTGTGAAACATCCCGAAGTGCTCCCGAGAGCCACGCAGCACATTGATGACATCATCGATTTTATCAAAGATCTCATCGATCGCGGGCATGCGTACATTGGGAACGATGGCGTTGTATATTACGATGTACAGTCGTTTGACCCCTACGGAACACTCAGTGGCAATACGCTCGATCAACTGCGCTCGGGTGCCGGTGGGCGGGTGGATGCGGCCACGCAGAAGATCAAGCGTCACCCGGCCGACTTCATGCTGTGGAAGCCCGACGACACACATCTCATGAAGTGGGACAGCCCATGGGGAACTGGCTACCCGGGCTGGCATATCGAGTGCTCGGTGATGTCAAGCAAACATCTTGCGCCCGACACCGGTGTGATCGACATCCACACGGGGGGCGAAGATCTCATCTTCCCGCATCACGAATGCGAGATCGCTCAGAGTTGCGGCCGATCAGGTGCTTCACACTTTGCCCGTTACTGGGTACATACGCGCTTTCTCATTGTGGAAGGTGAGAAGATGTCCAAGAGCAAGGGCAACTTCTTTACAGTGCGAGACATGCTCACGAAGGGCTCCTCGCCTGCAGCGCTTCGCCTGGAACTGATCCGCATGCATTATGGTGATCAGGCCAACTTCACCATGCAGGGCCTGCGCGATTGCCAGGGACAGATCGACCGTTGGCTCCGGCTGCGGGCCTGGCTGACTGAGCATGCAGATGAACCGGTTCGCGCTGGCGCGCCACTCGCCGATGCAATTCCGGCATTTACCGCTGCCCTTTGCAACAATCTGAACGTGTCCGGCGCGATCGCAGCGCTCAACGAAGCAGTCGGGCAATACAATCTCGATCAGATCGACTCGACATCTTCCGGTACTGACTCAGCGGCGACGCATGCCGATGAACTCGCCGCGCTGGAGAAGATGGCGCGCGCACTGGGTGTATTTGATGTTTCTGCCGATGCATCAATGGGTGGCGATGAAGCATCACGCGTCGAGGCGCTGATTGACGGCCGCAACGCAGCCCGCGAGCGCAAGGACTTTGCTGAAGCTGATCGCATCCGCGATGAACTCACCACGATGGGTATTGAGATCAAAGATTCCGCAGAGGGCACGACCTGGCGACGGGTTGTGTCGTAGCTGCCGCGAGTGCGACCTCAGCCGCGGTCCACCACCATGATGTCATCAAGCGGCTTGCGCGAAATGTCCGGGACAACGCAATCCTCTGCGGGGTACCCAAGCGGAACCAACAGGAAAGGGCGCTCGTGTTCGGGCCGATTCAGTATCGACGTCAGGAACTTCATCGGGCTCGGCGTGTGTGTCAGTGTTGCAAGGCCGGCGTTGTGCGCAGCAGCCAGCAGCAGGCCGGTCGCGATGCCGACTGATTCGTTGAGGTAATACACTTGGTCTGATTGTGTGTGTGGGCTGTCGTCTTTCACCATTTTGAATATGACGATGAGCCACGGTGCAATTTCCAGAAACGGCTTGTGCTCATCGGTGCCGAAGGGGTAGAGGTCCTCGAGCCAGGTTTCGCCGGCTCGCCGGGTGTAGAACTCGCGTTCTTCCTGTTCCGCAGCGATTCGGATCTCTCGCTTGAGTTCAGCATCTTGCACAGCGACGAACTGCCGTGGCTGTTTGTTT
>CAZVXI010000058.1:0-2814 GCA_964631295.1 uncultured Isosphaeraceae bacterium
GAAGGCGCCCCGCGCGTGGCCGAAGAGCTCGCTCTCGAGCAGGCTCTCGGGCAGCGCCGCGCAGTTGATCGCGATGAACGGCCCGTCGCGGCGGGGGCTGGCCGCGTGGATCGAGCGGGCGGCGACCTCCTTGCCTGCACCTGATTCGCCGGTAATCAGCACCGTGCCATAACTGTCTGCGATCCGATCGAGCCTCTCTCGCAACGCGGACATTGCCTGACTCGAACCAATCAACTCATGCTGACACCCCGATGCCGGGCCTCGCGGCGTTGAAGCAGCCTTGAGAATCTGGTTCTCGCGTGTCAGTCTCGCATGCTCAATCGCTCGCTCAACGGAGAGCAGCAGTTCGTCACCACTGAAGGGCTTGGTGATGTAATCGTACGCCCCCTGTTTGAGCGCGCTGACAGCAGTCTCCACGGTGCCGTATGCGGTCATCAGAACCACGGGCATCTGCTCATCTATCTTGCGCAGTTCCGTAAGCAGTTCCAGCCCATCCTTATCCGGCATCTGCAGGTCGGTAATCACAGCATCGAACGAGCGCTCGGCCAACTTCTTGAGCGCGGCATCCGCCGAGGGCACGCTCACGGCAGTGTGGCCCTTTCGCACGAGCGTCGTCGTTACGGAATCGCGCATCAGTTCCTTATCATCAACAACGAGTATTCGGCTCACGGCAAACTTCCTGCATTGAGGGTGGGTGAATCAGTCGGCTGGCAGACCGGAACGGCCAGTTCAAAACGAGCGCCGGCAATCTCTCGCGACGCGTTACACTGCGTATTCGTGACAGTCACGTGACCGCCATGTGCATCAACAATGCGATGCACGATTGCGAGACCAAGACCTGTACCTGCTTCGCGTGTCGTAAAAAATGGATTGAACATCCGGTCAACGACGTGCTGCTCGACGCCCGGACCATTGTCCTGGATCGCAATCACTGCTCGATCACGTCGCTGCCCATCGGGGCAGAGTGCCCGGCCCTTTGAGCATGTGATCGAGAGCGTGGGCTGTCTATCGCGCAGCACCGCTTCGATTGCGTTGCGGATGATGTTGGACAGTGCGATGTTCAACAGAGAAGCATCAGCCTCAGCGGAGAGTTGTGCGTCTCCATATTTTACTACTATAACATCGCGGGCCTGGATTATTGATTCACAGGAGTGCAATGCATCATCCACAAGCCGGCCAAGCGTTACTTCATGCGGCTTGATTCGAGTATCACGCGCAAACTGCAGAACATCGCCTACGATCGCATCCATTCGTCGAACAGCCCGGCTGATCTTGCTACATACTTCACGATGTGATTCATCGTGAGCGAGCTCATCTTCAAGAACCTGCACAAACAACTGGATGGATCCAAGCGGATTGCGAATTTCATGGGCAATGCCCGCAGCCATCTGCCCGAGAGCTGCAAGTGACTCAGACCGACGCAACTTGGCACGGGCTTCGACGAGTTCTTCCTGCAGCAATGCGACCTGTTTCTGAAGAACCGTGTGTGTCTGCTCGAGTTGCTGCGTGGACTCCATGAAGGAACGAAGCAGCGACTGCAGATCATCGAGGCCGGGCCCGACGTGCGATTCATCCAATTTCGGAATGTCGACAATAACTGCTGACACGTTTACCCCCGCTCATCCGCAAACCGGTTGTTGCCGAATGTCGCGCCTGATTTGCCGACACTCGCCGCATAGGCCCGCTGAGCACTTGCGGATGTGTCATGTGTTTTCAACTGATCGCGCGAATCGCTGCGCTGCTGTGTGAGTTGCTGCTGGGCCTGTTCGTCCTGCGCGAGGATCTCGCCCAAGCGGCCTGATATCTTCTCCACGCGCTCATGAATCTGCTCGCGATCTTCATCATCAACATCGACTGCACCATGACGAATCGATTCTGCAAGGCCGTTGAGGTCGGTATGACGATGTGTGATCTCTTCGATAAGCGTCTGCCGCGTACTGAGCAACTGGACAAGCGAGTCAGTTGAGCCATCAGCAATCAGTTGTTGTTGCTCTGCGGCACAGCTTGCCAGCCGATCGATTGCCGATTCCTGCTGTTCCAGGAACAGGAAGAACTTTCTGAGTTGTGGGTGCGTTGATTTCATGACGGACGTCCATGTCCTTTCACTGATCCCGACATGGGATCATGTTCCTGCATTCGCGTCTGCTCTCGCTGTACCGGGTGGGCTGTTCGCCATCCACCGCTCCCATGCAGCACGATCCATCAGCACATCCTCAGCACTGAATGCCTCGTCGGGCAACTGCTGCAATCGCACTCTTGCTCGCTGCTCCGCTGCTCGAGCACGATCCGTATCGCCCATCGCGTAGTAGCTGTTCACCACTTGCACGAGCGCGATCAGTGATGCGTGATGCGAGCTGTATGCTCGGGCTGCCTGATCGTAGAATTGGATTGCCTTTTCAAACTCGCCCATGTCATACGCGCAGTCGCCTCGATAGATGTGCGCCAGACGCTTTGTGCTGCGTTGCATCGCAGTGAGTCGCTGTTCACCAACCTGTTCAAAGCCACTGATCACGGCCCCGAAGAGCGATATCGCATTTCGCAGATATTCTTCGTACTGCTGCTGCAGCTCGCGCCGTCGCGCCGGAGCGAGCGCTGCGACCTGATTCTCGTCAGCAAGAAGCGAGTGCGCAAGTTTTCGATAGCTATCCGCCAGCCAGTATCGTACCTGATGAACTCTTGGATCATCGGGGTACCGCTGAACGGCATCATCGAGATGCTCTATGGCACTTGTGTAGGCGTTGTTCTCATACTGCAGTCGGCCGTACTCAATCAGCGAACTGCGATAATCAAGCGCATCCGGGTCGATGACGCGTT
>CAZVXI010000058.1:2824-15918 GCA_964631295.1 uncultured Isosphaeraceae bacterium
AAGGTCCAGCCCGGCATGGAAATGCCCAGAAACGCCCAATCCACCTCGGCGGTTCCCCACGCAAGACTTGCTCAAGCAACTGCCGCGCGTCAGCATCACGCCCCACCAGCGACATCGCCCGCGCGAGCGGCACGTACGAGCGGGACGCGGCAGGCGAACGCGGACTCTCATCAATGACCATTTCCAGGATCACGACAGCCTCGCCATACTCCTTTTGTGCCGTCTGCGCCAGACCGAGTCGCCACCCTGCTTCGGAATAGCGAGGATCCGCGCCGCTGCGACCAGCGCGATACTCCTCGAATCGCTCGATGGCGATGTCGTGCCATCCCGCTCGATCGTAACTGTCGGCAGCCATCCACAGGGAGTCTGCCCACAACTGATCTGCGCCGGGATCATCCTTTGTCGTTGAGGCATGCTGAGTGTAGTAGTCGCCCGCACGCCGGTAGTGCACATTGGCCTCCCGACGGACCTCAAGCGAGACGTCGTCATGTTCGCGCGCCCGCCAGGGACCCGTCGCCGTTGCTTCCACATCACCCGCATTGCCGAGCAGGTTGTCCGCGAGTTGCCGACTCGTTGAAGCGACGCGCAGCAGCACATCAGCTGGTGCGACCGACGAGTCAAAGACCGATTCAGCCAACTGCGCGTACTCAAGGGCAAGATCGAGTTTGATGCCTGCAAGCGACGCATCGTGCCGGTCCACAAGACTGCGCGCGACCATTTCTGCGCTGACACCTGCCGTACCACGCGATTGCAAGAGCAAATCACGCAACCGTTCATAGTCGTCGATCGCTCGCTCATGATCACCGAGAATGCTGAGTACTTCCGCGCGTCCGAGTCTTGCTCGATACTCCGCAGGTGTGTTGGCATGATCGCGAATCACAAGATCGTACAGTTCGAACGCCGGGTGATGCTCGCCGCGCGACTGGGCCAACCTGCCGAGGAGAAGTCTTGCTTCACCACGATCCGTATGCCCTTCGGGCAGTTCCTGTAGCGCACGCGTGAGATGATCCTCAGCGGTCGCCTCGCGCTGGATTGCAAAGTACGCCTCACCAAGCCGGACATGCAACGACCCGAATCCGAGATCGGCCCTGGGATCGGCCGCTTCAATGCGCCGCATCTCGATCAGCAGCACGTCGATCACGTCATGCGGCGTGTCTGCCGCGAGCATCATGTCTGCGCGTCGGGCGATCGCCCATATTCGATTTTTCGGCTCCAGCCTCGGATCACTCTCCAGCCGGTCGAGCAGCCCGGCAACAGCCTGAGTCTGCATCTGATCGCTGTGCATCGCATGATCGACAAGTATCTTGAGGGCTGCGTTGCGCTGCCGACGGGCGGTGTCATCTATCTGAGAACCTGCTGCCAGGATGTCCATCTCATCAAGCCGCGCGAGGGCCTCATCAGTCTGGCCGAGGTCGATCAGCGCCTTGACCCAACGCAGCAGACGATCGGGAGACAGGTACAAACCCGCCCGATCGGCATGCAGGTACTGCTCGACGATGTGCCTGTTGTTCTCCTCAACGGTGACGTCGTAGTACTCTTGCGAGAAGACCAGCCAGTCTGCAACCAGAGCATGGAACCGGCCGCGCTCTGCGTCCGTCGCCTCATGCAGCCGAGGCTTGATGGTCTGGTTCAGGAATGCAGACGCCTGCTCGAGTTCCTCCGCTTCGATGGCGGTATCGAGCACGATTGCCTCGGCCTGATCGAGCAGTTCTGTCACCGTGGGCGGTTCCGGGCCACGTACGAACGCGACAAAGCCGAGCACGATCAGCCCGATGCTCCCGAGAATCGACGGCACCTGCCAAAGGCTCGACCATGCAGACACATCGCTGCTCGCGGCCATGTCTGGCTGGGCGGCTGCATCATCTGAAGGCGCATGAGATGACGTTGGGTCGGTCACCCTGAGATCCTCTCGCCGTTCCGACACCGTGCATTCGCGGCCGATGGGCGACCGCGCCGGCGAATCCATTCACCGGCCCAAGGGTTATCGGCGGCGGATGAAGCGCAACTTCAGCATTCGCGGCGCAAGAATCAGCCTTATGGCTGCGGCTGGTCGTCGTCCGGGGGCTCCAACCCGTTTAGCGGCCCCGCACGTCGCGGCCTGACGACAAGGGTTCGCCCCATGATGTCGCCGAGACCCTGCAGATTCGGATTCATCGCGACAATTAACAGAAGCGGCGGCACAGCGAGCGACACCCCCTTGCCGAGATTCCGCAGTACGACTTCGTACACGCGAACCTCATCCACCATCTGCCCGACGATCCGGATCCCCATGATGTACTTGCCGATCGTTCGGCCGGTCATCATCTCTCCGACCGTCGCGTGCGCAAGCATGAAGCCCGTCATGACAAAGAAAGGTCCGGCCTCGAAGAAATCGGATAGAAGCAGCGGCACAGCGGCAAGGTCCGACAGACTGCATCGTGTGATGATCAGCGTGGGAATCGCTGCCGGTATCAGGTCAATGACCAGAGCCGCTGCTCGCAACGACAGCGGTGAAAGCCGGATATTCCGCTCGCGCGTCACTGGTGCCGGGCGAATCGGCCGAAGAAGCGCAAAAAGCAGCACAGCTGACATGCCTGCTGCAATCAACAGCGACGTGAGCCACACCTTGAACTGCCCGGTCTCATGCGGGCCGACGTCCAGCCAGTCGCCAATCTCACCGGTGATGACATCAATCTCGGCGGCCTGCAGCGGTTCGTCCTCGCCCGCCTCTGCGACGAGCATGAGCCGATTATTGCATCCGAGAATCGTCCACGGCTGCTCCGGCCGATCGACTGTGGCGATGCGCATCGTACCCGTGCGACGCAGGTAGGCGATCTCGATGCGGTCACCTTCTGTACTCATCGCAACGACGGCCTGATCGCCTAGTTGCGTGATGCGTTGCAGGCGGTTCGGATCAAAATCAACCGAGTTGGAAGTCCATTTTCCATCGCTGCTTCGCCGCCAGACATCTGCACGATCAGCAGATGTCGCGCTCTCTGTCAGCAACACGAGCGTCTGCGCGTTCGCGCCCGATGCGGCAAGGTGTGACGTCCGATTCGGTCGAACGGTTGGTGGAAGGCTGATCGTTCGCCAGCCATCAGACCGCAGTTGCAGCAGCGCCGGCATCGGGCCACGCCCTGCCTCTGCATCCGGAGGCGCTGCTTGCGACGCACGTTGCGCATGATCGACGATTAAGACGACCGGCCCATGCGTTGTCGCCGCAGCAGCAACGATCTCGCCAGCTGCTGGCAGCGATGGCTCAAGCCGGAATCGGCCGCGCGGCATCGCGTAATACACGTTTAGAGGCTCGTTGTGTACGACCCGCAGACTCAGCACCTGCCGTTCTTTTGCCTCGCCCGAACGAGGCGGCGGAAACACGAGGAATATCTGATCCCGCCAGGCGATCATGCGCTCGGGCGGCTGGCTTATCCCCTGGAGTCGAGCGAAGCCCAGTCCGTCAACCGCCGGAGCCAGATGCCGAAGATCGAATCTTGGCCCAGGCTCCTTGCCGGGTGAGATATGCCACCCATTCTCGCCGTTCGCGACGGCCGCCAACTCATCCTGAGCTGTGCTGAGCGTCGTGCAGAACGCAAGACAGCATGCGGCCACGAGCAGAAAGCCGGCCATGGGTTGGCGAAACAGAAAGGGCATCATCGGATCATACAGGTCGAGCAAGAGATCGGGAGAACTACTGGCCGGCGTCGCCATGCACTTCGTCGGGCTGGAATCGGCGTTGCAGCACATCACGGCTGAACAGCCGATCGACGGGTTGCCCCTCGAGATCACCGAATACTTCCTGTTCAAGCGCGAGTTTGAGCCTTCCCTTGCCCGCAGGTTCTTCGAAGTCGATCAACGTCGCCATCTGAGGCCGCTCGAACGCAACGCCATCGAATACATCAACAGAGGTCCATCGTCGCAGCGAACTCATCAGCCGCACATCGTCCTGATCATCGAGGAGAATCAGGCCGGCCACACGCCGTATCTTCGGGTTCCAGCAGAGTTTGAGCCTGCCGGCCTGACCGCGTGCAGGAATATGCCAGCAACCGCGGGACGCATCATATGATGGCTCGCCCTCCATCGGCTGGACCTGCGAAACTCCCATGAGATCGAGCAGTGCGAGCGGCTGCAGTTCGATCGCATCGTCGCCATCTCCCCACACGAGTGAAGTGCCATGCGGATGTGTGATGAGTGCTGTGTTGTCATCATCGAGCAGATCGAACAACCAGAAACGATCGTCATCCGAACCGAGCCAGAGAAGATCCTCCCCCAGCTTGCTCACGCGCAGCGCCGTACGACGCGGTTGATCGATCCAGAGATGTGCCTCACCTTGTTCTTCACGGATGCCACCATCTGGCTTCACCCAGCGAAGTTGCAGCACACCGGTTGCATCAATCTGTTGCAGACGTGACGCATTGAGATTGTGCGCTTCGAAGATCGGTGCAACATCCGGCGGATTCGCAGTCAGTGTGCTGCTGTCATCGCTGCGGGGCGGACACCCGGGCAGCACACCGCATCCGAGGATGCACCCAGCAAGAATCAGGGGCGTTGTGCATCGCATCATCACAGTTCGCTCTGCAGAATCTCGCTGAGTTGGTCGGTGAGTTCTCGCACATCATCATCGGTAAGATGCGGATTGGCGACACGCATTGGCTCCGCCTCAGGGCCTGCTCCCTTGGCCCGCATAACCCAGTACTCGTGTTCACTGCCATCATCAGCAGGCTCGCTGGCGCGCCCTTCGAACTTGAGAAGCCGCTTGCGCATCAGGATCAGGCCAAGCACAAACCGAAAAGCCTGCCGCTGCGGGCGTTCATCATTCCCCAGCCTCGTGAACAGGTCGAGCAGCACTTCGTCGTCGACAAGCGGGTTCTTCTTCTCTTCGTGGTGCGGGACCAGCGTGCGCCAGTAACTGAACAGCCGTTCCGGCCGCTCACCCTGCTCCCACGCATCTTCTGAGAAGTCGAAGCGATCAAATCCCTCATCATCTTCACGCTCGCAGAGCGTTGCAATACACGCAACGCCCGGCTCCAACACTGTGCCGGTGGCTGCGCACTGACCGGTCGGCCTGGCGATGTGATAGTCCGTGGCAAATCTCGACATGGTGACCATCTTACGCACACGCAACGGACGGAACAGCCTGCACGGCTCAACCAGTTTCGCTGCTGATAACGCTCGGCATCGGATACGGCTGGGCATGTTTCCACATCGCATGATTTCACTTCGCCGGCGATGGCAACGATATACTTCTATAGAAAGCCCGAATCTGAGCACGATCAGACCTTCACTGCTCCATGATCTTCAACCTCGACCAACTCCTGCGTGGCTACCCGCTCCGAGAAATCCTCGTTGAGTTGGCGATCATCTGGATCTGTGTCTACGGCGTGATTCGCTTCCTTCGCGGGACACGCGGAGCCGGGGTCATCAAGGGCGTCGCTGTCGTGATGGTTGTCGGCACGCTGGTCCTCCGTGTGCTGAGCCAGGATTCGACCGCATTCGCGCAGATCAACTTCATTTACGACCGATTCCTCGGAGTTCTCACAATCGCATTGATTGTCGTCTTCCAGCCGGAGTTGCGTCAGGCAATGGTGCGGCTCGGCCAGACGAGGTGGTTTGGGGCGGCAACGTCGCGGTATGGCTCCGTCGTCGATGCCGTCAGTGGCGCGGTGGATCTGCTGAGCAAGTCGCAGTTCGGTGCTGTCATTGCGATCGAGCGGCAAGGAAAACTCGGCGGACTCGTTGCCGGCGGGGAAGAACTCGATGCGAAGGTCAGCGCGCGGCTGCTCTCAACGATCTTCTGGCCCAACAGCCCGCTGCATGATCTCGGCGTGGTGATCCGAGGTGATCGCATTGTTGCAGCGAATGTTCAGTTTCCACTCGCCGAGGACACCGCTCTGCCTCAGAACTTTGGTTCGCGCCACCGGGCTGCACTTGGGCTGACCCTGGAAAGCGACTGCATCGTTGTCGTAGTCAGTGAAGAAACGGGCCGTATCAGCATTGCGCAGCACGGGCACATTGAGTCGGGGATCGACCGCGATGCTTTCGCCGAGGAACTCGCGCGGCGATTGCGAACCGATCCGAACGAAGATGAGAGCGAGGCAGAGAACACTGGCCAGCCCTACGTCGCGGACGCAGCGCCAGGCGAAGAGGCAGCAGACGCAACCGAGATCGCACGCCATCCCGCAGCGATGCGCATCCCGTCCGATGATGACGATGCTGCCGCATCGAAAGAACCCGTCGCGAAGGAGGCATCGTGATGGTGAGTCGCATCTTTCGAAAGGAAATCTGGTCGATTGTCATTGCCACGCTTGTGACGGCGCTCATCTGGGTATGGGCTGCCCGGGAAACACAGGACTCACGCCAGGTTGTTGTGCAGGTGGAGTTCATCCCGCGCAATCCTGCCGAGTGGTACGTCGCGACAGACACCAACGCTGTGACCGTCACCTTGCAGGGAAGCCGCCAGGCACTGCGCGACTTTGCTGTGACGAGTTTCGAACCGTTTCGATTTGCGCCCGGACTTGACGGCGTACCCGGCGGCGTCGGAACACATCCGATCGACATGGCGGCGCGGCTCAGCCAGCACGAGCGACTTGCCGACTTCGGCTTGTCAATCGAGGAGTGCGAACCGGCATCGATTCAACTCACGATTGACCGCATTGTCTCCGTCGAGGCGGAAGTCCGCCCGGACCTGCCAGGCGCACGGCTCGAAGGAGAGCGAATCGTCTCACCGTCCACCGTCACGCTGTATCTGCCGCAGGAGATTCGAAAGAGCTTCCCGGAAAAGATCACGCTCGTTGCTGGGGCCGAACCCTGGCGGATCGACCAACTCGCCTCTGGGCAGGAACACACGCTCGACATTCGCGTCGCGATTCCGGAGACACTCCTCGGCCAGCCGAATGTACGTATCGAACCGCCATCGGTCAGCGTCACGTTCTCCATTCGCTCGCAGGTCCGATTGGCAACGCTCGACAATGTGCGCGTGCAGCTTGCAGGTCCGTGGGAAGATGGCGAGGACTACAAAGTCGAGATCGAGCCGACGCTTCTGCGGCAGGTGACGATACGCGCCGACGCTGAACTCGTTCGCAGGATCACCGCCGAATCGCTTCCGGTGATTGCCTTCGTTCATGTCTCGTCACGACAAAAAGAACAAGGCATCACATCTGCACCCATCAGCTTCCTGCAGGCGCAGGTCCCAAACGCAGATGGATCCATCGACCATTACCCGGTGTCAATTGAACTCGGCCCCGGTGAGTCCATGCCGGTGGTGAATCTGACAATCACCGAGCGACCGGTCGAAGAAGCTGGGCAGCCCTCAGAACAGACGGGTTAATCCGATTCCTTCGACGTGTCTTCCGTCTCGCAAGAGCAAGCTTGACGACGCGTTGACTGGTGACACGGCATCGGTCAGGCCAATCGGCGAGTCGCCATGCACGTTGAGCCACCAGAAGGACACTCCTTGTTCAGGTTCTGGCATGTCGAACACGACGGACGAGGCAATCGATTTTCTGCTTGCGTTGTATGAAGTCGACTGGCTTCATGATCTGGAACACCAGCAATCCAAGGTGCCGCAGGATGATGATGCAGCATTCGCCGCATTCTGCCGCCGCGTGATGAATCGGGGTTCAGGATTCATCACGCCAGCCGGCGATCTCAGTGCGCACCTTGCGACGGCCGAACCAGAACAACATGAACACGGGCAATGCGATTGCCCAGGCAATGCCGACAATGATCCCGATGACGGACAGGCTGTCGACCAGGCCGAACAGCACGGCCGGCGGTGCATTCTGGCCGCCAGTTTGTGCAGACGCCTCTCGCATGGCATCCATCTGTACCTTATTGATGTGATGCGAGATGAAGCCGTTGGGAATGGAGAGGATAATCTTCCCAATCGCCCAGATAATCACAAGCCGCATGCACCATGCACGGCGGCGCAGGATGCCTGTACCCGCGATCAGCAGCAACACACCGGCGATGCCAAGCATCAGATTCATCCCGATAATCAGCCACTTCAAGTCATCGAGTGCACTCATTTGAGCGGCCGAGGCTTCTCCACCGGGAATGCCCTGGAATGACTCTGCCATCATCGGCATAAACAACGTCATGATCGGACCGCACAGGCCGTACATCACTGCCGCGCCGAGGCCGAAGATAATGCTGATGACGCCGAGAATCGTCGGCCATGTACTCGGCAGGGTGCTCGCAGGAACGGTGCCCGCACGCGTCGGCGGTGTAGCCGAGTGTTCATTGGATGCAGCACTTTGTACTTCGTTCATCGCAACTCCTTTACGGATCGATGGCACGCACCTCATACCCACGTTGCAACATCGTCAGATATCTTGCGCCGTGTCAGGTAGAAACCAAGGATGATCGGATAGATTGCGGTCAGCCCGGAGAATATTCCTGTCTGCATCATGACTTGTCGATGCATCGCCTCATCTGTCGGTACAGGCTGCACACGATCGCTCATTTCCGCTTCTATGAACCTTGCGTTCTGAGCTTCGATGTTCGCCTTCGCGAACCCGATATGCGTACGGATCGTCGCCAGCGTCGCAAGACATCCGATCAGAATCAGCACCAGGCGCATGACCGCCCAGTGCCTCAACATCGTGACACCCGAGCGCCGCCGACGGAGCAGCGCAATCGAAGCAACAACCATGTACATGCCGAGGCACAGCCCCACCGTCGCGAGTACGCCGTAGACAATCTTGAACGCGAGCGGCGACTCCATGTTTCCCCCCTGCATCTGGATCAGCGCATCGCTGAACAACGTCATCGCGCCCATGCCTGTCTGGCACAGCAGGCCGCCAAGGGCGTACAGCAATGACAGAACACCAATGACCACCGGCCACCTGCTCGGCTCGGCTGGTGGAGCGATCTCGACAGGGTCAGCATGCGTCGATATTGAGGTCATCATGAGTTCTTGGGTGTCGCTCCACGATGATTGCCGGTGGGCGGTGTCTCACTTCGTGCTTTCGGCGACACGTCGTCATGTCAGCAACCTCAGAATTGCCGAAGGAACCGCGCATCATTCTCAAACAGCCAGCGGATATCTGAGATGCCGTACTTGCGCATTGCTATTCGTTCGATTCCCAACCCGAAGGCAAAGCCAGTCCACTGTTCCGCATCGTAACCGACGGCTTTGAACACATTCGGGTCGACCATCCCGCAGCCGCCCAGTTCCACCCACTGCCACTGCCCCTTGATCTTCATCTTCATGTCGACCTCGGCCGATGGCTCAGTGAACGGGAAGAAACTCGGTCGGATGCGCACCTCCGCCTCCGGGCCGAAATACGCCCGCGCGAACTGAAACAGCGTCGTCTTCAAATCGACCATGCTCACGGAGCGATCAACATACAACCCCTCCACCTGGTGGAACATCGAGTAATGCGTCGCATCGTGCGTGTCCGGGCGATACACGCGACCGACCGCAATCACCTTCAGCGGCGGGGGCGTCTGTTCCATCGTCCGAATCTGCACTGTCGAAGTCTGCGATCGCAACATCAGCAGCCGCGTGCCCGGTGCATCATTGACATTGGCGGGCTTCGTCGGATCGAAGGGCACCGGCTTTCTGATATAGAAGTTGTCGATCGGATCGCGCGCGGGGTGATCCTCAGGAATGTTCAGCGCGTTGAAGTTGTGATGCTCATCCTCAACCTCCGGCCCTTCCACCGCCGAGAACCCCATCCGCGCAAAGACTTCGGTGATCTCTTCGATCGTTCGGCTCAGTACGTGCCGTCGCCCGCCACCAACTGCAAGGCCCGGTTCGGTCACATCTACCAGCGGACCGGCTTTCACCTCTGACGCCTCGCCGGAACCGACCTCATCTGAACGCTGCTTGAATGCAGTTTCGAGCTTCTTCTTGACTGCGTTGAGCCGCTGGCCGGCCTCACGCTTCTGCTCGCCAGGCACTTGCTTCATCATCGGCATGATCTGCTTGAAGCGACCCTTTGTGCCGAGGTACATGATCCGCCACTGCTCGAGTGCATCAGCGTTGCCCGCCTGAGCGAGAGCCGCCAGACCGGTTGTCTCGATTTCATCGAGTGCCTCGAACAGCGTCATGTCCGCTGCGGGGGATGTTGAGCTTGTCGTCTCGCCTGCCTGTGCCATGAACGAACAGTCTATCGGCGAATCCCGACCATTTCGCCCGTATCCGCGCAGGCGTCATTTTCCAGTTCGATCAACCTGCGCATCTTCCTGACGGAGCACGATCGGCACGTAGCCAAGCTCCAGTCCCGGCGGGGGCGTGACAAACAACGCCGGATCCAGCCGGACCAACTCGCCCGTCGTGGGTGGAGGCATGTACTGCCCGTCAATCCGCCAGTGCCGGTGAATCTTCTCCACGAACGCCTGCAACGCCCGCTTCTTCTCCTTGCTCCAGTCGTACTGCCGGAACGACGGCTGATCCACGAACCGGTACCACGCATATGTGACCAGTGAGCCGTCGATCAGCTCCACCTCGTGCGGTCCATTCACCGGTCCGGGATTTGCCCACGCGCCACGCGCCGGCGAGGTAAACGGCTCGCCGCGCTCCGCCAGCGGAAACTCCGCTTCGAGCAATCCAGTCTCGCGTGGCACCTCACTCGGCGCAATCGCGATGCGCTGCTCACCCATGTGCTTGTAGTACTGCGGGAACACGCCCGGCTCTGCGATATCGATGTCGCTATCGAACCATTCTAATCCCCACACGTTGCCATCAAAGATGGCCGTGTCGAACGCTTTCTCGATGCCGACCATCCGCTTGCCGCTCTGCTGGTAGCCGGGCGTGCGCGTGGAGAGCGTCGCCGTCCATATCCCGCTCGCATCGAACGCGCCGGTGCACACCTCACCACCATCGCGCCAGTGCTTGAAGTCATCCCAGAGCGCTGCTTTCGAGAAATACATGACATCCTGCACAAGCACCGCCTTGCCATTACCATCCACAGGAAAGCGCAGCTCGGGGATCTTCGAATACGTGTTGCCCGCATCATCTGTGCCGATGAGTTGCGGGACCGTATTAATCTCCATCGCGCCGCCGCTCATCTGCCCGGCCCGCGCATCAAGCCCGCGGCCGTAGATGAACGGATACTCAAACAGCTTGCCGATCTTGCTCCACGTCTCGGGAATGTAATACGCGATCGGCCCGCTGAAGTTGGCTGCATTCAGGAAGCACGTCCAGCTCTGGTCGCCCGTCGGCGGATCATCGCCGTACGCATCTGTAAACGGCAGCGCCACGTACGCATACCCGAGGAACTTGCCCTTCGGATTGCCCTCGAACGGGAGCGCATCCGGCGGGATCAACAACCGGTTGCTCAACTGCGCAATGCCCAGCCGGTCATCCGGAAGCGCTTCGGTGTCATAAAAGAACGACCAGCCGGGCGAACCGATCTCGTAGTCGTAGCACTGTGGCGTCGCGTTCATGCTGAACTTCGGCGGGCCGTACCGAAACCGGTTGCCACGCCAGTAGCCAAGTCCGCCTTCGAGTGTCTGGAACACGCTGCCCCACGTCGGCCCGCGCTCCGGCCACTGCCGCGCCAGTGTGCCTTCCGGCGCGAGCGGCGTGTCCTTGTTGTCAGAGTTGTTCGGCAAAATCCACGAACTCGCCAGCCCGATCTGGAATCCGCGCAACGGCTCATCAATCAGCGGCCAGACAGCAGAATAGAACCCCATCCCGTAGCCGAACTCCGACTCTGCCGGCGGCCGAGTTGCCGAAAATCCGATGTACCCGTGCAGCCCGCGCGATTCCAGCCGAACCTCTCGCGCCGCCTGCTGATCCTGCATCGCCCCGGCAAGCCCGGTGAGCATGCACACCATCGCAGTCGCAACGCCATATCTGCCTGCAGTTCGTCTTCGCTTGACCATCTGTCCGCCCCGATGTCTCATGTTCCGCATGCCTGCAGTATATCGTTTCGCGCAGGCTCGTGATGTGACGGACATCGGCAATCCGACCCCGACTGCCCCGGGTGCGGTTCGTGCCGGTGCATCCGCCGAGTCTCTCAACCCGTGACAGTCTCGGACTTTACTCATTGTGCATGGCTGTCTCCGGGCGCGCACAAGACCTTTGATTCGTCACGCTGGAATATAGACGCCGCGCTTGCTGTTTCGATACATGCACGAACGCAGCCGATTGGCCCACGTGCACGCAACCCTCAGACGCGCTCCGCTGTGCGTCTTCTTGATGACTGGAATATTCTCTGTGCTACCGCATCATGTCACGCCCTTCAGGTTCATCATCATCGGAACGATGCTCGGGATGACTGCGATTGCATGGCTGTTGTGGCTGCGCGATCCGTCTGTCGTGGAAGAGAATCACCTCGTTGAGTGGATGCAGGTCGTGTTCCTCACCGCGGCCGCAGCTATGCACCTCGTTCGATCACGGCACAGCAATACACGCGCTGACCACATCGTGCGGCTGGTGGCGGCACTGCTCTGCATCTCCCTGGCAGTGCGCGAACTTGACATCAACGAACTCACGTCAGCTCTGTCCCTGCCTGCTGGCGAAACCACCGTCCGCGCAGGTGTCGTTGTGCTCTGGGTGATTCTCTCCTGGCGAGTGGTGGTCTGGTTCGACACGCTCTGGAGACGTCGATTCGTCCTCACGCTCAGTCGTGTCGGCTTCCTTACGCTCGCAGCAGGTTTCTTGTATATTACTTCCTGGCCGTTCGATAAATATCCCGGTACATTTGGCATACTGCGGGCCAGGGGGATTGAGGAAGTACTTCAACTCAATGCCTCGTTCCTGTTGTTCATCGCATCATGCAGCGCTCTTCCGAATAAGCCCGAGCCCCCTGCTGATCAATAATCTCTGATCCGCCAACTCCGCCGGGCGCGCGCTGGAGTGGTGGCCGCCCACTCATCAGAGGCCGGAAACCTGCCCAACCCCGCCGTCTGACACGGCATTCGATCGAACCTGCAAGTCCGCCGCACCCTCCCAACACCCGGCAACAGCGTGTATGATGATGCTGCCCTGCTGGTCTCTGGCCTGCTCGCCGAAAGCCAGATGTTGTGAGAGTCCCGATGACCTCGTGAAGTGGTCAGGTGGAGACTCTCGATCATTCAGCCATCGCCTGCCGATCGCAACGCGGCCGTGGCTGCGGGAAAGACATCGGCTCCCGCCCGATCGGCGATGGCTCCCGATCGAATGG
>CAZVXI010000059.1:0-15862 GCA_964631295.1 uncultured Isosphaeraceae bacterium
AGGTGCTCGGGCGCGATACGCCGATTCACGGCGTTCTGGTCGACCTCACCGCAAATGGATGCGAGGTGCGCAGTACGAACGCGCGCGATCGCATCGAGCCCGGGCAGAACGTGCTGATGAAGATGGAATTGCCCGAACCTGTCGGCGATGTGATCGAGCATGTGCGCATCACGCGCGTGCTGCCTGTCGGTGATGATGGACACATGACGATTGTCTCGGCGCGATTTCGCCAGGCAATCGAGGGCCTGCGCGAGTTGCTGGCAAGTGGTCGTGTGAGCATGTCGCCGAAGTGACTGCAAAAGAAAAACCCCCAGCCAGCGGCCGGGGGTTGTTTGGTCCAAGCGAGTCGATTGGTGCTGCGATCAGCCGCCATCTCGCATGTTGTTCACGTAGTTCATGAAGTCATCCCTTTGGCCCGAGAGCATCTTGCCGAACTCTGAACCCGGCGCCAGTTCTATCGCGCGCTCGAATGCAGCGACTGCTTCATCCAGTTCCTGCTGCATGATGTGCAGGTTGATTGCGCTTGCAGCGACCTGCTGCTTGGCTTCCGCATCAACATCATCGCGAGCGAGGAACTCATCGATGGCGGTCTTTGCTTCTTCGATCTTTCCGGTCTGGGCGAGCATCGACACACGGACGCCAACCATTTCGCCGTACTTCTCGGGTGAGAGTTCGTAGTTGGCGAGGATTTCATCGACGCCTGCCAACGCATCTTCCGGGCTGGCTGCTGACTGCTGAATCTCCATGAACTTCTTGTCAGCGCGGCTGTCATTGAGTTTGAGCGTCCATGCCTTGCGCAACCCGGCAACATTGTCCGCGTCGAGCGCGACGATCTCTTCCATCAGCGCTTCAGCGTTGGGGACAGTCACGCCTTCGATGGAAAGGGCCCAGTCGAGCATTTTCGCGCGAGCGATGCCGTCAACCTTGCCAGCAGCGGTGAGTGCTGCATCACGGATTTCCTTGCCGTTGAGCAGTCCGGTGAGATGGTCCACGTAGTTGCTCGGGCCGCCCGGCTGGTATCCGGTGCGTGCGAACTCTTCGCCCTGCTCATCGGCCAGCACGATCGTGGGATATCCCTGTATGCCGACCTTATCGCGCCACTTCTCGTTGTGCGCGACCTGTTCTTCAGAGAGTTGCTTCTGAGAGGGGAAGTCGAGTTCAACCAGCACGAGTTTCTCTCGCGCGTATTCCTGGAACATGGATTGGCTGAAAACTTCTTCCTTGAGTTTGATGCACCAACCGCACCAATCGGAACCAGTGAAGTCCATGAGAATCACTTTGTTCTCGTTCGCAGCGACTTCCATCGCATTATCCATGTCAGTCAGCCAGTTGTCGTCGGCATTGGCGAGGCCTGCAGCCAGCAGAATCGGGGCGGCCAGTACAGCGGCTCGAGTCGTTGTCATCATCATTTGAATGTTGCCCTTCTTTGAGAGTTAGGAGGCACGGGGAGGACTCTCGCTGCCGGTGGATCCGGCCTGAAACGGAATCACTTCTTGTCTGATCAGCAGAACACACCCGGATGGCATGTTATTCCGACGGGGCGTCCACTGTCGATGATACCCGGCGGCGAATAAATTGATGCGGTCGGCAGGGCGACTCAGGCCGCGTTTGAGGCAGAATCGCTCGCGTGAGCCTTCACATACGGCGTGATATCGATCTTGCAGTCGAACGCGAGGCCGACTGAGTGAATCCGGCCGGTGATCAACTGGCAGCGTGTGATCTGGCCCGGCACCTCAATGAAGTGCTCTTCATCGCGTTTCTGGAGGATGATTGAGTACTGCGTGCCGGGATATGCAAATGTGCCGTGGATGAAGCCGATGCCACCCTCACTGAGGTCGATCGGGATAATGCGGTAATAGTTGTCGATCTTTTTGATGTCGTCCCGGTGCCGGAGATACGCGAACATCCCGTCGAAACGGCGTCGCGCGTGCTGGCGATCCGCAGGGCTGGTGCCTTCGAGCGTCAGGGAGTTGATCATCGCGAGCGCCTGCCGCAGTTGCTCCTGCACGGGCGAGATCAGATCGACGACTGGTTTTCCGTTGAAATTCACCATCACGCGGCGACCCCCTTCACGCCGCCCGGTGGAGTGCGACGCTCGGTCTGGGAAGGAGATCGGCCGAAACCGGCGCCTGCTTCATGTGAGTGAGGCCGTTTTCGGCGATGTGGGACAGAAGCCCGGCCGATAATCCATTTGGGCCCCTTGCCGCAGGATGGACTGTGTTGTAGCGTACAATGCTTCCGCCCGGGCCGGCGAGGCTTGGGGGCTTGTCGCAGCGACTGCGCGTCCAGCGCTCAGATCATTTGTTTGAAAGACCGGAGTTTTGTCTGATGGCCAAGATGTTCTACACGCTCGAAGAGGTCTGCGAGAAACTCGGCAAGAGTGAGGAAGAGGTCAAAAACATGGCCTCAAGCGGCCAACTCCAGGAGTTCCGCGATCGCGACAAGCTCATGTTCAAGGTCGACCAGATCGACCTGCTCGCTGGCGGTGATGAAGACACAGGCGATGTCTCGCTGAACCTCGAAGACACGTCCGGCGGGTCAGGCCTCGATCTCAAGGCAGATTCCGGGGCACTCGACCTGACAGACTCCAACGAAGGCAGCGGCATCAGCGTGTTCGACACGCAGGTCGACAGCCCTGCCATCGAAGCGGGTGACACGCAGGAAGGCGATGCGATCGACGACGACCTGACGCTCGAAGCGGTCGGATCAGGCAGCGGCCTGCTCGACCTGACGCGCGAGTCGGATGACACTTCACTCGGCGCCGAACTGCTCGAAGAGGTCTACTCCAGCGATGAGAATATCGAGATCCCCGCGAACGCATCGGGCCTGTTCGAGGCGGCCGGTGCTGACAGCGGTGGCAACCAGATGGGTGGCGTGGCCACCGTTCCGATGGTCGTCGAATCTTACGACGGCACTGGCTCGGGCCTCGGCGTGGGCTTGATGCTCGGTGCCCTCGTCTCGCTGATTATCACCGGCATCATCGTTGTTGTCGCCTCGATGGGCGCAACGCCTGATCTGGCAATACGCTTTTCCGATCAACTCATGATCTGGGGCGGCGGCCTGCTTGGCGCCACGATCCTGTTCGGCCTGATCGGCATGTTCATCGGCAAGGCATCGGGCTGATTGACGCCAACCAACGCAATACCATGCAGCCCTCGACATGCTCGGGGGCTGTTTTCTTCACCGAACCATCGATCGTTCCATGTTGCTCACGAAGTACGGCCTGAAGCAGTGGCTGATCATCCTCATCACAGGCGCGGTGCTAACCGCGTTGCCGCTGCTGGTCGGCTGGTGGTGGCTGAGCATCGTCTTTGCGGTCGTGACGCTGGCGATGCTGAGTTTCTTTCGCGATCCGATTCGGCGCATCCGCACCGATCTGCCGCCCGGCACGATGCTCAGTCCTGCCGATGGTGTCATCAGCGCGGTGGAACATGTCGATGCGCATGATGCCGTCGACGGGCCAGCAGTGATCATCCGCATCTTCCTCAGTGTGCTCAACGTGCATGTGAACCGCTGGCCTTACGACGGCACCGTCGTCGACACGCGCTACAAGCCGGGCGAGTTTCTCAATGCGCAGACGCCGGAGTCGGCAAAGGTCAACGAGTCGAACCTGATCTTCTTTGAAGGTTTCCATCCCGACGGTTCGACGGAACGCATGGGATTGCGGCAGGTTTCAGGGATGGTCGCCCGCTGTATTGTGTGCCCGATCACGCCCGGTGAGACGTTCAAGCGCGGCGAGAAGTTCGGCATGATCAAGTTCGGTTCAACGACGGAACTCATCCTGCCGCGCCCGGATGATGTTGCTGTGCACGTTGAGCAAGGCACCAAAGTGCGCGCCGGCCTGACGATCATTGCAACCATCAACCTGCCCGAGTCTTGAGGTCGCAAGTCTCGCAAATCTCAGATCGGACCCTTGCAGATTCGCAGGATTACTCGCGTGGAAGTGTGTCATCTGCGTTGTTTCGCCAGTTGTTGCATGCGCAGTATGCTGTCGCAACTATCGCGGGCGAGTTTGAGAAATAAATCCTGTTCGATCGGGTGGGTCAAGGTTGCAGGTCGTCCACAGCCATGCCATCCGGCACCACATGCGCGGCGGGAGCAGGACCTTCACCATCCACCGGGCAAGTGCCCGGCCGAATGCCATACCCAGAATCAGGCACGGCAATGTCAGCGTGATGAATACCGCTAAGATCGGCACACCAACCTGCTGCCAGGCTGCTCGGCCGGCCCATGTCGGGTCGGTTGTCATCGCATCAATCATCGACATTGACCCGAATGCCAGCGCGATGAGCCACATCGTGATTGCGAAGACGACAAGGCTGCGCATGCGCCGAGCGATGAGAATCACTGACCACATTGCCCCGACGACGGGCACGAGCAGGACTGTTGCTGCCAACGGCACCAGGAACTCGCGACTCAGCGATCCGAAGACCCCTCCAGCATCGGCGAGCAGTTGTGACTGATCCTGGGAGATATACCAGGCCTCGAAAGATGTCATCCCGACTGCGGGCGTCGGATTCGCGGCGCTCCACTGGTTGTGCTGATCGTTGAGGTATCGCCAGTAACCATCGATGGCGAGTTCGGTCGTGCCGAGCGACAAGCCAAACATCATCAGTGCGGTGAGCGCGAGCAGCGCAATGATGATGAGCATCCAGAGCCCTGCGAAGACTGTGCCGATGCGCCCGGCCCATTTGCCGAGCACCGGATACTCCTGTGTGGTCGTGACTTCTCCGCATTCCGGACAGCGGACGATGAGCAGGTTGTAGTGCGGCTCGCGCATGATCGGCTGGCCGATCAGGTTGTAGGAGCAGTGGATGCAGATGCGATCGCCGGTCATGAGCGACACGCGCTCAGGCGTGCCATCCACCAGCGTGGCTTGCTCTGAAGCCGGGGCTTGCGGTGCGGATCCCGAGTGCGGCATCGCGCGGGAATCGTGCTCGGTGTCGTGGTGCTCTTGCGCGGTCATTGCGATTCATCGTTTGTACGGGACGGCTGATCCATGGTATTGGCATTTGACAATGTTGCGTTCATCACTGTGCCAATCTGAGCATATCGCGCCGGCCGACAGGAAGGTGCGGGACACTCTTTGAGGTGGCAGCACGGGCGTGGTGCGTGCGATGCGTGCAGGCGAGGGAGAGCATCAATGGAATCGTCGCTGGCGCAGCCGCCTGCGACGCAGGCGGAACCGCCAACTGCGAAATGTACGTGCCAGTGCGAGCAGACCGAAGCCGATCGGGATGCCTGATGTCGCCAGTGCCGTGATGGCAGTGATGATGATGACACTGACACTCCAGAATCCAAACGCGAGCAGGAGCGCGCTGCGCCATGTATCGCCGGATCGCATGACCGGATCGCCCGGCCTGACGAACTCGCCATTTGCAAGGATCGTGAAGAGGACAACAACACTGAGAACCGCGACGGCACAGAGCGCCCAGCCGATGAACGCACGCCAGCGGGTGATGTGGGAGAAGCCGGCCGTCAGCCACGCACCCAGCGCCGGCGGGAACAGTGAGCCCAGCACAATTGCTGGCACAAGATCGCCGATCTCGGTGTCTTCCAGCGTGAGGTGCGTGATCGCGATTGGAATCGCGAAGCAGCAGCCGATCGCCATCATCAGGGAGACAAAGAGCAGAGAAAGGTGGACCGCGAACGTCGTCGCGACGGTGTCGTACCGCATGACCGTCCGCCACATCTGCTGGAAGGGGTGGCGCATACGGACGGCCGCGGTCTCGCACTTCGGGCAGATGACAACCGGCAGTCGGTAGTAGGGGTCGTGGATCGGCCGCGTTGCAGCCAGATCGAACCCGCAGGATTGGCAGACATGCGAGATGGCCATGGGCAGTCGAACACTCTATTCAGCGGCCCGGGCCGCTGCATTGCATCGACATTGTTGGGCCAACCCGCGAGCCTCTTGCAAGGTTGCCTGCCCGACCGCTGGGGGCGGCCATGCCCTCAACAGCCTGCCTTGACCTCACGCCACGCCCGCGTGCATTACGCCTTCTTCGATGGCTTGGGCACATATTTGTGGCCGGGCGGCGTCTTGATGTCGTTTTCCTTCAAATAAGCGCGGAGCTCGTCCATCTGCTCGAAGAACTGTTCGAAGTCTTCCGACCACACCGTGATGTTGAACTTGCGATAGGTGCCATCGTCCTGCGGGTTGCCTTCGACAATCCTGATCGACGGATTGCCGTTGCCAGCCTTCCGAACCTGGATCGCATATTTGCGCGGCCCAACTGAGTCGAACACCCATGTCTTGAGCGTTTGCGGCTGCTTGCGCGGCGTACCGTTGCCTCGGCTGCCGCCTCTTGATCCATTTTGGCGGTAGCCACTGCGTTGGCTGCTTGCAGCCAGGCTGGAGGAACTCGTTGGTTTTGCGTGGGCGGTGGTCGTCATCGGATCGCTCCTTTGCGTGTCTGCCCCGGCGTGCTGGTGATTCTGTTCGGTATTTTATCACCCAAACAAAACAAGATCAACATGCGCAATCAAATGTGGATGCGTTGTGCATGACTGACATCTTGAGCCATGTGAATATGTCGTAAATCTCTGCGAGAAAGACACTTGCTGCGTGATGCGACTCTGGGGCGGCCCTTGTGAAGAAAAGAACGATTGCAAACCACGATGGATTTCGCTGGCGAACTTCGATCGCGCGCGGCAAATTCGGCTTCTGGAGGGGGCCTTCACACGTTCACCAACCCCGCCTCGCGGATGAGATCCGGGCAACACGAGGCACACAAAAGGAGGCCTGCCATGGCAAACGCCACGCAGATACTGGCTCGGAAGGCCGCAGCCGCTCCGGGCGATTCCCTCGCCACCCTCGCGCCGAACCATTTCGCCATCGACGCAGCCACGCTTATGAACGAGCGCCACGTCGGGTCGGTGTTGATTCTCGACCCGGAACGCCAGGTACTCGGCATCTTCACCGAGCGCGATGTGCTCCGGCGGATCGTGGCTGATCATCGCGATCCCGATACAACCCGCCTCGCAGACGTGATGACCTCGCCCGTTGCCTGCGCGAGCCCCGACACCACCTGCGATGAACTGCGCGCCGTGATGCGGGAGAAGCGCATCCGCCACGTACCCGTGGTCGACGATGCCGACGAGCATGTGCTTGGCATGATTTCGCTTGGTGATCTCAACCAGGCGGAAATGAACACGCAGGTACAGACGATTCGGTATCTGCAGCAGTACATCTCGGTCGGGTAGTCTTCACAGCGCGATTCACAACATTGGTTGACGAAACCTGAACACAGCCGGGCGCACCATCGCCTATCTTGCTCGCGACTGTTGGAGACCAGTCGCAGGAGCGAATGAAGAAGAAAGCAGGAGGGGATGCGCCGACCCGGTCCGGGGGTCGGCGTGTTTCTTTTTGCAACATGAGTCGGGGTCATGGTTGCAGGCATCATTGCTGTTCAACCGAGATCCGCGGCTGAGTACTGGCATCGTTTGTCGTGGCAGCAGGGAGAATGAAAAAACCCGCGCACCGGGGTGATGCGCGGGGGAGTACGTTGATGTGCCTGTTCATGCCACGCGATCTGCGCGGGCCTCGGTCGATCTGTCGGCTCATTCATCCAGCAAGCCGAGCTGGCGGTACTTCTCGCGGTACTTCGCGTAGAGCGACTTGTGTCGGCTGCCCATGTCGATCTGCCGGCCGTCGATGTAGGCGATGAGCGTGTCGGTCATGATCTCGAGTGGATCACCGCTCGTGATGATGAGCGTCGCCTGCTTGCCCTTCTCGAGTGTGCCATGCGTTTCGCCGATGCCGAGGATGTCTGCGGCATATTGCGTGACGGCGCGCTGCGCTTCAATGACGGGCAGGCCGTAGGCTGCTGCGGTTGCTGCATTGTGGCCGAGGTTGCGCTCGTGCGCTGGCTCGGCACCTGACCCGATGCAGAATCGCACGCCCGCTTCATGCAGCGCCAGGGGCACGGTGAACGGCTGCTTCGGATCGTAATGTCGTCGCCCGGGCAATCGGTGCATGCCATCCACGATGACTGGAATGTCGTGCTTGGCGAGCAGCGGCGTGACCTGATCTGCCTCATCGCCGCCCACGATGACGATCTTGTACTCGCGGCGGACCGACCATGCAACGGCAGATTCGATCTGGCCGGAACTCGCGGCGAGAACGAACAGCGGCTCTCGGCCCTCGAGCACATCGCGCATCCCTTCAAACCGCAGGTCGGTCTTCACGCTGTCATCGTTGTCGACAGCTTCGAGATACGCATCTGCTTCATCGAAGAACTCTTCCACCTCTCGCAGGTTCTCTGCGATCTCTCGGCGCTGCTGCTCGGGGGATGTGCGCATCCAGCGCGAGTTGATCGGTTCAGTGCGAGGCCAACTGAGGACAAGGCCAGCGTGGGTCTTGATGGCCATCGTCTCCCACGTCCAGCCGTCGCCTCGCATGATCGACGCATGCCCGCAGATCAGTCCGCCCGTCGGGAACGCGCAGAATGTGAGGATGCCACTGTCGCGCGCGACAGGGATCAGATCTGTATCGGGGTTGACCGCGACGGCCGCAAATACTTCGGGCTTGACATTGCCGTACTCGTTGTAATCGAGCGTGACACCAACCGCGCCGGTTTCCGACAGCCCGACCTGCGACTTTGGCGAGATGATGCCGGGAAACACGTGCAGGCCGGATGCATCGACGAGTCTGGCGCCGCGTCGGACAGCGGCGGCCGGCTCGCCGCTGCCGACAGCAGTGATCTTGCCGCCCTCGAAGCGAATGTAGCCATTGCTGATGGCATCGCTCGACATCGGGTGAATTGTTGCGGAGTGAATGACGATCGGCTCGGCCTGCGGCGGCGCGGGAATCTGTCGCGACTGCGCGCTGGCGATTGAAGCGCACGCAGCAGCGCCAAGCAGGGCTGTTGTGAATGTTGTTTTCTTCATCAGTTTCATAGTTGAGTCTTCAGTGATCGGTTGTCAGTTATCAGTGTTCAGTTCTCGAAGCTCACGGCGAATCGCCGGTTGCGGCGTGGCAGAGAGCGTTTGCGTGTACCCGCGCCTCCAACCCTCTCCGCTCCATGCCGACTCTTCGACCTGAGGGAGTGGGGGAAAGGTGTGTTCCCGCATTGCTGCGCGGGGGTTCCGGGTCTGCCAGTCACTTGCGCACCTCCGAGTTGAGGATGATGAGCCAGTAGTCGTTGCAACCGCACATGCCGGGGAGGACCTCTTCAGGGTCTTCACCGAGGCGGACCTGCTCGGCCATCCACATGCGGGCGCGCTCGGCCATGTCTGCCATGATGCGATCGCGCACGCGGGTGCGTTGGGCGGGCTTTTCCTGCGGCTGATCCTCTGCCGACTTGGCGCTGTCGGGCTCGCCGTGCGCTGATGCCAGGATCTTCTGAATCAGTCGCTGGCGTTCACCTTCAGACCATGCAGCAAGCTCTGCATGACGCTCATCGGAGAACATCTGCGTGCCATTGACCCATGTCTGTTCGCAGCGTGAGTAACTGCTCAACGGGCTGGCCGACCAGATGACGAAATCCGCATCCTTGCCGACTTCCAGCGAACCTGTGCGATGCTCGATGCCGAGCTGCTTCGCCGGGTTGAGGGTGACGAACTTGAGCGCTTCGGACGGCTCAACGCCGCCGTAGCGCACTGCCTTGGCTGCTTCATCGTTCATCCGTCGCGCAAGCTCGCTCGAGTCGGAGTTGAACGACACGACGACGCCAAGCTCGTGCATGAGCGCTCCGTTGTACGGAATCGCGTCCATCACCTCAACCTTGTACGCCCACCAGTCGCTGAATGAAGAACCCATCGCACCGTGTTCGGCCATGGTTTCGGCGACTTTGTACCCTTCGAGAATGTGCTGGAAGGTGCCGATACGGAAGCCGAACGATTCGGCGAGGCGCATGAGCATGAGGATTTCATCCTGCCGGTAGCTGTGGCAGTGAATGAGTCGATCGCCGTTGAGAATCTCAACGAGCGCATCCATTTCGAGGTCGCGGCGTGGTGGCATGGTGCGGTTGCGGACATCACTCGCCAGAGCGTTGTACGCTTCCCACTGCGCTTCGTACTCCTGCGCTGCGGTGAAGGCATCGCGAATCACGGTTTCCACGCCCATGCGTGTGTTGGGGTAGCGTGACCCTGAGCGTTTGACATTCTCGCCGAGCGCGAACTTGATGCCGACATGGTCATCCGGGATGCGGAAGTCTTCTGCATCGCCGCCCCAGACGATCTTGATTGCAGAGTTCTGTCCGCCCATCGGGTTGGCAGAGCCGTGCAACTGATTGGCTGCGGTGAGGCCGCCCGCCAGTTGGCGATACCAGTTGATGTCATCCGGATCGATGACATCGTCGATGCGGACTTCAGCGGTGTTGACCTGCCCGCCTTCGTTCACGCCGCCACTGATGCCTGTATGGCTGTGGCAGTCGATCAGGCCGGGGGAAACATGCTTGCCCTTCGCGTCGATGACGACGTCGACACCGATCTTCGGATACCCGCCGGTGCCCATCTGCTGGATCTTCCCATCCCGGACGAGCATCCAGCCATCTTCGATGATGCCTTCCGGGCCGCTTGTCCAGATTGTCGCGCTATGCACGAGCACGGATTGCGACTCGGGCTGTTCCATCAGGCCATATGCACCAAAGGGAACGGGCAGCGCATCGGGCGGCATCTCGAAGTCGTCATCGCCGTTGTCGCGATCACCGCCGCCACGACTGGCGGGCGTGTTCTGGCCTCCACCTGCTCGTCTTCCCTGGAAGTTGAGCGTGCCCATCTGGCTGGTGGCGGTCCCCGAGATGTTGTTGCCGCTGATCGTCGCTGCGATCGAGCCGCCTTCATCGCCCGGGACGGAGAACGCCAGTTCGCCGGTCGCCGGGTTGAATGTGCCGCCGTCGAGTGGGAACTCGGTGTCCATGATTGCGAGCGTGCCGCTGACAGCACCTCCGTCGTTCTGAGCGAACTCGAAAGTCATGGGCATTTCCATGCCGCCAGCATCTGCGGTGGCCTGCCAGACGCCTGCTGCACCGCGCGGGTCGTTCTGCGGCGCGCCCGGCTCACCCGGTGGTGTGTCCTGGGCGTTCGCATCGGCGTCATCATCGTTGCCCGCGTCCACGAGGTTGGATGTCGGCGTGATCGTGAATGTGAAGCGTGTGCCATCGGGCATCAGGCCCGAACCGATCACGGAGTCATCGGTGATCGCGCCGCCAAGGTGAACGTAGCCGACCGCATCGAATGCTTCGCCGTCAATGACGGCCGAGACCTGGTCGCGCTGCACGATGACTTTTTTCGCAGCCACCTTGCGCGGCTTTGGCTGTTCATCAGCCGCTGCGTCCGCTGCGGGCTCGGCTGGCAGTTCGATCGAAAGACGGCTCTTTTCCGTGTTGAGTTCGACGGGCCAACTGATGCCTGTCGACGTGTCGAGCGTGCCTGCAATCGCAAGTTTGATGTTGGTGTCGGGCTTGGCAACTTCATGCCGGCGGCCGTTCACCCAGACGTCCTGCACCTTGGTTTTCTTTTCAAACAAAGACCCATCGAGCACGACGAGGTTGGCAATCTTGCCTTTCTCCAGCGTGCCCATGACATCATCAAGGCCGAGCATCCGCGCGGGCGTGGTTGTGATGGCCGCGAGCGCATCGCCTTCGCTCAGCCCGTGCTGGACTGCCTTGCGCAGCGCGTCGTGGAATCGCCTGCCGACTTCGCGGCTGGTAATGGCGATCGTCACGCCTGCGTTGGTCAGCCGCCGCGCGTTCGTTGGCGCTTGTTCCCATGTCATCATGTCGCGCAGCGTGGCTTTCTCTGCCTCCTGAAGCGACGTGACATCCGGGCGATCCGGGTAATCGAGCGGCACGATGATTGGCACGTTCAGTGATGCAATGTCATCGAGCCGGCGGAACTCCAGGCCGCTGCCGAGCAGCCACAGGTCGAGGCCAAACTCATCGGCGATGCGCTTGGCGCGCATTGCGTTGAGTTCATCGCTCGCTTCGAAGAGGATCGGCTGCTCGCCAGCAATCACACTGGAAAGTGCCGACAGTGCATGCTCGGGTGCGGGCGGTTCGTGGCCGGCCGGGTCGTTCAGGTAGATGCGCTGGGACTGTGCGTACCACTGCGCGTCATAGAGCGCCTGCCGCGCGAGCGCGATCATGCCCATGAGCGAGCCGGGGTACCCGCCTCGGAATCCGCCGCGTTCGAAGCCGGCTGCCATCGCGGTGCGATCGGCATACGTGCGGACATGCGCATCGTCGTCATCGGTGGACAGGACCGCGCCCGTGCCGCGGAAGATGCCGTCTGCCGGGTAGAACGCGCCGGCGGTGAAGCCGACCCCACGCAACTGGCTTCGCAGCGACTGCGGGGGGGCAGGCTGTTGCGCAACAGTCAGTTCCGGATGAATGCGTTCATTCCAGTAGGCACCTGTGGAGTCAGGCGTGAACTCGTAGTCGTGCAACACGGCCGCATCAATGAAGCCTGGGTAGATCGTCTTACCCTGGCCATCCCACACGCGTGCGCCGCGCGGGACGGTGACGTTCTCGCCGATCGCGGTGATCACGCCATCGCGGATGACAATCGTTGCATTGTCGATCGTCTGTTCGGGTGAAACGACGATGCGCGCCCCGGTGATGGCATGGATGCGCAGCTCGCGCTCACGCATGCCGTTGTCTGGTTCCTTGGGCACTTCCTGCGCCGAAACGCTCATCGCCGTCGCGCCGATCGCGACTCCGGCCATCGCGAGCATCGCTCGGATCGGCCTGCGGGTGGTTTGTGTTGCTTTTCTCATGGGCTGGGACCTCTTCATTGCTCTGCCGGGTACGCAGCAACGTGCCACGTACCGAGTGGATCGAATGTGTCTCTCGTTGGACTGGATATCGGATTGCTCCAGTGAATCTTACCGGACGTGCCCTCCGCGGCTGCCAAACGCGATTGCGGGCAGTTCGGCTGCATCGACGGTTCAGGAATGCCGATGGTAACGGCTGATTCAGGTGTATGGGCGGAGGTGCTGAAGGTGTAGCGAGGGGCAGGCCGCGAAGGCTGGAGGTCGGCAATGGCAGAGCATGATCGAAGCGGGTTGCATGCCGCCCTGGCGGAACTGCGACGCAGTGAGCGCGATTCAGACACCAGCATGTCGCGCGTCCAGCGAGGCTGCGCGCGCTTTGCCGTCGAGGCTGAGGGCTGGTTGCATCGCTCCGCGCGGGCAGGCGGGCTGGAAACATCCATTCCCGTGCTGCTCAAGGACATCAGCCGATGTGGGGCAGGCGTGATTGCGAATCGACCGGTCGACATCTGCGATGCCATCCCGTTGGCAATCTGCGATGGTTCGCTCACCGTTGCCACGCTCTCGACATTTGTCCGGCACTGCCGGCGCGTCGGGGTGGGAGAGCAGGAGGCATATCTCGTCGGCCTTGATTTCGGTGTCGACGCGAGCGTGCTCACGGCCCTCGGTGTGTCTCCGCTGGACATCCTGCGTGGCGATCAGATGGAAGCCAATGAACTGAGCAACCCCGACAGCTTCTGCGCGCCCGAACAACTGGGCGATGCGGACGCTGCGTGATTCAGGACTCCCATTGCCGGGGAACTCACGCGGTCGGTGCTTCGGCATCGTTGGTCAGATCTTCGATCACTGAGTACTGATCGAGATTCAGGATGACGATTTCGCCATCATCGAGCCGCAATTCGAGGCGGTCGAGCCAGAGTTGGTCATCTTTCGCATGCGCATACCAGGAGCCGGTCTTTGACTGCTGATATCTGGTGATCACACCTTCGATGACATTGGTCCATGCACCACTTGTGTGCGGCATCTGCTGGATGACCCGCACGCGTTTGCCGGGCTGATAGATTGTGGTCTCGACGGCCATGGCGATCATGGTAGCACGGAACCGGGCTGACGGGTCGCCGCGGATTCCTGCCGATACGGCCTGACGTTCGCGCGGTCTTCCGCGCGGCCGCCATCAACCGATTCGAACACGGCAACGAGTTGCGGTCTGACTGGAATCCGCAGGCGCGAGACCTCGAGTTTGAGCACGTACGTCCGTGTGACGGGATCCCATCGTTCGATGTTGATGTCCAGATCGCGCAAATCGGCCTCGTAACGATCCTTGTCGAGGATGTACCGATTCGGGTCGGCACCATCGAGCAGGTCGATCGTCAGCAGCCCAACCGCTTTGCACGGGTCTTCCCACGCGTCGGTGAACTCGATGCGGGTTTCCACGAGCACCTGAGACGGATCGCGCGGGTCGTCCGTCATGCGCGAGAGAGGGTGAATCCGCATCGACCGTGCCCAGAATGGCCACGATGCGTCAGTTGTGCCCTCGCCGGTGAGAGCGAACGGCTCGCCCGCGGGTGAGTCGCGAGCACAACTGACCATGCTGAGAACGGCAACGGTGCAGGCCATCGCCGTGGCGAGTCGCGTCCGCGGTTGCCAGGCGGGTTTTCGCATTGCTGCATCCCTAGTCATCGTCAGAAAGGATATCGGTTCTGCCGCCGCGTGTGCTTGCAAGGTCGTTTCGCCGGCCGATTGTGTCCTGTCGCTCCAGCAGAATCAGTATCCGCTGCTGCGACTGTTCGAGTGATTCGATCGCGCGTGTGTTGCGGTTGATGACCTCGGCCAGTGATGTCACCTGCTGATTCGATGCCATGATGCGCTGGTGTGACTCATCGATTTGTCGCTCGCGCGATGAGGCGGCGCGCCGCTCGAGGAGCCAGAGCATTCCAATCAGCCCGGCAGCGCCGAACTCCGTGAGCAGTTGAAGCATGTCGTTCATTGTGGGAGTTTCCAGTTTTTCGTTGTCCGTTGTCAGTAAGAAGCGGGGGTGAAGCCCGGGGCGTGCTGCTCTGGGAGCCTGAACAGATCATGCAACTCACACACGTCGCCAGGTGATTGCGCCGAGCCGTCGGGTTGCATCGGCCTCGCCATCGTTGTCGAGGTCAAGTACTGCCGCAGCCGTGCGAAGCGCATCAGCGCGCAGGGCGTCATATGTTGCAGCGCGGCGCGCGAGTGATTCATCTTCCGGATCGCTTGCTGCAGCTGCGCGCACGAAGATGTCTGCTGCAGCAATTAGCGCCACAAGCGGCGCGAGTTCATCCAGGTTCAGCACCTGCACATCATCGACTGGTTCAACAGGATCATCAGGCAGCAGGCCGAGCGCAGCGCGGAACGAAGCCTCTGCATCGTCGATGAACTTCTCGAACGTGATAACCTGCATCGACAGGCCGGTGCCCGCTTTGGGATCGATGACAGCGCCACTCTTTGCGCGCGGCCTGGAGACCTGCACATTGGTCGCGTCGATAAGCGACACAATCTCAAGCGGTTCACTGTCGACAATGCTGACACGGCCGTCATCAATGCTGATGGCTGTGAAGTCTGAATCCGTGCTGGTGAGCGTTGTACCGCTGATGGCCGCGTTCGTGCGATCATCAAGCACGATGCCCTGCGATGAAGCATCGGTGAACAAGGTCGGTTCGAGCGCGAGCAGGTCGATATCGGTGATGAGTGGCATGGTGGTCGTCAGTCGTCAGTTGTCGGTATTGAAGCAGCAACGCCCGGCATGTCGGAGCAGATGCCAGGCCCGCGTGCGGCGTTGAAGAAAAGTCAGTGATTGAGCAACCCTCTGCCCCCTCCCTCTTCACGTCGAGTCTGCGAATGGCGAGGGAGGGAGAACAGAGAGGAGGAAGAGTTCGATCACGTCGTGCCGAGCCCGGTGAGAATTGCGTGCGCGCTCTCATTGCGCACTTCGCATGTGTACTCGCCGATGACCTGGCCGGACTCTGAGTCGCCCGTGCGCGCCAGCGGTTTGAACATGAAGCTGCGGCCAGCGAGCGGCATCACATCAATGCGCGATGAATCGAGCAGCAGCACAGCGTCGGCGGGCACATAGCGGCTCATCACGACGCGGCACACGCCGAAGTCCGACTCGTACAGCCCGAC
>CAZVXI010000060.1:0-15851 GCA_964631295.1 uncultured Isosphaeraceae bacterium
ACGGGCGGCGTCATCACGCAGCGCTGGTGCCGCATCATGGCCACCAATCGCCGATAGCGGCCTCCCGGCGACGATCGGCACGTGTGAGTATGCATGATGGATTCGCGCACACGAACCCTGCAACTTTCCGCGCGCATACGGGAACCTGCATCAGACAACCGCGAACATCGTTGATGCACAATGACACCTGCAGTATGCATCCTCCAACTTGCAACATGCATGCAGCAACTTTCCGGATGCATCCTGAAACTTTGCGCACGCAAAATGCAACGCTCATGCCGCATGATGGAACTTCCATCAGGACGACTGGAAATGGTTATCGCACCACGACGCCAGTGGCCTTGTCGTTGAAGCCGGGCAAGCTGCTCTGGTCGTCACTGAACTTCTTCCGTATGCCATCGAATCCCGAATGTTCGTACAGCGTGACGCTGACGCCGGGGATGCGATGCGCCTCCGCGCGCACGGAGTGTGCCAGTTGGGTGTGATTATCGGGAGCGAAGCGGAGCATTCAGCCGCTGCAAACGCATGCCCATCTGCCTCGCTTGCACAGCCACGTGTAGCGGTCAGAGTGCGGTGTCATCATGTCGCAACGTGTCATCGCCCTGCAAATCCCACGGAAGACATGCCTTGAGACGCTTCCGATTGAAGATCACAATGATGGGAAGCGAAAGGAGCGCACAACTTCCGATGATGCAGCTGCCGAAAGCGACCCGCCCAGATCTTCCAGCGAAGTCGACAAGAACGCAACCAACGCCAATACGTCTAACACCACGACGATCATCCAGATCGTCGCAATTCTCAGCCAGAATCTCAACACTTCATCGGACATGTCGTATCTCCTGGAAAGCCGGTGTTACTCATCATACCCAGGCGGTGAAGGATAGCATCCAGCGCATCAAGCACGCGCGGATCTGCGCCATCGCGGGAGTGGTAGTATTGGCGGCGTGCTTTGCGGCAGTATATTCCCGCCTGAATAGAGTGTTCGATGGTTCGCTATTGTGTCGGTACCGCATCAATGGATCGGAGGATAGCGCGAGTTATCTGTTCTCGCTTTGCAAGATCGCCAAGTCGATTGGGAGTATCAATGTTAAGTGCGAAGAACACCGGCCCGGTTGGCCACTCAATCCACCCGATCCACCAACCCATTCGACCCTCCCAACCGGTCTTTGCGCGCAGGATCCAGTCTCGCCCAGCCTCGACGATCATGACGTCCTTTACAAGGCGTTGATGCTCGGTTTTAAAGGGAAGTTCGTTCCTGTACAGGCGCTTCAGAAACGCAATCTGCTCGTGGGCAGAAATGGCAAGATTGCCATCGACCCAGTAGGCGCCTTCGTCAGTTGTCGGGTCTGCGTTGCCATAGTCGAGCTGCTCCAGATAGCGACGCGCCGCTTCCTCACCAATCTCCTTCGCGAACTGCTCAAAGACCCAAAGTGCTGATACACGCATGGCAGAACGGAGGTCTTGGTCTCGATTGTGACCGGCAAAGTCTCTGTCAACTCCGTCCCATTCGAATACATGGAACTCATCGCGTACGACTCCGGCGTCTAATGCGATGAGCGCGTGCGCAATCTTGAATGTGGAAGCGGGGGAAAAACGTTTGCTTGCTCGTTCCTTTCCATGGACCCACTCGATGCTGCTTTTCTCGCGCTCATCAACTACCACGATCGTGCCTGTAGCATCAAACTCCTCGAAGAATCTACTCCAATCAAATCGTTCTTGTGCGGCGCTGTGGCTCTGGAAGCCAATAACAAACAAAAGCAGCGAGAGTAATCTGATGTTCATTGTCTCTCCACAGGTTTAAAAGTCGATTGGGCGGGTCAGTCTATCCGCGGACCTTGTGTGTTAGACAGAGCCGGAATCTGTCTCTCGATAAGGCTCAGTTGCCGGCTGTTCGCGGAAGTGGGGTACAAAACGACAACTCATTGATTCATTATCCGGAGGCGGGTGTTGCATGTCAACTGCAGCGAGGCACGCGATCGGTGGGCGGACTTCTGTTCAATACACCCTCCCGCCGAGGGGGACATCGCGCTGCGGTGTGAGCAGGACGACGCGACCATGGTCATCGGGCAGGCCGAGCACGAGCACCTGGCTCTTGAACCCTGCGATGCGCCGCTCGCCGAGGTTGACGGCCGCGATGACCTGCCGGCCGATGAGATCATCGGGTGAATAGAGATCGACAAGCTGCGCGGAGGATGTGCGCAGCCCGTTGTCGGGGCCGAGTTCCAGGCCGAAATCGATCCAGAGTTTGTACGCGGGCTTGCGGGCACTTTCGTTGGGTTCGACGCGCGTGATGCGGCCGACACGCAGGTCGAGCGTGTGAAATGCATCCACGGGGTTGATCTGCGATATATCGCGATGTTCGTGTGTCATGGCTCAGATATATGTGTCAGTGTACGCCAGATGGCCTCGATGCGCTGCGTGACCGCGTTCCATGTGAACGGCCTGCTTCGCAGCGTCGCGGATGGAGGTGCGTGCTGCGCGATGGATCGGCGCATTGCATCAGCAAGATGTTCGATGAACTGTGCTTCGTGCGATGAATCGATCGCATCGATGCTGGCCATCGGCGGCAGCGCAACGAGCAGCAGGCGATCTTCGAATGGATCTGCGAGCGCCTGTTGCACGCCGGGCAGGGCAGTGGAGACGAGGCGGCAACCGCATGCGGCAGCTTCCACGAGCACGAGCGGCAGGCCCTCGTAGAAACTCGGCAGGATGAACGTGCCCGAGGCGCGCATTTCATCGGCAAGGGCCGCTTGATCGAGCGCGCCCAAGAGTGTCACGCCATCGAGTCCATGCGCGCGGGCAGTGATGGCGGCAGCTTCATCGCCTGTGCCGGAACCTGCCAGCGCGAGTGTGGCGCCCGGCTCGGTATCGCGAATGCGCTCGAACGCATCAAGCAGCCACGGCAGTCCCTTGGCGCTGCTGAGTTTGCCTGCGTAGAGGATGCGCTTCGTGTCGCGTGTGGTTTCATCATGCGTCTCGTGAAAGAGATCTTCGCGATACCCTGCACCGACGACGGTGATCCGATCAAGCGGAATGCCGAACGTGGATGCATATGCGAGTTGATGTTCTGCATGCAGCACGACGCAGTGATCGACGCGTTCGATGTGCGGCCGAACGCGAGTTGCAATCTGCGGGCATAGCGCAGCCTGCCGGAGTGCCGTGCCGTGCGTGTGCAGAACGAGAGGTGTGTCAGGCCATATCTGCCGGGCGATGCTCGCAACGATCCACGCGTGATGCACGTGCAGAATGTCTGCATCAAGCGTGTTGCGAACGGATGCGAGATGTGCGCGCCATGCGGATTCATACTGTTCGAGCTGCGCTGCCGTCATGCGACTGTACACCGTGCTCTCATATGGCATGACATCGCTCATGCCCGGCACGGGAAAGTCGAGTGCGGCCGGGATCTTCGGGTCCGCGTTGTCTGCAAAAGTCAGCGGAAAGATGCGCGAAGCTGGAAGGTCGCCGACGGTGATGTCGCGATCTGTAGCGGGCACACCAATGACGACGGCCTGTTCATATCCGGCCTGCACGCAATGCCGCACGAGAGCTTCGAGCGTGATGCCGCTGCGGGTCCGCCCCGGCCGCTGCGCCAGAATGTGCAGGACATGCGAGTCGGTCATGTGTGCGTGCTCGTATGTTGCGCGAGGCCGCGCTTGAGATCGCGAATGATGAAACGAGCCGGGTTGATCGTGCGCAGCATCGAAAGTTGAATGGGCAGTGGGGTGCCTGCGATCTGCGACGCGATGACCTCCGCTGCAAGAAGCGAACTGATCACGCCATGCGAGCCATGCCCGAGCGAGCAGTAGAGACCGGGCAGCCAGGTGGCGATGGTATCGGCGTCATCGCGTCGCGATCGGCCGTACTCGATATCTGCAAAGTCGCGCAGGAATGCTGCATGATCGGGCACCGGGCCGACGGCAGGAAGGCGATCGGGAAGTGTGGCGCGCACGCCTGCCCAGGATTTGAAACTGGTTGTATCGAGATCGGCATCGGAGAGCCCCAACGCATCTGCCAAATGCGACGCAGCAGCGCGAAGACTGGCGATGTTCGCCCGATCGGCGTCTGGTGTTGAAGTCGTTTCCGCGGTGTCGCGCTCAAACGTGGCGCCGAGTGTGTGCATGCCATTTGCATCTGCTGGTGTGAGGTAGCCGGCATTGAAGCAGTGCACGCAGTCAATCGCCTGGCTGATATCCGTGACGCTGATGCGCGTGACCTGCCCGGCAACTGGTGTCAGCGGCAACCATGCGAGCTGATCGAATGATCGAGCAGCCATCGCGTTGGCGATGATGATGGTGTTGGCGTTAGTTTTGGTTCCTTGCACATCGGTCACGTGCCAGATGTTTGATGCCGGTTCGATGCTCGCCACTGCAGAGCGGGCGCGAATATGAATGTGGGGATGATCGAGCAGGGCATCGCACAGTGATCGCGGTTCGACTGTGCCGCCCGGCAGGTCAAGGTGTGATTCATTGTCAACAATCATCCGTACGCCGCATGCAGAAAGGTTGGCGCGATCAGCCAAGGAGCGCAGCAGTCGGCTGGCATGGGTAAATGCCGTATTGCGATACGCAGCGATGGGATCATCGGGATTCCCGTGATGCGGCTTGAAGATTGCGACAGGGACCGCCGATGCACCGGCTGCGATCTCGCCCTGATCGAGAATCGTGACTGACCAGCCGCGATCTGCAAGTGCCCGGGCGCATGCGCAGCCCGCCAGCCCGGCGCCGATGATGACGACGTCGCGTGAAAGTGATTCATCTCTCGGCCAGCGATTCCATGGCTTTAGTGTGATAGTCGCTGGTGATTCGTGTGTTCGTCTGCCGCGCGTCATATGTCGCTTTCTGCCGAAGCCCGGCATGCGCTCGACGACAAAACCGGCGTCAGACAGTCGTCGTCGGACGTCGCCAGCCGCTGTGTATGTCGCGAGGGTGCCGTCCAGTGTCGTCAGGCGACCGACGTGGCCGAGGATATTGGCAGACCACATCGCATGATTACGCGCGGGCGCGAAACCGTCGAGAAACCAAGCATCCGCTTCAAAGGCGAGTTCAGGCAGTACAGTAGCCACATCGCCGATGCAGAGCGTCAGGCGCACACGCCCATCATCGAACATCAGACGATGCCAGCCGGGTGAGAGTTCGCCGTATTGTGCGAAAAGTTGCTCAGAGAAGCATCGCAACTCGGGCCAGTGATGCAGGCAGGTTTGCAGTGACGGTGTGTCGAGCGGGTGTTTTTCAATCGTAACAAAGTCGAGCTGTACATGCGTCGGCGCAACATCGCGAAACAGCTTCCAGGTTGCGAGAAAGTTCAGCCCCGTGCCGAAACCGAGTTCGCCGATCGTGAACGCACGATCTGCGCGGGCGAAGCGATCGCGAAGATGATTGGCGCCAAGGAACACATATCGTGATTCTTCGAGACCATCGAGGGTACTGAAAAAAATATCATGAAAGTCGATCGAGTATACCGAGCCGTCAGGTCGCACCTTGATCGAATGTGTTGTGGCGTTGTGCATCCTGAAAGAAGTTACTGGCCGATGCGCTCCGCGAGGAAAGGCCGGACCTTATCGATGCTGAGTTGCTCCTGCTCGCCGGTATCTCGGTAGCGGACTGTGACAACGTCGCGCTCGAGTGTTTCGCTGTCGATGGTGAAGCAGAATGGCGTGCCGACTTCATCCATGCGTGCATAGCGTTTGCCGATCGACTGCTTGACGTCGTACTGCACGCGCCATGTCTTGCGCAGGTCTTCGTACAGGGCAGCCGCCTTCTCGGGCATGCCATCTTTGGCGACAAGTGGGAACACTGCGGCTTGAATCGGCGCGAGATCCGGCTGGAAGCTCATGATGCACTTGCTGCCCTTGCGCTCGGGTGTGGGGGTGTAGGCCTCGCACAGCAGCACGAGCAGGCCGCGCGTCAGGCCCGCAGCGGGTTCGATCACGTGCGGCAGGTAGTGTTCGTTGCGCTCCTGATCAAAGTACGTGAGCTTCTGCTTGCTGTGTTCCTGATGTTTGGTCAGGTCGTAGCAGCCGCGGTGCGCGATGCCTTCGAGTTCGCCGAAGCCGGGCGCGGTGAACGGATACTTGTATTCAACATCCGCACATGCGGTGGAATAGTGGGCGAGTTCATCAGCATCGTGGTCTCGACGAATGAGGTTCGCATCACTGATGCCGAGCGACTTCCACCAGTTGAAGCGTGCATCCACCCAGAAGTCGTACCACTTCTGCGAGTCATCCGGATGGCAGAACCACTCCATCTCCATCTGCTCGAACTCGCGGCTGCGGAAGATGAAGTTTCGCGGCGTGACTTCATTGCGGAAACTCTTGCCGACCTGCGCGATGCCGAACGGCACTTTAATGCGCATGGTGTCGAATACATTCTTGAAGTTCAGAAAGATACCCTGCGCGGTTTCCGGGCGCAGGTATGCTTTGTTATCTTCATCGAATACGGCGCCGACGTATGTCGGAAACATGAGGTTGAACTGACGGGGCTCGGTGAGCGTGCCGGTCTTGCCTGTAAATGGTGAAGGTACCGATGCAAACAAAGTGTCGAGCGTCGAGTAAGGCACACTATCGACACTTACGAGGGTCATGCCTCGTCCGAGATCCACTTGGCACATGTCAGGGCCCGATGCGGATTCGGTGAAATCACGGATGCCGAGGCGTTTCCGCGTGGACTTATCGCGGAGTGCTTCTATCACTTCGGCGTGCGAACTTGCGACAACGGTTGCGACAGGTATGAGCGAGGAGGCATTTGGATCGGTCGAGAACAAACCGAAGAGATGATCCGCGCGAAACCGTTGTTTTGTTTCTGTGTCATCCACCATCGGATCGTTGAAGCCGCCGATGTGGCCGGACGCTTCCCACACCTTCGGGTTCTGAATGATGGACGTATCGACGCCGACGATGCTGACTGGTTCGCCATCCGGGCCGATGGGTGGGGCATCGACCATGTCGCGCCACCAGCGGTCTCGCAGCGTGTTCTTCAGCGTCACGCCAAGCGGGCCGTAATCCCAGAAGCCGTTGATGCCGCCGTAGATTTCACTCGCCGGGAACACAAAGCCGCGCCGCTTGCACAGCGCGACGATGTCATCCATCGACTTGTCGGCAGGGTCAATTGCGGTCGGGCTTGATATCGTGGTGGTCGTCATAGGGGCCAGTGTATGCGGGTGGCGACAAGTCGGCCGTCAATCGACGGTTCGCCACCGCAGTATTCACACTTATCGTACAGCGGTCGCGACTGAGTCTTCGCTGGCGGCGAGTTCCTTCACGGCAAGACGAGCCGCATGGAGGATCGCCGCTGACATCGAGTTCGCGCTTGCTTTGTTTCTGCCCGCGATGTCGAACGCAGTGCCGTGGTCCGGGCTCGTACGGATAATCGGCAGGCCGAGTGTCCAGTTCACAGCATCATCCCAACACAGCAGCTTCACCGGGATCAGTCCCTGGTCGTGATACATCGCAACCACGAGGTCAAAGTCGCCAGCAATCGCGCGGTTGAAGATCGTGTCGCCAGCAAATGGGCCGTCGACATCAATGCCTGACTGCTGGGCCATCGCAATCGCCGGGGAAATCACACGATTTTCTTCATCACCGAATTTGCCGTTCTCGCTCGCGTGCGGGTTGAGCCCGGCAACGGCGATGCGAGGCCTTGTGATTCCCATTTGCTTGCATGCGTGATTGCCAAGATCGATTGGATCGTACACGCATCCGATACTCAGGCGATTTCGCACGTCCATCAGCGGTACATGCGCTGTAGCGAGCACGACATTCAGCTTCGGCGAAGTGAACATCATGGCAGTTCGCTTGGACTTTGTACGATGTGCGAATAGTTCCGTGTGCCCCGGCCAACGGAAGCCAGCGAACTCCCACGACTGCTTGCTGATCGGCGCCGTGACAATCGCATCGAGATGCCGTGGATGATCCGGCGGCCGCATGGCATCAGTGATCGCATCTTCGACGAACGTCTTCGATGCAAATCCGCCAGCCTTGCTCGGCTCAGCGGTGGTCTGCAGACGCTGGCCGAGCACGTCATAGTCGAGCACGACGACGGGCTCGCTGATTCGCTCAGATGCGCGGGGCGAGTCATGCTGGACACGGTACCAGAATGGATCGATCTCCTGCTGATCTGCTGCATATGTGAGCAGTTCGTTGAGTCCATAGATTACATAGCGGGCGGCCCGGCGCACCCGCGGGTCGGCGAGAGACTTGATGATGATCTCCGGCCCGACACCGAGCGGATCGCCCATGGCAATGCCGATGGTTGGTCGCGATTCGTGCGCGCGAGTTGTGCCGTTTTCAGGCATGCCGGATCATATGCACGCCGCATCCGAGTCGCGCGTGAATCAGTTTGCAGTACGGACCAGCAGTTTCCGATCGAGCATGGTGCACACAAGCCCCGAGATCGCGAGAAGTGCTGCGAGCACGATGAATGTTTGTTCAATCGTCAGGTCCAGCCGCGCCATGCACCACTCACTGAGGAGTGGTCCCGTAAAGGCAAGCCACCATGCACCGCCAAGCATCAAGCCGGATGCAAGCGATGTGCGGTGTGGCAGGAGGCGCTGTGCAAGTCCAAGTGAAACGGGAATCATTGCGGCGAAACCAACGCCAGCAAGCGCTGCGCACAAGGTTGCTCCGGCCTCGCCGAGGTGAGGCAGCAGCACGACGACCGGCGCGAACAGCAGCGGGACCGCAACCATCGGCCATTTCTCGCGCCCGGCTTTCAGTAATGTGCCGGCAGTCAGCCCGCCGATCGCCATGCCAACTGTCGTTGCGCCGATCATTCGGCCGCTGACTGGTGCCCCGGCGTTTGCAATCTGCTTTTGCGTGGCACCAACAAGTGCTGGATCAATCGCGGCAACGAGATCCTGCGCCCAGCGCACATAGAGATAGAACAAGCCAATATTCACTGTGAAACGCAAGGCGGAACTCGTGTACAGGATGCCGATCATAATCCAGCGATGTCGCAGATCCGTCGGTTCGAACACAATTGTGCGATGATGTTCATGCCGATGGGGGACGCGCCAGATTGCAACTTGCAAGACGATAGCGATCAAAAGTCCTGGCACCATAAGCCATCGCAACGCATCGAACCCGCCATCGGTGCCGGTGATTGCGGGCGAGATCAGTGATCCGGTCGTGCCGCCGATCATCCCTGCAACGAAGAAAACGCTGAGCATGAGCGATCGGCGTGATCGTTTGCCACCATCGGCAAGCTGCCCGATGCTTGATGCGCCGACGGGGTGGTAGATGCCAACGCCGATCATGCCGATGATGAACAATGCAAGCAACTGTGCGTAGTTCGTTGCCGCCCCGATGAAGCACACGCAGGTTGCTGCGAGGAAAAGACCGAGTGCTCCGAAGAAGCGGGTATCGAACTTGTCGCTGAGCCAGGCGGCGATTGGCTGTGACAGGCCCGAACTGACCGATCCGACGCCGAGCAATGATGCCGTCTGCCAGACGGTGAGGTCGCATCGAACTTCGAGGACGCCGATGATCGGCGGCACGATCGCTGAGTAGATGTCAACTGTCGTGTGCGAGACGAGGACGACGCCGACGCGCGTCGCAATGTTCCGGACTGGCCTCGCGCCCGGTTCAATTGCGGCATCTGGCTCAATGCCGATGTCTGCAAGAGCAGGCCCGGCCACGCCACCTCCATGGCACGCCTCGCTTGCGGCATTGAACTCGATCTCTGGATGTTCGTTTGTCACGTGGCAAGAGTAGGTCGCTGATGCCGAATCGGCTGCCGATAATGGTCACACGGAAGTGGGCACATGCGATTCGGTCAGAGCATATTCCACAAGTTCCACTTCGATGCCGTCCGGGTCGTGGAAGTACAGCCGTCGGCCGGGGTCGTAGTCGCCCTCAAGGTGCGGTGTGATGCCCCGCTGTTCGAGTCGCTCTCGCATGAGATTGAGGTCGTCCACGACGAAGCCGAAGTGATTCAGACCGACATGCTCGTAGTCATGTGTCAGCGGCTCGCTCGGCTCTGTCGCCTCGAACATCGCCAGGTAGCAGCGGTCGTCGCCGATGTGAGCAGCGGCCCCCTTTGGATCGCTGGCATTCCGCCGCCAGCGAACTTTCAGGCCGAGCAGGGAGGTGTAGAACTCGATCGATCGGTCGAGATCCGCGACGGTGAGATTCACATGCTCCAGGAACATGGGCAGCTCCTTATTTCAAAAGTCGGTGCTTATGAAAATAAGCCGATCATCCGGATTTGTCAAGCATTTGCTTTTGAAATAACGGGAATTTTGTTGTACCATCCTGGCATGGTTGCGTCCTCCATCACCGCCGCCCGTCGTCGTGTGCTGATGCAACTCAAGCAGCACGGGCGACTTACAGCCACGTCGCTCGCGGAGCGGCTTGGCATGACTGATGTCGCCGCCCGCCAGCATCTCGGAGCTCTGCGGAATGATGGCTTCGTCGATTCCGAACTCGGCCGGACTCCCGGGCCGGGTCGGCCGGCCACCGTCTGGTTCCTCACAGACAGTGCCGATGAGGTGTTCCCGGATCGGCATGCGGAACTCACGGTCGGGCTGATTCACGCCACGCGCGAGGGGCTCGGGGAGGATGGGCTGCACAAGGTGGTCGATGCCCTCACAAGTGTGCAGCTTGAGCAGTATCGCGCGTCCCTGCCGAAGCCCACTGCATCACTCAAGGCCCGCGTCGAAGCGCTGGCCGCGCGGCGCACGGCCGAGGGTTACATGGCAGAGGTCGTGCAACAGAAGCCCGGGGTGTATCTGCTCATCGAGCATCACTGCCCGATCTGCGAAGCCGCCCGAACCTGCGGCGGCCTGTGCGCCGCGGAACTGACCGTCTTCCAGGGCGTACTCGGCGAAGACATTGACATCGAACGTACGCAGCACATGCTCGCTGACGCGGATCGCTGCGTGTACAGGATCCAGCGCGCGAAGAAAACTCGAACTGATATCAACTCGTCGTAGCGCTCGTCAGCCCTTCGATCGCAGATGTGAGCGCAGCAACCTTGCGCTCCAGCGCTGCAACACGAGCTTCAAGGTCGCCGTTTGCAGGTGCAGTCACATTCGCGCGTGATTGCGACGATGTCGCCGCTCGGCCTGCAGGTGCAGATCCGACCTCGATCTGGTGAAGGTCAGGGCAAAGCAGTTGTATGAATCGCCCGGCGCGCGAACCGGGCTCCGGCGGCACCGGCTTCACTAGCGGCTCATCGCGATCTATCAGATGCTGCACAACGTTCTGCGCGATGTCGAGTGATTCGATTGGATGCATGCGCGACGCCCGGCCACGCAGTTCGCCCAGTGTTTGCGGGCCGCGCAGCAGCAGTTCCGCGAGGATCACAAGTTCGTTCGTGTCGACGTTCAGTGTCTCTCGGGCGATGTGCCGGTACTTGGCGACTCGGCTGCCGGAGAGCATGATTTCGCGCGACAGGCCTTTGTGGCGGAGGCTCTCGAGAGTATCAAACACTTCGTCCTCGCTCAGGGAAAGGACCGGCTGCCGCGTGCTCTTTTGATTGCAGCCGTTTACGAGTGCATTGAGCGAGAGCGGATACTGTTGCGGCGTGGTCTGCGCCTTCTCAATCAGCACACCCAGGACACGGCACTCATTCTGAGTCAGTTCGATCTTGGCCATGATCGACAGTGTAGCTGTGAAAGGCTGCTCAATGGCAGTATGCTGTCGGCCGATCCGAAGAAAATGTTAGCATTCCATCATGACCAAGACGGCCGGCTCAAAGTTCCGCCGTCCCAGTGCGATCGCGATTGTCTTGCTGTCCGTGATCTCGGTGGCATCACCTGTTGCTGCTGATGGCGACGTGGCTGTTGAGGTTGTGGCTCAACGTGTGCTCGTGCGGTATCTTCATGGCGTGCAAACCACGTTCATGGATTTTCACGCAAAGGGACCGAGCGATGATGCGGTTGTCTGGCTGATTCCCGTTCCGAAAGAACCACTCAGCGTCAAAATGACATCGCGCGCGATGCTCAACACCGTGGAAGATGTAACAGCTCCGGTCGTGTACAGCCGGCGGCAGGTCATTATGCTCTCCGCGACTGGGGGAGGGTTTTTTGTGTTTCACCTTCTGATCGCATGCTGTGTGGTCGCATACGTACACTCTGAGAAATCATTGGCTGCACGACTGACGGTTCTGGTCATTGCTGGGATCGCGTGTTTCATTCTCTTTGCTTATCTTGCGAGGTTGGGTGGATCGTTCCGTGGACCGGAATTCTGGTGGACGGCGAATCCAGCGAAGGTCACTCTCTCTGACACGTCAACTCCCGTTGACGTTGCTGCATTGGATACATCATCGACCGATGAGTGGCTGGAGGCACACAGGTTCACCATTTCGACGAGAGTAGGAAAGCAGGTGCGTGCCTTTGTGCATGAGCACTCGCGCGCGATTGTTGTGCTCGTACATCCAGTTGCTGAGGTATGTGCGATCAGGTCCATCCGGTTTGACGTCGCGACTGAATCGCCATTCGTTCCGGTGGCAACTGTAGATGGCCAAACTGCTGACTAAGTGGACGTCTACGTGATTAGCGAGGGGTACGCAACGGTAGAGGGTGCCTTGCCGCTGCGGAGCGGTGAGATGGCATCGCAGTTATGGAACTTCACCGGCGTGGAGCCGAGCAGGCGCTCGCCGGATGGCGAGCCGGCGATGCATCTGCCGCATCTCGGCGACATTGCATATCCCTCGCTGGTCGAACTGTGCTGGAACGATGCATTCCTGACGAGACTGAGCATCGCTGGCTCGGAGTCAGATCGAGTCGAGCCCGTCTCATGGAAGCCGATGCGCGATCATGCGCGCCGTGTACTGCACACGCCTGAGGCGGCATTCGAAATCATCGCCTCCTTCGTTGTCATTTTCGGCGGCCCGCTCATGCCGATCGGAGCCGCGGTGTTCGGCAAACAGAGGCGCGGCCGGAGATACGCCGCGCTGGTATTCGGCATTATCCTTGCAGCGACCCTCGTGACTTCGATCGTGGTGCATCAATCCATGTGTGCGCGCCCGCTTGAAAAGCGAGTCAGTCTCGGGCGAATCCTCATGGTCGGTCAGGAAATGCAATGGATCGTTAACGATCTAGCGTATGCGATCGAAGACAGCGTGGGACGTGATTCATATGAACAGTTGCGTGAATACTGGAGCGGAGGTCTCTACGACCACATCCGTTTTGACACCGAAGCGCCCGGTGGAGTTGTCGCGCACAATACGGACTATGGCCTGCTCGTGAGTCTGTACGATCAGGCCTGCCTGCCGCGGCACATGCTCTTGGATCTTGAGTCAGGGAAAGTCATTGTCGATGACATTTCGGACGGCGACGCACGACGACTCCTCGAGTGATGCAACTCAGGCAGATGCGGAAGTTGACAAAGATGTCGCAGACGCGGAATCCGCCGACGACCACTGAACTTCTGGCAGCAAGCGCACGAAGCGGCCCGCTTCCAGATACTCCGGGAACGCGGCAGTGACCTCATCGAAGATGTTCCACGGGAACACAATGCACACATCCGGCTGCTGGCCCGCGATTGCGTCCGGTGGCACGATGCGCTGACCCGTGCCGGGGATGTGGCGGCCTTGTTTGGCTTTGCATGAATCGGCGACCCCGGGGCAGTCGATCATCGCGTACTTCTGCGAAGTTGAGCAGCATCGTCGCCTTCGCCACCGCGGTGTGAGCGGCTCATTCACTCACTGATACACCAGAGCCGCAGCACTGGTTTGAGCCAATCACGTGGGCTTGCGAACTCCCGTGCGCCGTGAACAAGTGGAGATCGCCGTCGCAGCCACCACGTGCGAGCACTGAGCCGAACTTGCGTTGATCCGCTCGGTTGGGGCGACGCATTGATCGAGGCTGCAACACCCGTGTACCGTCATACGCGCGATCCGCGCACTGCAGCAACGCTGGGGGCGCTGGCAGCCTCGATCGAGATCAGCCAACTTGAAAATGTGCCCGTCTCAGCGGACGACCTTCTGAACCATCTGCGACCAATTCAACTCGATCAGATCGAGCCAAAATCCGCGACATCAATCTCTGCGAGTCTTACACCGCAGCGAGTGGCGCGGGCGTAAAACTGCCGAACCACCCGACAGCGGGAACGGCGTCAAATGCTTCAAGCGCCGACAGCAGTGTGCGTGTTCGAGCAGGCGAGGTTTCAGAAACAACAAGTGCGTCCACTGAGTTGACATCCGCGATGACGTGCGGTGAGGTGACAATCGGGACGCCGCGGTACGTACGTCCGCACCCAAATGCGCGATCATCCACCACGGCGGCGACATCAATTGACGCGTGCCAGGCACCATTCAGGAATGGGAGGATGTTCTTGCCAAGACCCACGAGCGCGATGCGCTCGATTCCGCGAGCGGCGAGTCGGTTCATGTGATCGTGGATTTCATTCCAGCGGAACAGTTGCTCGAATGATGCCGGGCTCAGGATGCCTCCCGCGCTGCCTCTTCGGATGCGCAGCCCGCGGGCAGTTCCTTGCGTCCACGCACCGGCAAACCCGCGTGCATCGCCGGAAGCTTGGAGCATCCAGTGGTACCAATGTGCCCAGTCCGCCATGTACGACCGACGAACAGGTTCGGGTAAGTAGCGAACAGCGAGATACGCGTTGTTTCGAGCATTGAGTTCAAGCGTTCTTTGTTGCAAACGGCCGACAGGTGACTTCAGGTGATCGACCGTGAGTTCCTCATACACACCAACATCCCAGCCGGCATTCACCAAACGGAACGCGAGGTCGTACTCCTCCGCTTCCATGAAGAACCACTGATCAAGACCACCGACTGATTGCACTGCATTCGTACGCAATCCGACGCCGCATCCAACGAACACATCCGGCAACGCGCAAGTTTCAATGGATTCATCGGGCAGGCGCGGTACAAAACCCACTGCCGCCAACTTTGGCTGGGCACCAAACAGTGCAAGCATTTGTTCGATGCTGCCCCACCGAGGGCGTGCATCATCATCGAGCAACACACAGAAGTCGGTCCTCGCATCAACGAGCCCGAGTTGCCTGCTCACCGGGCCGAGATTCTGTTCAGGCTCGAGCACCTTGATGGGCAGGCACAAGCCCGCCACATCAATTGCCGTCCGAACGGCACCTGCACAGCCATTGTCGATGACAACAACATCGCAGGCACAACCTTCGGGCGAGCTTCGCGCAAGTGATCGAAGTGTCTCGATCAGAATCTGCTCTCGCCCGCATGTGGCGATGATGTAGCGAATCGAGGTCATGACTACCTCCACCCATAGCCTTTCGTTTCGCCAGTCATCGACCAGGTGTTCCAACGAACGCGAATCGTCTCGGTAAGAACTATCATTTCCGACATGCAGCCTGACATGGACATAACAGACCGAATCGCACGGGAAGCAGCCAGACTTCTTGCATTGGGAAGGGTCGATGCGATCCAGGCAGCCGTGCGGCAGGCAGCCGAAGCAGTTGGCGACAGGGATGCAGCGATGCCTTCCACCCAGCGCGTCCGCAAGCATGCACAGGCGATGGCAATGCAGTCGCTCGGCAGCGCGGGATACAGCCAATCCGTTCGCGCAACGTGGTCTGCGGCTGAAGAGATTATGGCGTCGCTTGAACTGCTGCTACCGGGGAGTCGAACACTGCTGATGGGCCGTGCGGCCGATGGCTTCATCGATGCAGGTCTCGTAATCCACATGCGACTCATCGGCAACGAACAACGCGGCAGCATCAGCGAGGTGCTGGAGAGCGACATGGAGATTGATTCGCCGAAGTGGCGCACTGTCGAGACCCGCTATGGAAGGCTCAATCAGGTGCGATTCACAGATGCGGGGCACGACTTTGCCATCACCCGCGTGCCAGCGAGTCTCGCGGCACGGCCTGACACCGATCTCTTTCGCGATCAGAGCGTCACAGCGCTTGATCTCCGCTC
>CAZVXI010000061.1:0-15830 GCA_964631295.1 uncultured Isosphaeraceae bacterium
GATCGGCCGGGAGTTTCCCGAGTTGCCGGTCGCTGCGTTTACCGCAACCGCCACGCCGCGCGTCCGCGAGGACATCGTCAGCCAACTCGGCCTGCAGGATGCTGAAGTGCTCGTCGGCATTTTCGACCGTCCGAACCTCACGTATCGCATCATCCCCAAGGCGAGCACAGCCCGGCAGGTGCAGGAGATCATCGCCCGTCACGAGGATGAGGCAGTCATCGTCTATTGCCTCAGCCGCAAGAATACGGAATCACTCGCCGAGAAACTCACCGCTAAGGGGATCGAAGCCCGGGCATATCACGCTGGCCTGACAGCCAAGCAGCGGCATCGCGTGCAGGAATATTTTGCGAGCGAGAGACTCAACGTCGTCGTCGCAACAGTGGCGTTCGGCATGGGCATCGACCGGTCGAACGTGCGCTGTGTCATACACGCTTCACTGCCGAAGTCGATCGAAGGATATCAACAGGAAACCGGGCGCGCAGGGCGCGATGGCCTGCCTGCTGAATGCGTGCTGCTGTACAGCCCATCTGATGCTGCGCGGTGGGAGTCGCTCATCAAACGCAGCGCGCAGGAGTCAGACGCACCCCCGGAACAGACAGAAGCGCAATTGGCACTGCTCCGATCAATGCAGAATCTGTGCGGCTCTGCAAAGTGCCGGCATCGCGCGCTTTCGGAGTATTTCGGGCAAGCTTACGAGCCGGACAATTGCGATGCGTGCGACATCTGCCTTGGAGAGGCAACATGCCTTGATGATGCAACGGTGATTGCTCAGAAGATCATGTCGTGCATCGCACGGACCGGGCAGCGCTTCGGAGTGGGACACATTGTTGAAGTTCTGCGCGGTGCGGATACAGAACAGATTCGCCGGCTCGGCCACGATCAACTCAGCACGCACGGCCTGCTCGAACAGTTCGACGCCAACACACTGCGCAACCTCGTGTATCAACTTGTTGATCAGGGACTGATCGCACGCAGCACGGGCGACCGGCCGATCATCACCCTCAACGATGCTTCGCTCGCCGCGATGCGTGGCGAACATGAGATTCGCCTGATCAGGCCGCAATCGGGCCGACAAAGCCGCCGGGCCGCGGAGCAGGTCGTCAACGCTGCTGATCAGGCACTGTTCGAACACCTGCGCGAGTGGCGAAAGCGGGTTGCAGATGCTCGGGGCAAGCCGCCCTACACCATCTTCAATGACCGGACACTTGTCGAACTTGCGACAAATCGCCCTGCAAGTACGGCACAACTCGGGCTTGTGCATGGCATCGGCCATCGCAAGATTGCTGATTTCGGCGAGCAACTGCTCTCAACGATCACGACCTTCGATGATTCCACATCTGCATGATCTGCCTGCACATATCGCGGCGTTGCCTTACACTGTTCTCATGAGACGTGTCGCATTGTGCCTGCCACTGTTGCTGCTCTCCGCCAGCTGCGCAACTGTATCCATCACACCTGCGCCGCAAGGTCCTCCGCCGCTCGACATGTCACTTGGTCTGGAGATTCAGCCAGCCGCCCGCGATTCAGACCTCACTTCGCTCGTGCCCGGAGGCGGCGGGCAGTTCCTGCTCGATCCGGACGGGTTGCTGCAATACGGCCCGCTTGGGGCGCGCAATGCTGACTGGCAGCCGACCGCAACACGCCTGCTGACCCGCGATGAACGTGCGGAAGTCTGGCTGCTGGTGCGGCAACTGGGCTATGCAGATCCCGCTGACGGACAGGTCACCATTGCATCGCCATCTCAGCCGGGCGCGTGTCGCCTGAGTCTGACAGGCTGGGATACGCGATGGAGTTTCGCCAGCCACGTCGGCAGTGAGCAGACAAGTGATGCGGCCATGCTGCAACTTGTCGATCGCCTCGCTGGGTTGCTTCGCCTGGAACCCAATCGGCCGACGCGCACCATCATTCCACGTCGGTATGACTTTGGCCCTGACCCGTATGCACGGTATCGCTGATGCGCGGGTGTCTTCTTCTCATCATCGTTCTCCTTGCGCCTGCATATCTGCCCGGATGCGCCACGTCACAGTCGGCCGACAGCGCACATGACCGCATGGGTGGCGTGACGCTCGACGTTCGTGTGCATCGCGGGCCGAACTCCGAAGCCCTGTACAGAGTCTCGCGCGATGGCACGCTGGCGTATGCGGGCGGGCAAGCAGCGCGCGAGCGCGAGTTCACCTGGTCCGGCAGAATGAGCGATGAAAACATCCTCAGCCTGCGGACTGCTCTCGATGCGCATGGCTGGATGACAGGCACGCCGCCGCCAACCCAATCACCGTCTGATGATGAGCAATCCGATGCACTGATCCCCATACGCATTAATGTCGATCTTCGTGGGCCACACGCGCGTCACAAGTTCACAATCCATGGCAGCAATGCCAGCACACAGCAGATCATCGCAATCCTGGAAGATGCATCACTCGCGCGGCACGCTGAGTTTCTCGATTCACTGCCAAAGCCGAGCGGCCAGCGGCAAGACGGTTCCTAACATCACACACACGACGACTGGGCGGGGAACGCAAGGAGCCCCCATGATTCACACACACAAACTCGTACGCAGTCGACATGGCATGTCTCTCGTCGGTCTGCTCATCACCATGGTCTGCATCGTCATTCTGATGGCGATCATGCTCAACAGTGTCAACTTCGCGACCACGGGGCGCGGCTCGGCCATGCAGGGGACGGTGCGCTCTGTCGAAGATCAGATGAACCTTGATGCGCTCTACAAGTCGGTGATTACCGCTTCGTATGACAATCGCGGCAGATTCATCACGCCGAGTGAACTCGACCGGCGATTTGATATCTCTGTGAACACCACTGGGAATTTGTATTCAGCGATGATAATGGACAACTTCATCGCACCGAGGCAGTTGATCTCCGGCAACGAGTTCAGCGGATATGTCGAACCGATGCAGGACTACGACTATACGAAGTACGACCCGGGTGCCGGCGTGTACTGGGATGACCGATTCATGGCCGACCTCGACGACCTGTCGCACGTCTCGTTCGCGCATCAGCCGCTCTACGGGGAGCGTTTCGATAAACAGTGGAAAAATGCGATGACGCCAAGTGTCGTGCTGTTCGGCAATCGCGGGCCGAAGGATGGCATCGAAGACCCGCGTTCATTTACCATCGGTCGCAATGAGAAATGGGGCGGCCACCATGTGCACGGCGATGGCAGCATTCAGTTCACAGACTCGTTCACGCCGAACGGCGTGTTCTTTTCGGCCGGCAGCCAACGATACCAGGACAACGTGTATGCCTTCGATGATGGCATCGACGGCTCAGACAGCATCATCACGTTCACGCGTGAGATGACGTCGTCAGGGCCAGAAGCCCAGTGGGATTGAATCTCCGACCATATCAGTTGTTTTTGGGGAATACCGGGCAGTTGCCTGAAGTTTGACGGGGATGATGACCGGTCTGACTCTCGTAGGACTGGTTGTGGCGTCACGAGGCGCTTTCGAAGATCCGCAATCACAACAGTGGAACCCAATATGAGACACTTGCGACTGACCGTGGCGGCGGCCTGCGTCGTCACCTTCCTTGCAGCACCATCGCTGGCTCAGGAGCGATCAGGCTCGAGGCCAGACCGCAGCCAGCGACAACAGCAGCGACAGCGGCTGGAAGAAGGTGCGCTGAAGGTCGGCCAGATGGCACCAACGTTCGAGCTCAAATCGCTGGATGGCAAGACATCTTTCTCGCTCTCGGAGTATCGCGATGAACGGCCTGTGATTTTGTTCTTCGGCAGCTATACATGACCGCCATTTCTTCGCCAGGTTGGCGAAATGGAAGCGATGTACCAGCAGTACAAGGACATTGCGGATTTCAGGCTTGTGTACATCAATGAGGCCCACGCGGCTGATGGCCGATTCCCTGTGGGGTACGCGAAAGAGAAGGGCATCACCGAGCATGACGACTATGGCGAGCGCTGTACGTCGGCAGAGTTGCTGCTCAAGGACGAGGCGCTGACCGTCCCGTTCCTGATCGACAACATGGATAATAAGGTGAACAAAGCATACAAAGCCTGGCCGGATCGCGTGTTCGTTGTGCGTTCGGATGGCCGCCTCGCAGTGGCTGCCAAGCGCGGGCCATGGGGATTTGGACCAGCGATCAAGGCAACGAGCGCATGGCTCGCTGAATACCGCGAGGCCGGTCGAGAGCCTTCATTGCCAGCAGATGCTGCGCCTGCCGGTCCGGACGTGAACGCCCAAGCAGATAAGACACAACTGTCTTTCGACGATGTGGCCGGCCAATGGTGGGTCGAGATCGACCTCGGCGGCATCACCGCGACAGCCATTGTGGAGATTATCGTCGCCGACGGTGAGGTTGCTGGCACATGGACCAGCACAGCGGGTGCCCAGGCAATGCTCAGCGACATCACACTCACGGGCAACCGCCTCTCTTTCACACATGAAGGCGAAGGCAACGCGAACTCTTCGCAGTTTGAAGGACGCTTCGAGGATGGGAAGCTCGCTGGCACGCTGACGACGCCAGCCGGTTCGATCCGCTGCATTGCTACTCGGGAGCGCTGAGGCGGAACGTAAGCCATGGCCGCCTAGAATCAGGCATGGCAGATCATCGAGAGAAACCCACTGCCGACCCGCTCGATCACGACTTCCTCACCGATGTCGTGTCGGGCGAGGTTCGCCTGACGCCCGAGCAGACGCTGCGGCTGTACAACGAGATGCCCATTCAGGAACTCGGCCGGTGGGCTGACGCGCGCTGCCGATTCCTGCACGGCGATCATGTCCGCACGTATGTGATCGACCGCAACATCAACTACACGAATGTCTGCACTGCGAAGTGTACGTTCTGTGCATTTCGCCGCGACGGCCACGAAGATGATGCCTACACGCTCGAGTATGATGAACTGCTCGCGAAAGTCGGCGAACTTGTCGCAATCGGCGGCACACAGATCCTCATGCAGGGTGGGATGAACCCAGACCTGCCGCTCGAGTGGTACATCGAGCTGCTCGAACGCATCAAGAGCGAGTATCCGCACGTCCATGTGCACGCATTCAGCCCGCCGGAGTTCATCGAGTTCGTCCACTTCTTTGACCCGCCGGGCGACACACTTGCCGACAAACTGCGCTATGTGATGGTTCGGCTGAAGGATGCAGGGCTCGATTCCGTTCCGGGCGGTGGCGGTGAGATCTTCGCCGATGCAGTTCGCCGAAAGATTGGGCTTGGCAAGTGCGATGCGGACGCGTGGCTGACGACGATGTATGTTGCGCATGAACTGGGCATGCACACATCTGCAACGATGATGTTCGGGCACATCGAAGGCATTGCCGACCGCATCCATCACATGGAACTTGTGCGGCAATGGCAGGATCGAGCGATTGAAGACTTCGCCGAGCATGGCGGCGGCCGTTACAAAGCGTTCATCTCCTGGCCCTTCCAGCGAGAGAACACACCACTCGGCCGACTGCGCGAGTGGGGCCAGGGCAAGGATGATGATCTCAGCCAACCCTATCCCGGCGATGTTGTTGCCCGGCTCGACGGCAGCGGCGCGAAGCAGGATCACGCTGAGTTCGGCAGACGCCTTCGCATGGCAGGGTCATCGGCATACCTGCGGACACAGGCGATCAGCCGGCTGCACCTCGACAACATCTACTCGATCGGCGCGAGTTGGGTCACGACAGGGCCGTACATCGGGCAGGTCGGCCTGCAATACGGCGCGAACGACATGGGGTCGGTGATGATGGAAGAGAATGTCGTCAGTTCAGCCGGCACCACGTATTGTCTCAACGAGCCAACGCTGTGCAGATTGATTCGTGATGCGGGCTTCGTGCCTGCGCAGCGCGACAACGAGTACAACCTGCTGAAGATACATGAGAGTTCGGATTCGCCCGACCTGGTAGTTGGTGACTGGTCGACGCTGCGTTCTGCTCGTCTTCATGTGCAAAATGATGATGATGCCGCGTTGAACGGGTCATCCGCGCCGGTTGAACTCACTGTCAACTCGGGACAGGCGTAGGCCTGCCCGAGCAGTTGTGTAACGCAACTCATGCAGCATCGCACCGTCACGCAAGTACATCATGCACGACGCGCGCGGGCTTCACGCCCGTGAGTTTCATATCAAGCCCCTGCACGGGTACCGCCAGCCGGTTATGATCGAACCCGAGCTGATGCAGGATGGTCGCGTGCAAATCTCGCACATGGACGGGATTCTTCGCGACCTGATAGCCGATCGGATCAGTCTCGCCGAATGAGAAGCCGCGTTTGATCCCCCCGCCCGCCATCCAGATGGTGAAGCAATCTGGATTGTGGTCGCGGCCGATGAGCGACATTTCCGCCCCGCCGCGGTTTTCGCGCATGGGGGTTCTGCCAAACTCGCCAGCCCAGATCACAAGCGTGTCATCGAGCATGCCTCGCTGATCGAGATCGTTGAGCAGGGCTGTCATCGGCTTGTCGACCTCATTGCAGCGATCCGTGAAGCCGGCGTTCAGTGCTTCGTTCGCACCAGCCCCGTGCGAATCCCAGCCCCAGTGGAAGAGCTGTATGAATCGCACACCGCGTTCGGCCAATCGACGAGCCAGCAGACAGTTGTTCGCGAACGACTCCCGGCCAGGCTGCGTTCCGTACATCTCGTGAATATGCTGCGGCTCACGCGCGATGTCCATGACATCTGATGCGGTCACCTGCATGCGAAATGCCATCTCGTGCTGCGCGATGCGCGTCAGTGTTTCTGAATCGCCCACCTGCTCGTAGGTGCGCTGATTGAGACGATTGAGCGCATCGAGCGCCCGGCGGCGCATGTCGCGCGTCACACCGTCGGGATTCGACAAATACAGCACCGGATCACCCTTGCTGCGACATTGCACACCCTGATAGACAGACGGCAGGAAGCCCGAGCCCCATACACTCTTGCCCGCGCTTGGCGTCTTCCCACCGGACACGAGCACAATGAAGCCCGGCAGATTCTGATTCTCACTGCCGAGCCCGTACACCACCCACGATCCGAGCGACGGTCGACCAATCTGCGCCTCGCCAGTGTGGAACAGCATTTGCGCGGGCGCATGATTGAACTGATCGGTCGTCATCGACTTGATGAATGTGACCTGATCGACAACCGACTTGAAGTGTGGCAGGCGATCGCTCACCCACTGCTGCGATTCGCCGCAGCGCTCGAACGGGAACTGCGGCCCGAGCAGTTTGGGTACCCCACTGATGAATGCGAAGCGTTTTCCTTCGATGAACTCGGCAGGGCATGCCTGGCCGTCGAGCTTGATCAGATCTGGTTTGTAGTCGAACAGTTCATGCTGGCTGGGTGCGCCTGCCATGTGCAGAAAGATCACGCGCTTCGCTCGCGCGGGCAACGGTGGCGACATCGACGCGAGCGGCTGCGTCGAATCACGCGCGATCGCGTATGGCCCGTGCGCGAGATCATCGCTGCTCAATCCCCAGGCGCGCCCGGTCGTCATCGCCAGCCACATCGCGCCCAGACCCGTCGAACACTCGCCGAGAAAATGTCGGCGCGTCGTCTGCTGATTCTGATCATGATGGAACTGTTCAAACAGGTTCATCGCACCATCGCTTCGTCAAGATTCAGCAGCGTCGAAGCAACGATCGTCATCGCGCGATGCTCCGCGTCATTAACATCACCGATCTGCTCGACAACATCAGCGTAGAGCGCTGCCAACTCTCGCAGAACATCTGTTTGCGGAACTGAACACGTGACGCTTCGATATCCGAACGCAAGTTGTGCATCTCGATCCTCTGACGACCCGAGCATACGGCCTGCCAGCGCCTCTGCGCACTCGACATACACAGGATCGTTGAACGTCACGAACGCCTGCAGCGGCGTGTTCGTAGCGATGCGGCGGGTCGCACATACCTCACGCGTTGGCGCATCGAACGTGAGCATTGATGGATACGGGCTGGTGCGCTTCCAGTAGGTGTACAGTGCGCGGCGATATGCATCCTCCCCCTCGGCCGGCTTCCATTGCGCGCCGCTGTACACCGTCTGCCAGATACCTTCGGGCTGGGGCGGCATCACCGATGGTCCATGCATCTTCATGCTGATCAGGCCGCTCGCTCGCAACGCCTGGTCTCGCACCATCTCCGCCGTCAGCCGGACGCGCGGGCCACGCGCCAGCAGCCGGTTGTCTGGATCCTGGTCATACTCCACAGATCGCTCGCCTGCATCCTGTTGATATGTGGCCGACAACACAATCTCTCGCAACAGCGGCTTGATCTGCCAGTCGTGTTCATGCATGAACTGCATTGCCAGATGATCGAGCAACTGCGGATGCGTGGGCTGAGCGCCCTGCGTGCCGAGGTCGCCGAGCGTTCGCACAATGCCCGTGCCAAACATCTCCGCCCAGATTCGGTTGACAAGCACGCGTGCCGTGAGCGGATTGTTCGTCGATGCGACCCATCGCGCAAATGCAAGCCGCGGCGGTTCGTTGTTCGCTGCTGGCATCTCCGGCAGCATCAAGGGTGTGCCCGGCTCAACGCGCTCGCCGAGCGTCATCCAGTTCCCGCGGAGAAACACATGCGTATCTCGCTGGGATGCTGCGTCGCGGTCCATCATGACCGGGAGGTTTGCGCCTTTGATTTGATCTCGTGCTCGCTGCGCTTCTGCGATCTCACGGAGCACATCACGGCGGTCAGGATCGTTCGCACGGGCGGACCACACCGGCTCACCCGTGGTCGAAATGCGAAACCGCTGGAGTGTGCCATCGTTTCCTTCGCGAAAGACGAGGTGACGCAGCACCAGATGCAGCGGCTCGCCCGCAGCGAGCATGATCGGCTCGCGCGGCACCAGAACCAGCCAGTGCGGATGAAACAGATTGGGATACGTCGACCACCCCCCCGCATTGTCTGCAAGCACATCGGCAAGACGACCATCGGTGCGGTTCATGTCTGCTGCCGCGATCGACATCGCGATCGGTTCTTCGCTCGCTTCGCGCCGCGCGACCACCTGCGAGAGCGTGAAGCCGGGACTCGCCTGCCCGGCCGGAGCTTCACTGAGAAGCGCATCGATGCGGATCGCTGTGATCATCTGCGGCGCATCATTCGGCGCAATGTCAATTTCGTACGCTGCATTCCACGGGATTGTGCCCTTCGCGTGGACTGTTACACGGTCATCTTCGATCACAAGTGCGCCATCGCCGGGCGTTGTTGCAGTCTGCACGGGTGCAGGCCGCCACTGAGTTGCCCTGACAACCTCCGCGTCCAACACACGAAGCTGTTCGCGCAGCGCATCTGCCTGCTGGTGGAGAGCAAATGCATGGGCGCGCTTCTCCGCTTCATTCGCCACGCGCACCATCGGGTAGTCGTAGTCGTCGTTGTCTTGCGTGTTGTTGAAGATCGCAAACGCCTGATAGTACTCTTCGTGGCGGATCGGATCGTACGGATGAGAATGACACTGCACGCAGCGCATCGTCGTGCCCTGCAGCACCTCCCATGTGGTGTTCACGCGGTCGATGACTGCCGCCACGCGATACTCCTCATCGTCCGTCCCGCCTTCTGTGTTCGTCTGTGTGTTGCGATGAAAGGCGGTCGCGATCACCTGCTCGACTGCTGCGCCGGGCAGCAGATCACCGGCGAGTTGCTCGATCATGAACTCGTCGTAGGGCTTGTCGGTGTTGAACGCATCAATCAGCCAGTCGCGGTACGGCCACATGTCGCGGTGTGGGTCCTTTTCATAACCCATCGAGTCCGCATAGCGGGCGAGGTCCATCCACATCGACGCCCAGCGCTCGCCAAAGTGCGGCGACACGAGCAGGCGATCAACCGCAGATTCAATCGCCCTGTCTGGATCATCCGAGTGTGCCAGCAGAAACGCGTCGAGTTCCTCGAGTGTCGGCGGAAGACCCGTGAGATCGAGCGACATCCGCCGCAGCAGCTTGCCAGGCACAGCTCGCGGATTCGGTTCGAGCGATTGGCTGTCCAGTCGCGTGAGGATGAAATGGTCGATGTCGTTCTGTGGCCAATCGGCATGCGGTGAAGAAGACGTGTTTGGCACGCGCGAACGCTGCGGCGGGAGATACGCCCAGTGGTCGGCCCAGTGCGCGCCTTGTTCAATCCATCGTGTGATCAAGCCGACCTCGCGCTCGCTGAGCATGCTGCCATGCCCGACAGGTGGCATCGGGTCGTCCCGATCGGTAATACGCCGGAGAATCTCTGAGTTGTTCACATCGCCGGGCGCGATAACCTGCGCGCCGGAGTCGCCTGCCGTCACTGCCATCGAGCGGAACACGAACGACACGCCGCTCGCTGCCTTCACGCCGGAGTGGCACGCTGCGCAGTTCGCGTTGAAGATCGGCCGGATGTGCTCATTGAAGTCAATGCGATCGGGAAGTGGCGCACGGCGCTCCTGCCCGAGCGCAGTATGACTACACATCACGAGAACCACGAGGCTGCTGACTGCAAAACGACGCATGCGTGATTCACCCCGATTGCGTGTCGCTGCCGATATCGGGTGGAACCGCTTGCTTGCTGCTCCCGCCAGCATCAGACAACTCCCAGTCGCCGATGCATTCAACGCTGCCATGCGCCTGCTCGAATTGCTTCGCTGCATCGGCAGTCACCTGTGTCTGTCCGACATACACGCGTTGCAGGTTGCCACAGCCACGCAAAGACTCAAGCCCGGCATCAGTGAGGTTCGTGTTGAATGCAATCAGCACCTCGATATTGGGCATGTTCTTCGCAACTGCCGACATCGCCGCATCATCTATGTTGGTATGCGAGAGCGTGAATTTGCGCAACGCTGGCATGGGCTTCATGCGTGCAAGACCATCGGCCGTCACCGATGTGAAGGACAGGTCAACCTCGATCAGTTCAGTTGCGATATCGCCGAGCATCGCGAGGTGCTCATCGGTAAACGCCCTCGACTGCGTGGCAGCGGAGAACACAAGATGACTGGAATCGCGCGCGAGGCGCTGTGCGCCACCTCCAATCTGCTCATTGACCGTCTGTACGCGCTGATCGAGGTTCGCGGATGGCGATGATGTTTCCTCCGCAGCGTTCGTCGTCGAGGTATCGACTGCTCCATCGTCTGTTGCCGGCGGGTTCATCGCTTCATCAAGGCGGCGCAGAACCTCCAGCGATTCTCCGGGAATCGTGAACGTCTCAATCGCACCTGATTCCGGCGCGCCGGCAGCGACCCAGATGCGGATCGCCACAATCTCATCAACCGTCAGTTGGTCGCGGCCTTCCGGCGGCATGTGGTCGAAATCTTCGATCGGCAGTTCGATACGGTCAACGATCAGCGAGCTGTCGGCATCACCGGCAACGACAGACGGACCATTTTCGCCTCCTGCAAGGATTGCTGCATGATCATCCACGCGAAGCTGTGCGCGCTGCCGCCCCTCACCATGGCATGCGCCGCAATGATCAATCAGGATCGGTTGCACGATATCGACGTATAAATCGCGCTGCGTGAACGAAGCGGGCACAACCTGCGCGTCATCATCATTGGGCGCTTCATCGCTGGATGTCGCATCGGCGTCGTCATCATCTGTGGGCGCTTCACGCGGCTCGAGACCAAGCAGTTTCTCCAAGGTCGGCTTGATCGACTCAGGTGCATACTGCGTGATGTATGTCGGCCCATGCGTGATCGTTGCGCCGAGATGGCCTGCAATCGAAAGTGCCGCAACGGAACCGAGCAGCGTGATGGCCGACAGGAGACCCGCGCCACCGCCGCCACGCGCTGACGCGACTCGCAATGTCAGCGTCACAAGTACAAGCGCGGTGAAAATGAGCGCCCAGCGGAAATGCCAGAGCACCTCCGGCTCGGTGAACTCGCCGCCAAGCATGTAGCCGCAGGCAACCGCAGCAATCGAGGCAAACGCGGTAAACACCAGCGGGCCGAGCGTGCGTGGCTTCCACTTGCGCGCCGTGAGCAGCGACATGATCTCGAGTGTGAAGATCAGCACCAGCCCGCCGATCGGCAGGTGAACGATGAGCGGATGGAACCGGCCGAGGAACAGCATCAGTTCCGATGGTTCTTCATGGCCGAAGGTGCCAAACAACCAGAGCCCGCCCATCCCGGCGATGCAAAGAGCGGAAAAGACAGCCGCCAGTTTGACCACCCCGCTACCGGGCCGGCCGTTGGCATCTCGGCTGTGGTCGTTGAAGTCGTCGCTGCTCATCTGTTCCTCACCTCGGTTTGGCCTGTCGATCCGCGCGGCCGTGCCACGTGCGATCTGCTCACCTGATACCGGTTTCGGCCGGCCACGGATGCCCCATGAGCGTACCAGATGAGCCGGCGGAGATTCCACAGAAAACAGGCTCCCGGCAGCTGCAATCGGCGATCGAATCGATTTGAACGCGGCGAAAGAAAAGCCCGGACACATGCGTGCCCGGGCCTGAAAGTGATTCGAGACATTGCTAGACCAACTGACGTCTATGCGTCCGGGTCCACACAACACTGATCCCCATCAGCTTCTGGACAGTCGTTGTATTCTGAGGACACTGTGCAAACGACCAGAGTGCCAAGAGTTGTGCAGTTGATGGTGCCACCCAACAGCGTGAAACACCCGCAGGTTGCATTCGGCGAGTCGGAGCTTGCGGCCCAATGCTTGACCCACACGCACTCGCCCGCAGCCGGAAGTTCACCATTGCCGCAGCCAGCTGCCATTTTCACTTCAAGGTAGGCTGTTTTCCCGGCCTCGCACGGAAACGGTTCACATGCTTCAATCGCATCCCAACAAGAACCAATCGTGACCATCTTCGATTTCACAACACACTTTCCACGTGAGTTATCTGGATTCTTAAAGTCTGGATCCCATTCACACCATCTCACTTTAACCAAATGATCGCCCGCTGTATATACATTTGAAGATGATGCCCGGGGCCACAGCGTGTGCAATCCCATGATCGGTTGTATCGCTGTTGGCTGTCGTCGGAACAGGAATCAAGAGCGAACATACAAACAGTACGAGCGCATTCATGGCAGTAACGTGGCGCATGACAATTGTCCTTTCTTGTGCTCACAATTTTGAATGAAGTGCGATCTGCTGACGATACCACTGTCGCCTGGTGAGTCGTGACTGGAACAGATCCCGATACGGGCCAAACGCGTGTGATACAACGTTGCGCAATCGCTCACGAGCAAACGCGTATGTCGAGTGAAGCAACTCTTTCTCAGCGGCAGTACGCTCACGCTGATACGTCTCGCGCAGCTCCACAAGCGATTGACGAACCTCGTCTTTCGTGGCCTCGGCAATCGCGCGATCAAACTCATCCGTGATGTCGATTCGATCCCAGCGTACATATGCCTCGGGATACACGAGTCGATTGGTCGCATCGCGCCACATAGCAGCAATCTCGGTACTGTGATTTGTCAGCAGCTCGCTGAGGTGTGTCTGCATCGCGAGCGTGTCACGGAATGCCCGTAGGTCCCGCTGTTCATCGGATTGATCCCGGTACAGGAAATGGAAGCCAGGATTGACAAGGCGACGATAGAACGCTGCGAGCTGATCATCATTCTTATGCTTGTGGGCAGCGGCATGATCTTTGAGCCAGGCAGCCTCATACCGTGCGAGTTCCGTGTCGATCGCCGCGCGCAGCTCGCGTGACACGGGAGACTCTGCGAATGCGTCACGCAGTTTGATGACATATGACGGCATCGTGTACGCCGGCTCAATATTCGGATCCAACAACAGGCGGGCATCGACTCGCACCGAAGCAAAGAGGATCGGCGTGATCTCAGCGCCTTGCCTTTCATACACGATTCGACCGATCTTGTATGCACTCTCTGCTTCGACGAATCGGCTGGCCTGTTCATCAGTCAACAAGCCGGCAACTTGCTCAGTGAATCGGCGGAAACCATCACGGCGGACCTGTTCGGAGCGTTGCTGCATCTCCAACCATGCGGAAAGTAACTCTCGCTGAAGCTCGCCACTATAGGCCGCAGGTGATGTTCGCCGGCCGGGGCCATGGGTCGCAAGGAAAGCATCGCACCGCAGGCGATCTCGCCGATACCCCTTGTATCCTTCAGGATCTCGAATGACCGGGTCTTGCAGCAGGCGTTCGTCAAGGCGGGCCCGAACTTCGTCAAAGTCATCATACAATTGGCCCAAGAATACACGATACAGCTCGATGAACTGCTCGTGCGCCAGACCGACTGCATGTACCTGCTCGTCGGAAAGCGACAAGATTGTCATCATCCGGTGGAGGCCGTACTCCAGCCCGGCGGTGACGCGTTCACTGATCCATATATCACGTGTCGGGATGGCCGAGTCAGGAACCAGATGGTGCATCCGCATCCATGCCTGCTCGGCCAGCTCGCGTGGACTGCCAAAAAGCCCGTGGCCTTCCTGCTCGAATGCGAAGGCGATAATGTCGATCGGGTCGGTCGCATCCCATTTTTCTTGCCAGCGTGCATTCTCCTCGTGAAGTGCCGCAATGTCAGGCCATTGCTCGACCAAATCAGGATCAACCCCACGCCAGGCACGCCACGCACGGCCAATTCGCGCCGTCGCATCTGACACATCCACGCCCATGGCGATGAACGGTCGGAGCAGTGTCATGGAACCAGGATCCCACGCATATCTGGGATACTCATCCTGAAACGGCGTGTCCTGCCCGCAGCACGGACAATCAACGCTGATGCAAGTGGCTATGAACAGCGCAATGGCCACGCCATGCCCGAGTACGCTCTTTCGTTTCGTCGGTTTCATCCCGATTCCCGTTTCTGACGCTGTCAAAGACACGAGTCACACATCAAGTCCGGAGTTCCATTGCGCGCTGCTTTCGTGGCGATGTCAAGGCTGAAAGAAAGAAAGAAAGAAAGAAAGAAAAATCCCGTAACGTTCTGCCGGAAAACGACTTATGGAACGGAGATCCGGGGCTTGTATGTTGTGGATAACGTCCACGGCAGCGCCAAAGAAAAGCCCGGACACATGGGTGCCCGGGCGTGGGATCGATTGAGTTGGAGCGGATAGAACAGATCAGCCTGCGCTGCCGGCGGGCTGCTGTTGCCTGCTGGGTTTGCTGCCGCCTTCAGCGCCAGCATCATCCCCGCCGGCACCCTCTTCATCTGCGAGTGCTGCGCGACGACTGAGCTTGATGCGGCCGTTGTCGTCGACGTTGAGGACCTTCACCTTGATAACATCGCCGATCTTGACGACGTTCTCGACTTTCTCGACGTAGCCATCTGCCAACTCGGAGATATGACACATTCCATCGGTGCCGGGCGCGAGTTCGACAAACGCGCCGAAGTCCTTCGTGGAGACGACCTTGCCCTGGTAGATGGTGCCGACCTTGATTTCTGCGCCGAGCGCTTCGACCTCTGCCTTGGCGAGTTCGGCGGCTTCGCCATCGGTCGAGGAGATGAACACGGTGCCATCGTCTTCGACTTCGATGACGGTGCCGGTGCGTTCCTGAATGGACCGGATCATCTTGCCGCCCGGGCCGATGAGCTTGCCGATCTTTTCCGGGTCGATCATGACAGTGAGCATGCGCGGTGCGTACTTGCTCATGTCCTCGCGTGGTGCGGGGATGACAGCTTCCATCGCATCGATGATTTCGAGACGGCCCTTGCGTGCCTGCTCGAAGATCTGTTCGACTTCTTCAAACCACAGGCCGCGCGCCTTGAGGTCGAGTTGGATGCCTGTGATGCCTTCGCGCGTGCCTGAGACTTTGAAGTCCATCTCGCCGAAGAAGTCTTCCTCGCCGAGAATATCGGTGACGTGCGACACCGTTCCATCATCTGATGTGAACCGCCCGACTGAAATGCCCGCACAGGTCGCCTTGATCGGGACGCCGGCGTCCATCATCGCCAGGCAGCCGCCACAGACGGACGCCATCGATGATGAACCGTTGGATTCTGTGATGTCGCTGACGATGCGGACGGTGTAGGGGAACTCTTGCAT
>CAZVXI010000062.1:0-15769 GCA_964631295.1 uncultured Isosphaeraceae bacterium
TTGATCGCGACGACACGTGACCAGGTGGCGACGAATGAAACGCTTGATTTGATCGCCCCACGCCGCCGCAGTCTGCTCGCGCAGCTCGATGGCCAGCAGGCGCAGCTTCGGCTGGCGAGGACGAACGTGGAACGGTGCACGATCACTGCGCCGATCGGTGGTGTGCTGGAGTTTGTGGATGTTGAAGTCGGCGAGAACCTGACGGCCGGGGCTCGGGTGGCGCGGATTGTGAATCTGGATCAGCTCGAGATTCCGCTGCGTTTGCCTGCAAGCGCGCGGAGCATGCTCGCGGCAGGTTCGCCTGTGGAGATTCGCACGACGGGCAACCAGCGGAGGGCATTCGAGACGAGGATTGATCGACTGTCTCCGAGTGATGATGAGTCGACGCGGACGCTGCTGGTGTATGTGGTCATCGAGCGAAGCGCTGAGACTGCAGCGCTCGCGCCGGGCGTGTTCGTGAGCGGCATCGCGCGTGCAGGCAACATCGCGGAGAGGCAGGTTGTTCCAAGGCAGGCGGTGCGTGACGGCCGCGTGCGGATCGTGCGCGATGGAACGGTTGAGTTCATGGCGATCGAGACGGCGTGGGAGATGGAAAGTGAACTGAAGCAGACCGGGCTGGAAGATCGCCAGTGGCTTGTACTTGCCGATGAACTGCCGTTGGGAACGATGATCGTGGTTGACGGCGGGCGACGACTTTTGCCGGGCAAACGCGTGCAGCCAATGCTCAGCACGGAACTGGCGGCCAGTTCCAAGGGCGGGAGCGAGGGGCAGCGATGAGCCTGCCGCGATTCGGCGTTCGCAAGCCGGTGCCGGTGAACCTGCTGATGCTGGCGCTGCTGATCGGCGGGCTTGTGGGGTTCTTCTCGATCCGCCGAGAGTTCTTCCCGGAGACCGATCCGGAAGCGGCGACCATCGCGCTGCCATACCCCGGCGCGACCCCGGAGGAGATCGAAAGCACGCTGGCGCGCAAGGTTGAGGATGCGATCATTGACATCGATGAAGTCGATGAGATTCGCACGACAATCTCGGAGGGTGGCGGCGGAATCACCGTGCAGTTTCGAGAGGGGACGAACATCGATGAAGCGGTGGACGATCTGAAGCAGGCGCGCGATGCGCTGCTGGATCTGCCGAATGATGCAGAGGAGATAACCGTCGCGAAGTTGGAGCCGCTGCTGCCCGCGGTGATGGTCACGTTGTTCGGTGATGTTGACGAGTTGGCGCTCAAGCAGACGATTCGCGCTATACGGGATGACCTGCGCGACCTCGACGGTATGGGCAGCATCCAGGTTTCCGGCGTGCGCGACTTTGAACATCGAGTTGATGTTGATTATCACGAGATGATCAAGCACGGCATCTCGCTGCCGCAGATTGCTGATGCGATCAGCCAGTGGACGGCGGATGTGCCGGGTGGGACAGTGCGGTCGCGCACTGGCAACACGAGTGTGCGCACGACGGGTGTGAGTGAAGAGGCACATGCGATACGCGACATCGTGATCAAGTCGACACTTGACGGGCAGTCGGTGCGTATCGGTGATGTTGCGACTGTCCGCGAGACATTCGCGGATGTGCAGATGGACACGCGTTTCAACGGCAAACCATCGGCAACACTCACGGTGTTCAGCGAAAGTAAGCAGGATATCGTCGAGATCGCGGAGATGGTCAAGGGATATGTGGCGGCGCGTCGGGGGGATGAGCCGTCGTATCGTGTGTCGGATGTGATTGTGAGTTCGCCGCGCGAGCGTGGCTACAGGCATGGGCTGGCTGTCGGGACGCCGCTGCCGCGCGGTGCGGAGCTTGTAACGCATTCTGATCTTGCGCGATTTGTGCAGGGTCGCCTGGAGTTGCTCTCAAAGAATGCGTTCTACGGCGCGCTGCTGGTGTTTGGTACGCTGTTCATCTTCCTGAACTGGCGCGGCGCGTTGTGGGTTGGTGCGGGTCTGACGACGGCGCTCGCGGGCACGCTGCTGCTGATGCAGGCATTCGATATCACACTGAACCTGCTCACGATGTTCGGGCTGATTGTGGTGCTCGGCCTGCTGGTTGATGATGCGATTGTTGTGGCGGAGAACATTCAGGCGCGTCATGATCAGGGCGAGTCATCACTGAATGCTGCCATCAATGGTGCTAATCAGGTGGCGTGGCCGGTGCTTGCAACGGTGCTGACGAGTATCGTCGCTTTTCTGCCGCTGACGTTTATTCGTGGACAGATTGGTGACCTGCTCGGTGCGCTTCCGGTGGTGGTCGCGTGCGCGCTGCTTATGAGCCTGATTGAATCGCTGTTGATTCTGCCGAGCCACCTCGGACATTCGCTGATCAAGCGTGACAGAAAACAACCGGGGCGGATCGGCCGGTTTTTCACAGCGTTCGAGAAGAAGCGTGATGACTTCATTTTCGGAAAATGTGTGCCCGCGTATTCGCGGTTGCTGCAGCTTGCGCTGCGGTTCCGGTACGTGAGCGTGGCGATTGCATTCGCGACGTTGATCGCATCAATCGGACTGGTGACCGGAGGCCGTGTGGTGTATCGATTCCTTCCAGGATCTGATGCGGAAACGGTCGTCATTGATGTGCGCATGCCAATCGGCACATCAATCAACGGGACTGAAGAGGTTGTCTCGGTGTTTGAGGATGTGATCCGCCCGTTGCGCGACAGCGGCGAGGTAACATCGCTGAGTGTGATGCTGGGTGTACGTAATGATCTGAATACCGGGACAGTCGCATCTTCGGCGACGCATATTGCGCAGCTTTTCATGGAACTCGCGCCGGTTGAGCAGCGTGATCGTGATTCGGGCGCGATCATCACGGCGATTCGTGAATCGATGCGCGGGCGTGTTGATCGGGCGGAGCGCATTACCTATCAGGAGATTTCTGGTGGGCCGGGCGGATCGGACATCACGATTGAGTTGCTCGGCATGGACACTGAACGCCTGCAACTGGCAGCGGACGAGATCAAGGCGACACTTGCCGATTTTGCGGGTGTGTACGACATTGCTGATGACAATGCGCTTGGCCAGCGCGAGGTGCAGATTCAGTTGCGGCCGGGCGCAGCGCCGCTCGGCTTCACTGTTGCTGACGTGGCGCGACAGGTACGAGGTGCGTTGTTCGGGCTTGATGCGCATGTGTTCCAACAGGATGAGGAAGACATTGATGTGCGCGTCCGGCTGAATGAAGAGACACGCGAGTCGCTGTACGCGATTGAATCGATGTGGCTGATCAACCCGCAGGGAAGGGCGGTGCCGCTGAGCGAGATCGCAGAACTCACGAATGCATCGGGCTATGCGACGATTCATCGGGTTGACCGCAAGCGAGCGATCACGGTGACGGCCGCGACAGCATCTGATCTGAGTCCGCAGTCGATTGTCTCCAAGCTGCCGGTGTCGCAATGGCGTGAGGACTATCCGGACATCACAATTCGGATGGGTGGGCAGCAGGAACAGCAGTCGGATGCATTCGCTTCGTTGCCGTATGGGTTCGGGGCGGCGCTCATCATGATTTATGTGATCCTCGCGTGGCTCTTCAGCAGCTACATTCAGCCGATCGCAGTGATGCTGGCGATTCCGTTCGGGATCATCGGAGTGATCTGGGGCCACTACCTGCTCGGGTATGAGCTGACGTTCCTGAGTATGATTGGTTTCGTCGCGTTGAGTGGAATCGTCGTCAACGACTCACTGATTCTGGTGAAGTTCTACAACGACCGACGCGAGGAAGGCATGGCAAGGCGGCAGGCGATTGTTGAAGCTGGTGAGCGGCGATTGCGGCCGATCTTCCTGACGACGGTCACGACGGTGCTGGGCCTCACACCGCTGATGCTTGAACAGTCGTTTCAGGCGAAGTTCCTGATCCCGATGGCGATCGCGATCGCGGCCGGGCTGATGAGTGCGACGGTGCTGATCCTGCTCGTCCTGCCGTGCATTCTGACGATCGTGAACGATGTCACCCGGGCTGCGTTCTACCTCTGGCATGGCCGGCGACTGGAAGAGACACCCACCGCCGGGCAAATGGCAGATGTGGTTGCCGAGTAGGGTGAAGGTTGCGTGAGGATTGGCTATACTGCCGACACGCGGCACAGGACCGAACGGTTCCCGACCATGAGCCGCTTCGTCTGCTGAACGCACTGTATGGAAGTCATCAAGGGAATCCCTGTCGCACCCGGCATTGCCATCGGGCCGGCCTTCGTGCTGGAGGATGTTGTTGCATACGTCCCGTTCGTGACGGTGCCCAAGTCGCAGGCGAAGGCCGAACTTGCTCGGTTCGAGGAAGCGGTGGAGGGCGTTCGGCAGGAACTGCACGCGGATCGTGATCGCGCGGCAGAGCAGCTCGGACCGGAAGCAGCGAAGATTTTCGAGTTCCACCTCGGTCTCCTGCAGGATCAGACGCTGCTCAACCCGATCCGTGAGCAAATCGAGCAGCAGCATGTTCGGGCGGCGTCGGCGGTGGCCCGCGGTTTCCGCGCCCTCGCTGATCGTTTCCGTGAGATGAGCAATGATGTCTTCCGCGAGAAGGCCGGCGATGTGATGGATCTCGACCGGCGGCTGCTGCATCTGCTGATCGGCCGGTCGGAAGATCGACTGGCGCACGTGACGGATCCGGTGATTGTGGTTGCACATGATCTCACGCCGGCGCAGGTGGCCTCGTTGCGATCCGATCGTGTGCTGGGGTTGGTGCTGGATTCAGGCGGGCGGACGAGCCACAACTCGATCGTCGCGGCGGCACTGGGCATTCCGGTCGTGGTCGGCACGAAGATCATCAGCGGAGAGGTGGACGACGATCAACTGCTGATCGTGGATGGCAAGGGTGGTGTTGCGATCCTCCGGCCGGATGAGCAGACGCTCGATCAGTATCGCACCGAGATCGAAGCGATGGCGGGCTTCAGCGAGGGGCTGATTGCCCTGACGGAGCAGGAGTCTGTCACGCTCGATGGCACGCACATCAACTTGTTGGGCAATATCGAGTTTCCGCACGAGATTGCTCAGGTGCTCAGTAACGGCGGGGAAGGTGTTGGCCTCTACCGCACGGAGTTCCTGTATCTGACATCCGTCGGCGAACCAACGGAAGATGAGCAGTTCGACGCGTACAAGCAGGCGGTTGAGATGCTGGCAGGTCGTCCGCTGACGATTCGCACGCTCGACCTCGGGGCAGACAAATACACTCAGCAGCGTGCTCAGGAGCCGGAGCGCAATCCATTCCTCGGCCTGCGGAGTATCCGGTTCTGTCTTCAGAATCTGCCGATGTTCAAGCAGCACCTGCGTGCGATCCTGCGTGCCTCGGCGTTTGGGCCGCTGAAGATCATGTTCCCGCTCGTCTCCACTGCGATGGAACTGCGGCAGGCGAAGATGATCCTGCGCGATGTCATGGAAGAGTGTGAAGAAGCGGGCATTGCCTTCGATCACGATATTCCCATCGGGATCATGATTGAGGTTCCGAGCGCTGCCCTGATGGCGAGCGTCTTCGCGCGGGAGGCGGATTTCTTCTCCATCGGCACGAACGACCTCATTCAGTACACGCTGGCGGTGGACAGAGGCAATGAGCGGGTCGCCAACCTTTACAGTGGTGCCAACCCGGCCGTAATTAAACTGGTCAAGGACGTTATTCGCACCGGGAAGCGATTTGACGTCGACACGAGCATTTGCGGTGAGATTGCCGGGGAGATCACGTATACAATGCTGCTGATCGGCTTGGGGCTTCGTACCCTCTCACTGGTGCCATCCCAGATTCCGTATGTGAAGCAGGTGGTGCGAGCGGTCGATATACCACAATGCGAGCGGCTCGCCCGAAAGGTCGGCTCGTTCGATTCCGATCGCAAGGTGCTCAACACCCTGCGGGATAGTTTGCGGAAAGTACTGCCCGACGCAGGCGGGGGTTGGTCCTCCGGCTGAACCGGGCTCAAAGAACATGCGAAGGCAAATGCCGTTTCGGACTGGACCCTGATCGCCCCTCGCGGCTTGATCGCCCAAACGAGCAGTTGCTTTCACCGGCAGGAACAGTGGCGTGTACTCATGTGCGAGTAAACGCCGGATGTGATGAATACAGCCGATCGACGCGACTCCGGTGCAGATGGCCATACCAGCTGCAGCCCGCGCGATGATCAAAACGTTCATGCATCACCTCCGCGAGTTGCGGTCCTGTCGGAAATCGAAAGGACCGCACGGTGGCCCAGAAACCGAAGTCTGAGCCGTCTGAAGTCTTGATCGTCAACGATGTTCCCGGTGAGGAATGTCGCGTTGCGATCCTTCAGGACGGCCATCTCGAAGAACTCTACTCAGAAAAGACCGCAACCGCGACGAACGTCGGGAACATATACCTCGGGCGCGTGACCAATGTCGAGTCCGCGATCCAGGCAGCGTTCATCGACTTCGGGGAAGGCCAGAACGGCTTTCTTCACGTGTCTGATCTGCATCCCCGACACTTCCCCGGCGATGAACAAACCGAGCGGGTCGGCCACAAGATTCCGCGGAAGTCACGGCCGGCCATTCAGGAATGCCTGAAACGCGGGCAGCAGATTCTCGTGCAGGTGCTCAAGGAAGGCATTGGCACCAAGGGGCCGACGCTCACGAGTTACCTTTCCATTCCCGGTCGACTGCTCGTGGCCATGCCTTTCATGGACAAAGTCGGCGTCAGCCGCCGAGTCGAAGATGACGAGCAGCGGCGCGAGATGCGCAAAGTACTCGATCAGCTTGAGTTGCCGGATGGTTTTGGCTTCATCCTCCGCACTGCCGGGCTTGGTCGAACCAAGACAGATCTCAAACGCGACGTCGCCTATCTGATGCGTCTGTGGAAGACAATGGAGAAGCGGCACAAAGGTGAGAAAGCGCCTTGCGAACTCTATCGCGAGTCTGACCTGCTCATTCGCACGATCCGCGATGTGTTGCGTCCCTCGATTCACGCGATCGTGATCGATTCGAAGGACGGCTACGAGCGGGCACGGCATTTCGTCCGCGTGATTGCACCGCGCAGTGCTCCGAAGGTGATTCGATATGCCCGGCCGACGCCGATCTTCCACGCATTCGACATCGAGCGCCAGATTGACCTGATCCACTCGCGTGAGGTGCCGCTGCCGTCAGGCGGGTCGATTGTGATCGAGCAGACAGAAGCGCTTGTCGCCATCGATGTGAACTCTGGCAAGAGCCTCAAGGCGCGAGACAGTGAAACCAATGCCTATGAGACGAATCGCGAAGCGGTTGACGAGATATGCCGACAGCTGCGCCTGCGCGATCTCGGCGGGTTGATTATCAACGACCTGATCGACATGCGGCCGACACGCAATCGCCGCAAGATCGAAGACCGCGTGCGGGAGAATCTGAAGCGCGACCGCGCGAAGTCGACCGCGCTCAAGATCAGCGAGTTCGGCATTCTTGAGATGACACGCCAGCGCATGCGACCGAGTCTGCGCAAGGCTCATTTTGTCACATGCCCGAACTGCAATGGTCATGGCGAGATCATGTCTGCTGAATCGGTCGCCACGAATGCGGTCCGACATGCAGGTTACCTGCTGCAATACCAGCGGATTGAAAAACTGGAAGTCGTCTGTTCGCCGCGAGTGGCTTCGGTGATGCTCAGCAGCAAGCGCCGACAACTCGTCCAACTTGAGGACGACACTGGGCGAACGGTTGAGGTTCGTGTCAGTGATGCGATCGCGACAGATCGGGTGGATTTCTACGCATACGACGACCGCGGTGCTGACGTTGATATCAGTCGCCTGACGCCGCTCAAGTTGCCGACGATGAAGGAACTCGAGCAGGATCCTGAGAACGAGATCGATGACCCGCCGATTGATGTCGAAGCGGACATTGACATCGAGATGGAAGAGGATGACTCGGACAGCAAGCCTGCGACGAAGAAGCGCCGTCGGCGTTCGCGGTCGAAGAAGCCGCAGGCAGATGGTCCCGCAGCATCTGAGGCTTCGGCTGAAGCAGAGGCGCAAACCGAGAAAGACGCTGCCGAAAGCGAACACCCGAGCGATGGCGACGCCACCGATGATGCGCCGCCGAAGAAACGGCGCAGACGCGGGCGTCGAGGTGGCCGCAGGCGATCGAAAAAACGACAGGAGCAGGCCGCTGCCGAGGAACAGCAGACTGCTGCCGATCCACAGGCAGAGGAGCAGCAGCATGTGGAATCGCGAGAGGGCGGTGGCGAGAGTATGCGTGTGCACGCGCTTGCCAAGGAACTCGGCGTGGCCTCGCGGGAAGTCATTGAGCGCGCGAGTGGCGACGAATCGATCACTCTCAAGAACCATATGTCATCCGTCCCGCCGGAGCATGTGACGGTCATTCGCGGCTGGTTCAATGATTCTGTGATGACGGCCGCCTCACAGAACGAAAAGCAGGTTGACGAGTCTGCCGCGGATGACGAGAAGGGATCGGGCAAGCGCCGTCGGCGGTCGCGACGCCGATCAAAGCGAGGCTCAGGAGCAGGCGACGGATCTTCAGATCCGCAGGCCGCAGCGGATACTGCGCCGGACGACACAAAGGCGCCGCCGGATGATGCTGGGTCGCCCCGAAAGAAGCGTCGCCGTCGCAGTTCCAACCGAGCAAGTGAACAGACATCGGAGACAGGTGACAAGCAGCCTGCCCACGAGAATCGCGATGATGCTGACGCGGAGTCGAGAAAGAAGACTCGCCGACGCAAGAAGAAGGTCGATGCAAAGTCTGACGGCAGAGAGGATGCGTCGACCGATGATGGGTCAGGCGACAGTGATGGTTCATCTGATCCGAAGCAGAAGCGACGCCGGTCTGTGTACGCATCCAGGCGTCGCGTATCGCCGGCGCGAGTGATGGCTGAGCAGCAGGACTCATGAATCTCGACAGTCACATCTCGCCAGCAGGTGACAAGCAACGACGATTGATCGTGCTGGGATCGACCGGGTCTATCGGGACGAACGTGCTGAATGTTGTGCGGCATCTGCATGAGCAGAGACTCGCGCGATTTGAGATTGTCGGTCTCGCGACCGGGTCTCGTGCAGATGATCTGGCAGCGCAGGCGGCAGAGTTTTCTGTTGACTGCTGCGCAATCGCGTCGAAAGGACGCGCGAGCGTGCTCGATGGTGTTACCCGTGTGTTCGCTGGTGAGGACGCCGCACGCGAACTGGTGGAAGCCGTCGCGCAGCCGGGCGACATGGTGGTCGGCGCGATGGTCGGAGCGGCGGGCATCCCGGCAACGCTCGCGGCGATTGAACACGGCTGCCATATTGCGCTGGCGAACAAGGAGACGCTTGTTGCTGCGGGCGACATCGTGCTTCCTGCAGTTCACCGGCAGAAGGTGGCACAGCGCGCTGTTTCAATGTGTTGCTGCCGCCGATGACAAGCGGCAGATTGAGCGACTGGTGATCACTGCATCTGGTGGGCCGTTCCGGACATGGTCTGCTGAGGCGATTCGCGAAGCCACTGTTGAGCAGGCGTTGAATCACCCGACGTGGGACATGGGGCGGAAAGTGACGATCGATTCTGCTTCCATGATGAACAAAGCGCTGGAGATTCTGGAGGCGCACTGGCTGTTCGACCTGCCGGGCGATCAGATTGACGCGATCGTGCATCCGCAGTCGGTCGTCCACGGATTTGCGGAGTTCGTGGATGGAAGTGTGCTTGCCCAGATGGGGCCGCCGGACATGCGGACGCCGATTCAGATCGCGATCACCTGGCCGGACCGATTTGCTGGTTGTTCAACGCGGCTGGACTGGACGACGTTGCGGAAACTTGATTTCGAGCCAGTCGATTGTGTGCGGTTCCCGGCAGTGCAGATGGCCTACGATGTGCTTCGAGCAGGCGGAACTGCTGGTGCTGCGTTCAATGCGGCAAACGAGGTTGCGGTTGAGGCATTTCTTGATCGGCGTATTCAGTTCGGACAGATCGCAGAAACGGTGGCTGAGACGTTGCAGCAGAGTGATATTCAGCCGGTCACGAGTCTGGACGATGTGCTTGATGCTGACCGTGCATCGCGTGAGTTGGCCAGTCGCCTGCTTGAAAACTCGTTAACGATCGCACAGAGACAATGACGATTCGAGAACACGCATGGGTATCTTCTCATCATCGATGAACATCCTGTTGATGATCCTCGGGTTCGGCCTGCTGATCTTCGTGCATGAACTCGGGCACTTTCTCGCTGCCAAATGGGCGAAGATTCGGACCGAGGGCTTTGCCATTGGCATGGGCCCGGTGTTGTGTGCATGGCGGAAGGGGATTGGCTTTCGATTCGGCTCGACCGAGCGTGAATACCTCCGCAGGGCCGAAGCCCACATGCGCACAGTTGGCGATAAGGTCGAACTCACACGCGAGCGCGTGTATGACGCGGCTGACGCGATTGGACTGGGTGAGACCGAGTATTCGCTGCGCATCCTGCCGATCGGTGGATTTGTGAAGATGCTCGGGCAGGAGGATGCGAATCCCGCTGCGACATCGACCGATGCGAGAAGTTACAACCAGTGCCCGGTCGGGAAGCGGATGATTGTGGTTTCCGCGGGCGTGATCATGAACATGATCTTCGCGGCACTCTTGTTCATGATTATTTTTTCGGTCGGCGTGCCGTTCGATGCCGCCGTCGTCGGCAATGTCGTTCCGGGGAGGCCTGCAGCGGTTGCTGTCGCCGAGAACTCGAAGGAATTGGAAGCGCGAGGGATCGATCCGGTCGGTCTGCGACCTGCTGATCGTGTCGTGTCAATCGATGGCGATGCTGCGGAGACGTTTCCTGATATTCAGATTGCCTCTGCGATGAGCAAACCAGATGCTCGGCTGGCATTCGTCGTCGAGCGGCCGGGCATTGAGGAAACGCTGCGTTTTCTTATCGAGCCGGAGACTGATCGTGTGACCGGTCTTCGCACGGTCGGCATCGTTCCGCCAAACATAACAACGATTGAATCGCAGGCCTTCCAGGCGGAAATTCGCGAGCAACTGGAACTGCTCGGCTTGGAAAAGCAGGGGATCGTGCCCGGTTCCACGCTGATGTCGGTGAATGGCCACGCGATTCAAATCATTCAGCAGATGCATGCCATGGCTGATGCATCTGGCGGTGAGCCGTTGAAATCAACGTGGGAAACGCCGGATGGCTCTGTGATCGATGTTGAGCTGCCAGTGATGCCGGAGTTTCAGCAGTTGCCGACACCGGTGCCCGCTGAGGATGGCCGCCGCGATGAGGAGCAGGGTCTTCTCGGATTTGTTCCACCGACCGTGATCACGGCAGTGATGGAGGACAGCCCGAACTTTGAGCTGTTGCGGGCCGGTGATATCGTCGCAATGGTTGAGGAAAATCGCTGGCCGCGGCGAGCCGAAATGACAGGTACGCTGCGTGTGAACAATGGTGAAGAAGTTGCGATGCGCGTGCTGCGCGGCGGGGAGTATGTTGACCTGACGCTGAAAGTTCGACGCGATGGTACGATTGGTGTTCAGATTCGGTATGCGACGGACACAGCCTTGATCGCGAACGCCATGCCTTCGATCGGCGTGCGTGATGAGGATGATCTGAACGAGTGGTCCTCGCGGGATACGCCGCTGTTTGATGGAGATGTTATTGCCGGGTCGGAGGTGTTGTCGGTCGGCCTGGTACAAGACGGTGACAGCTCAGTACGAGAGATCGATGCGCACCGGGTCAATGACTGGACCGATTTTCGTGAAGGGCTTCAGAAGGCAACACGCGACGCGTTTGAAGTGGGCACGGGTGCCAGCGTGTATGTCGCACTTCGCGCTCCGAATGCTGAGGCCGAGCAGGAGACTCTCACGCTTGCACTCACTGTCGAAGACGTGCGTGAACTGCATGAGCTCGGCTGGGATGTTGCGATTCCCGATGTGATCTTCGCTCGCATGATGACGGTTCGCAGTTCCGAGGGGAACCCGCTGCAGGCACTCGCAATGGGTGTCGACGAAACCTGGAAAATTATGATCCAGACCTACCAGACGATTGATCGTCTGTTCCGCGGGACAATAGGTGCTGACCAGTTGCGCGGCCCTGTCGGAATCGTTCATCTTGGCTACCAGTTGGCTGATCGCGGATTGCTGTACATGCTGTTCCTGCTTGCCGCGGTGAGCGTGAATCTTGCGGTGATCAACTTCCTGCCGCTGCCGATCGTGGACGGCGGATTGTTTCTGTTCCTTGTGTACGAGAGGTTCAAGGGCAGGCCGCCATCGATTGCGTTCCAGAATATCGCCACGCTTGCTGGCCTCGGACTGATTATCTCGGTGTTCCTGTATGTGACGTGGAACGACGTGGTCCGGCTTGTTGGATGAGTGATGAGTCAGTCGTTTGAAGACATGCCCGTTGCGATCGTGACTGGTGCTGGAACTGGCATTGGTCGAGCAACTGCAGTTATGCTTGCAGAGGCAGAGCATCGTGTTGTACTCGTTGGTCGTCGCCTCGCATCACTTGAAGAAACCAAGCGAGCCATTACGACAACAAGCGGTGGGGGTGATCAGTCGCTTGTTGTCAGTTGTGACATTACAGGTCGAGGTGCTGCCACTGATATCGTCAGGCAGACCATTGCATGGGCCAGCCGGGTTGACGTTGTCGTAAACAATGCCGGCTACGCGCCGCTCATACCGATTGGTGATGTGCGAGATTTTGAACTTACGAAGATTTTCGCGGTCAACTCCCTTGCGCCTTTGCAACTTGTAAATGTATGCTGGCCATATTTTGTCAATCAGCGTGCCGGGTGCGTTGTGAACGTCTCATCAATGTCTGCGATTGACCCGTTTCCAGGCCTCGGCGTGTACGGTGCCGCAAAGGCAGCCGTCGATGGCCTCACGCGGGCGATTGTTGCCGAAGGTCAGTCGAGTGGGATTGTGGCCTATTCTGTTGCGCCTGGTGCTGTTGAAACCGCGATGCTTCGTTCGCTGTTTGATGAAGCCACGTTGCCCAAATCGCAGACGCTGGAGCCGTCCGATATTGCAGAGGTGATTGTCGCGTGTGTTCGCGGGGAGCGCGCTGTTGACGTTGGTCAGATCATCCCAGTCACGGCCGGTTCCTGAACACGTCCGCCGAGCATTATCAATAACGAGAATCTGTAGCGTTTGTGCCGCCTGGGCTGCCGCTTCCACGTTTGACTCGACCAGTCGCGCTTGTGTCGCACCTCTGTGGATTCGACCTTGATAGAACGTCAAGGGTGTCTGTCTTTGTACAAGGGGTTGCCGGGTGAGTACGGCTGCCGCGACAACGGAGAAAACGGCGATCGACACGCAGTTGTTCCAGCCCGGTGTGCGTCGCGTCCTGCTGTTGCAGTCGGATGAGACTCTTGCTTCGTCCGTTCGCACCTGTCTGCTCGACGTGATGACAATCGACGATGTTCAGACCATCTCTTCTATCACAGAACTGCACGAAGCACCGCTCGACACATTCGACATTGCAGTTATCGCAGCGGACTTCGACGAAGGTTCCGGCATGGACGCCATCACATTTGTTCGTGGGGTTCTGCCTTCCATGGCAGTTGTGCTCACCGGTGATGAAGCCGACGGCTGCATGGCCGCTGAAGCTATTCGCGGTGGAGCACTCGACTTCATCCAACTCGACGAACAATCCGTGTCGTCGTTGCCCTTGGCTTTGAGCAAGGCTCTTGCTCAGCAGGGCATTCGTCGGGAGAACGATCGGCTTCAGCGTGAACTGAGCGGGTCGTTCTGTGAACTTGCCGAGAGGAACGCCCAACTGCGCCGCATGGTTGAGAAGCTCGAAGCCATGGCTCGCACAGATGATCTCACCGGACTGTGCAATCGTCGCTGGCTCACCAGCGTGCTCGAGCGCTGCTGGGCGGAAGCAACTCGTTTCGATCGACCACTTGCATTCATGATGATCGACCTCGACGCCTTCAAAGCTCTCAACGATTCCATGGGCCACCAGTGCGGCGATGAAATGCTGCGCCTTGCGTCACGCGTCATCGAGGCCAACTGTCGCCAGGTCGACGTTGCCGCCCGATACGGCGGCGACGAGTTTTGCATTCTCATGCCGCAAACACAAGCACACGAGGCAACACGCGTCGGCGAACGCATCCTGCGCGAGTTCTCGCACTGCATCCGGCAACTGCCGGACAGTGCACCACCGATCAGTATGTCGATCGGCGTCGCCCACATCGATCTCACCCGCCCCATCAACGCCGAGGAACTCATCCTCCACGCCGATGAAGCCATGTACGCCGCCAAAGCATCAGGCAAGGCATGCGTTCGGTTACGAGGACCATCTGGTCCGGTGCCCGTCTGACGCCTCCACACATCGTACCCAAACCCTTTTCACACCCTGGTCGCACAGCCGGCTGACTGCCCGGATTGGTTACCGCGTCAGCTCACAGCCGAATCACACACCATCATATTTCGCTTGTTATTTAGTTGTCATGCCGATCGCCGGCACTGCGCTGAAACGTATTCGATTGTCGCGATCCCAGGGTGTGATGATTTACTTGCTCACGCAAGCCGCCGTGGCGTGTGATTACCATGTGAGACGCACAAACACCGCGTTTCGTTCCCACAATTTCATGAGAAAACACGGCTTTCTCACTGATTCCGAATAGACGATCACACATGCGCGCGCATCCGTGATCTCCGAGTCATCGCGCACACAAATGGGCGCGCAAACGCGTACTTCTGCCTCGCGTCCACCAGGAGGGTCCCGGGTTGGGCCGGGCTGAAGTGAAATCGCGCTGTGTGCGCCGATGGACAACTCGCATGACGATGCAATCACAACGCCGCAGCCCACGGCTTCCCGGTTCACGCAATAGAGCTTCGGCCCTCGCCGGGGAGTCGCACAAACCCGACTGATGCGCATATCGTGCGACGACAACATCGGCACGACCAACGACACCTACGGGAGCCCGCGGCTACGGATGGACACGATCCCGACGACGCCTCGAAGAGGCAATAAGTATGCAGTCACGTGTGACAGATCGCACGCGTTCGCTTCGCCACGATCAAGAAACGACTCCCGACCCCCGACCCCCCCTGCCCTGCTCACTGATACTGATGAAAGAGGTTGTGGGATAGGTTCTATTCATCCTAAGCGTTTGCTCATCGCCCGATCCATGTCGCGCTGGGCGTCGCGCTTGGCGATGTCCTGCCGCTTGTCCGACCGGCGCTTGCCCGAACCCACACCGATCAGCATCTTCGCGCGGTTGTTCTTGAAGTAGATCTTCAGCGGGACGAGCGTGACACCCTTCTCGCGCGACTGGCGCGCCAGCTTGAGGACCTCGCGCTTGTGCGCCAGCAGCACGCGGTTACGGATCGGCACGTGCTGATGTGCGCCGGCTGGCGGGTACTCGCCGATGTGCACAGAGTGCAGCACGAGGCTCGGCGGCTGCTCTGTCGCACGAACATACCCCTCGGCAAGGCTGGCCCGTCCGTTGCGGATCGCTTTCACCTCCGTGCCGACAAGTTTTATGCCGCACTCAAGCGTGTCGGTGATGGTGTAATCGTGCCGTGCCCGGCGATTCTCGATCGTCGGCTCGTAGGTACCCTTCTTCTTGTGCTTGTTCTTGCCGGCCATGGTGTTGCTTGGCGCAGATTGTAGAGAAGCAAACCCTGCGGGAGTCGATCGGCAGTGCCGGCTCGGATGATTGCCCTCGCGCATCGGGCTGCCCGCGATGTCGATCTCGGCGCGTCAGGCACCGGTGGAGTCACGCTCGCAAGGCGATGTCCAGACCCGACACTTCGCTGGGATGGTCGGGTGACCTCCCGCCGGACCGCAAGAGCTGAATGCCCAGAAGAGGACTCGAACCTCCACGGGATTTTACTCCCACCAGCACCTCAAGCTGGCGCGTCTGCCAATTCCGCCACCTGGGCGCATGGGGGCCGAATGCGGCGGAGAGTATATCCAT
>CAZVXI010000063.1:0-15716 GCA_964631295.1 uncultured Isosphaeraceae bacterium
CTGGCACCAACCGACGTGGATCAAGATTGCTGAACAGTACGACGACTGACGCGCGATGCGCGCACAGCTTCAGCCGGCAACGCAAGAAATCGAGGCATCGTCGCGCGACTCGACCATTGCAGCACCGTTGCCCGGCCCCTCCCGGCCTGCGTTCGGGTGGTTTTCCGGTCACTTTCCGCATTGGATTTGCTGTTGGAGCGTCTAGAGTAAGGTCTTGCAGTCGTTGCTCGAGCGCGGCGTGGACCGCCGGCACCGCTGCACAGTATCGCCCCCACACCGCACAGCATGTCCATCAGGAGAAAGTGCATGTACCGCAAGATCGTTCTCGTTGCCGTGGCCGCGTCCTTTGCATTGGTTGTGTCGCTGGGCGTCGCGCTGGCAACAACATTCGATGACACCGCATTCACCTATCAGGGGCACCTCGAGCAGGCCGGCTCGCCCGTCACGGATACTCTGCAGATGCGGTTCCGCCTGTATGACGATGAGTCGGCAGGCAGCCAGGTTGGTGTGGAAGATATTCATCCATCGGTCGGCGTGAGCGAAGGTCGCTTCACCGTCGAACTCGATTTCGGTACGGATGTCGCGGAATGTGTCGGCCTGTGGCTGGAGATTGAAGTCGAAGGTGTCGTCCTCGCGCCGCGACAGAGAATCACCGGCGTGCCGTACGCAATCTCGACGCGAGGCATCTTTGTGGATGGTGATGGGAACGTCGGCATCGCCAATGAAGATCCCAGCGCGCCGCTCGACGTGGAAGGGGAGATAGTTGTTACAAACGACTCCAACGAAACGCGCGTGAGCAACCTCCTTGCAGGAGGTGATTTCGGTGTTGTTGAAACATTCGGCACGAATGATTCGCTGAACTTTCAGGTGTCTTTCACTGGTAATGTGAACACCGGTGCTGCGGTCGTGCTTGATCAGGATAACTTCCTTGATGCAGGGATACTCGCATCGAGTGGAGGCAACAGCTCGGTGTTTGCGAATGTGAAGAACTTCCGCATGCCCAACCCGCGCGAAGCAGATACTGAGATCGTGTATGCGTGTGTGGAAGGCCCGGAGGCGGCAGCATATTTGCGAGGCACGGCAACACTTGTGAATGGCGAAGTGTTTGTGCCGTTCCCGCAGCACTTCATGGATGTTGCCACGATTGATGGCATGACTGTGCAACTCACGCCACGCTCGGCTGAGTCGAAGGGGCTGGCTGTGATTGAGCAGGCGGCTGACGGGTTCATCGTGAAGGAACTGATGAGCGGGACGGGCAACTACCAGTTCAACTGGCACGCCACCGCAATCCGCCGCGGCTATGAAGATTACCAGGTCATTCAGCCGGCGCTGCATCTGCAGATTGGGCAGGTCGTTCGGCCGTCGCGCCCGCAATCAGACGCTGGCAATAGCAACAACGACGGCGAGGTTGATGGCATCGATCAGCAGCAGGCTGGCCGCTGATCCTGTGCGACTTTTCGCGTGACACCAGAACACAGGAGAAGCGCACCATGAAACGATCAACGACAGCAGCGCAGACGCTCGCAGCATGCGCGATCACTGCAGCGGCCGCCACCGCGCCGCGGATGGGTTCATACGATCTTGTGCGCGGCGACTTCACATCAGGCGGAGGCTCGGCGGCAGGCACGCTGGAGTACACGCTTGTCGGCGCGATTGCCCGCGTGGATGCGCACGATGCAATGACCGGCGGCGACTTCGCACTCGCCGGCGGCGTGTTGCTGCCCGACGATGAACCGGTCATCTGCGATGGCGACACGAACGGCGACCTTGTCGTCAACCTCGCTGACCTGCTCGATGTTCTCTCCAACTGGGGCGGCGACGGTTCATCCGGCGGCGACTCCAACGATGATGGCATGGTCAACCTTGCCGACCTGCTCGATGTTCTCTCCAACTGGGGCAACATGTGCTGACGTGAGCGCGCAGTCGCTTAAGCGTCTGACGTGTCGCCGTCGAGTGTGGTCGCGAGCATCATGCGATGGCCATCCGCGGTGCGCAGCGCCATCTCGCGCATGCCCCATGGTTCATCGCGCGGTTCTTTGATGATTTCTGCATGCTCGGCAATGGCGCGCTGGTGGAATGCATCGACATCATCCACCACCAGATACGCGAAGTACTGATGATCACCAAGACGAGGCACGGGGATGGCATCGGGACATCGGCCGCACATGAAGTTGATCTGGTCGCGATGGAAGTACAGCCAGTTGCCTTCATCAATGACTTTGGTCTCGCAGCCGAGGACGCGCTCGTACCAGTCGCGCGAGCGCTCGAGATCGGGGACTGCCAGAACATAGTGGTGGCTTTGTATGTGCATGGCGCGGATGGTACTGCATGTCGCCGGGATGTGACGTGCGGCAAGGCCGGTCGTTTGCAGGAAAGCGCTCGCGGAATGTTCGGTGATGCGGTACGCTGTGTGGAGAGCGGCCTTCCGGGATGACATCCCACAGTGACCACAGGAGGGTTTGCAATGGTGGCGACACGTCGACGAGGCCGGGGAACGATACCGATGGTGCTGGCGGCCTGTGCGTGCCTGTGTGCAGGTGCGGGTTCGACCAGGGCCGACACCCTGACGGTCCCGGGCGAGTATCCGACAATTCAGGACGCGATCGATGCAGCCATGAACGGTGATATCGTGCTTGTGAGTTCCGGCACGTATGGCGAGTCGATTGATTTTCTCGGGAAGATGATCACGGTCGAGTCGGTCTCGGGCGCATCGACGACAGTCATCAACGCCAACGGCACAGGGCAGCCTGCGGTGCGGTTTGATACATTCGAGGGTGCCAATTCAGTGCTGCGTGGATTCCGCATCACCAACGGCACGGGGGTGACGATCACTGTCGGGCTGGAATCGCCAACGGTCGGCGCGGGGATATTCATTGATGATGCGAGTCCGACGATCGATGCGTGCATCGTGCAGGGCAACAGCGCGGACCGCGGCGGTGGGTTTTTCGCGCGCGATGGTGCGCCGGTCATCACCGACACGACCTTCCGCGTCAACAGTGCGGAGCAGATCGGTGGCGGCGCGTGGCTGCTGGACTGTGATGCCATGTTCGATGGCTGTACTTTCGACACCAACTCGACGAGCGCGGCCGGCTCACATGGAGGCGGCATCGGAACAAGCGGCGGCTTGCCGAGCTTCGTGGACTGCCAGTTCAGCAACAACACAACCATCGGCAGCGGAGGCGGCGCATACGTGATCAACACGGCCGGCACGTTCGGACAATGCATTTTCTACAACAATACCGCCGAGTTTGATGGCGGAGGCATGTGGATCAACGGGCCTGCGTGGCCTGTCATGAGCAGAACAAGTTTCCTCAGCAATACTGCCAATGCGGGTGGCGGCGTGCACGTACAGTTTTCTGCAGCGGGCGGCGCACGGTCGGATCGCGGCGCAACCGACACCAAGTTCATCAACTGCCAGTTCATCGAGAACACCGGCCTTGCAGAGGATGTCATCGGTTCGACTGGCATCGGCGGCGGCGCGATTGCAGCAGGTGTCAACGCGCGGCTTGATGCGACAAACTGCACGATCTTCTCAAATCATCTGACAGGTGCCGAGGCGCGCGGCGGCGGAGTGGCAGTGACGTCGATGGCGCTTGAGGTACGCATCACCAACTCGATCGTCTGGGGGAATACCGCGGTCCTCGCAGCCGACATTCTCGAAGAGCAGATTCGCGTGACACCGGCAGGCAACCCTGCACTGAATGTGACCTTCACATGCATTCAGGATGGCAACCCCAACGATGCATCAATCGGCTTCGGCGGCGCAGCGAACAACAACATTGATGACTTTCCGAACTTCAACGACCCCGGCGGCATCGACAATGTGCTCGGCACTGAGGATGACAACCTGATGTTGACCGAGGAATCACCATGCCTCGATGTGGGCGACAGCGCCGCACCTGATCTGCCGGCAGTTGACCTTGCAGGCGAGGATCGCATCTCACAGGGCGTGGTTGACATGGGCTGTTACGAGTTCCATCCCCCGTGCCGGGGAGACGCTGATGATGATCTGGATGTCGACCTTGCCGACCTGCTTGCTGTGCTTTCCGCGTGGGGCACGTCGGAGCCCGGCCCGGACGTCGACGACGATGGAGTCGTCGGCCTGCCAGACCTGCTGCAGGTGCTTTCCAACTGGGGAACGATGTGCGAGCCCTGAACGGGGTGCTGACAAAATCTTTCCCATTTTAACATCTATTCAGGTTGATTTTAGGGTATCTTTCCCGGACCTTCGTCGTATCATGCATGCGGCCAGGAGTTTATGGCCTCTCGCGTCTGCCGGAGTCTCGCTGGCAGGTACTCGCACAAAGGGAATGAGATGGGGGTCCGGCAGTTCATCAACACATGGGTAGGTGGGTGTCGCGCGGCGTTTGCACTGGTAGCGATCATGTGCTGGTGTCAGCCCGTGCTCGCTGATGGTGCGTGCTGCCTTGAAGACGGCACCTGCATCGAAGTATCAACTATCGACTGCTTCATTGAAGGCGGGACCTACTCCGGCGAGGGCAGTTCGTGCCTGACGGTCGACTGTACCGGGGCCTGCTGCCTGCCTGATGAGACGTGTGACGACACATTGACGAAAATCCAGTGTGAAGACCTCGGCGGCACCTTCAAGGGCAACGGCTTGCAGTGCAGCGAGGTGGCGTGCGGCTTGCGTGGCGCGTGCTGCCTGCAGGAGAGTGGCTGCGTGCCACAACTGACATACATCGAGTGCACGTCGGGCTTCGGCGGTACATGGATGGGATTCGGCACCACCTGTTCGTCTGTCGATGTGTTGAACTGCACCGGCGCATGCTGCTTCGATGATGCATCATGCGTGGGTGGTGTCTCGCGCATCGAGTGCGACGACATGCTTGGAACATTCCGCGACTTCGGCACTCGCTGCGGCGGCGCGGCAGGCGCGAATGATGTGTGTGATTTGCAGAGCGCTCGGGCAAAGAATGCGAGTCTGCAGCGGAAGAGTTTCAACTTCGTCATGATTGATGGCGTTGATCGCAACTTCACCTTTCAGAAGTTCGATGAGCAGGGAGGCTTGCGGAACCTCGAACGCGTGCATATCGAGGTCAGCGGCTACATCATCGTCGTCGTCCTGATGAACAACAGTTCCGATGCAGCATTCGTGATCGACGACGCGGTCTCAATCAGCGAAGACATGTCCATCCGCTTCTCTGAGAACACCGATGACCTGCCGACCATGTTGGAGGGCATCTGGCGGCCTTCCATGCCGATTGAAGATCTTATCGTCTACTGCGACAACAACGTACTTGCTCCCGGTCAGTGGTGCGCATTTGCCAGTCCGTATTTCTTCCCGGGCTTTGGTGATGCGATCGCGGTCGAATCGTTTGAGCCTTCGCTGGCGCGACGCGGCACATCATCCTTCATCGCGACGGAAGGTGACGAGACGTTCACTGTGACACTTAATGGATCGAGCAGCTTCACAAGCACTTTGCAGGGGCAGGGCAGCATCACGCGCAACCCGCATCGCGCCATTGGTGACATCCGCGTCACATACGAGTATTCGCTGCCGCGCGGCGCGTGCTGCCTGCTCGATGGCACGTGCGTCGACTTTGTCACATCGAACTGGTGTACTGATCAGCCCGATGAGATACTCTGGACGCCGGGCCAGTTGTGTGAGGATCTTGCAACGTTCGGTGATCCGTGCCTGCCGCGTGGCGCATGCTGCCTGTGCGATGGCTCCTGCATTGACGCAGTCACTGAAGATGAGTGCAACGCCTTCTTCAACGCGGACGCTCAGTTCCACCTCGGCCAGACGTGTGAAGAAATCACATGCGAGCCGCGCGGCCTGTGCTGCCTGCCGGATGAAACCTGCGAGGACTGGCGCACAGAATCTGATTGCTACTCGCTTGATGCGGACGCGGTCTGGCTCGAGTGCGACGCATGCTCAGAGGTGGAATGCCCTGCCATCGGTGCGTGCTTCTTCCCAAGCGATCCATGCGATGTGCTCACCGAGGATCAATGTCTGGCTCAAGGTGGATTCTTCGTCGGGCCGGGGTCAGATTGCCAGGACGTGCAGACGTGTGAAGGCGATGCCAACTTCGACCAGATCGTCAATCTCGCGGACCTGCTCATCGTGCTTTCCAACTGGGGAACCGCTGCCGATCAGGGCGATGTCGACTCCAACGGCATCGTCGGTTTGTCCGATCTGCTGCTCGTTCTCTCCAACTGGGGCTGCGACTTCTCCTGAGATCGGGCCTGGCCGATCATGCAGCGTCGGCGAACCATCACGCCTGTGCGGGCTGGGCGATTGCCGGGTGAGGGGAAAATGAGGTAAGTCGCTCGCACTTGGCCCCTGCTGCTTCCGAAGATATACATGTGCGTGCTCACTGGAGCCGCTCGACAACGACGTCGTGTCCACAGATCGGTCTCGTCCGCCCGCAACGGGCATTGCCTGGCACTTGCCAGGTCTCCTTCTGGAGGGGAACCGATGGACACCACATACACCTTTGCTTCACGATCGACCACACGACTTGCACGGCTGCTGCGGACCAGCGCAGCCGCGGGCGCACTGTTGATTGCTTCGCCCGCATTCGCCGACGGCGCATGCTGCCTGGAAGACGGCACATGCGCACAGATGTCATTCATCGACTGCTATGTCAGTGATGGCCTCTACGCCGGCGAAGGAACCGACTGCCTGACGATGCAATGCGCCGGCGCGTGTTGTCTTCCAGACGGCACCTGCCAGCTTCTCTCAGAGATTGCCTGCAACGATGCCAACGGCCAGTACCACGGCAACGGCGTCGAATGCGGCTCAGTCATGTGCAATCTGACCGGTGCGTGCTGTCTCGGTGATGCAGGCTGCGTGCCGGGCACGACCTACTACGAATGCACGAATGCGTTCGCTGGCACGTGGATGGGGCTTGGCAGCGAATGCATCGGCTTGAACGCAGTCTCCTGCGAAGGCTCATGCTGCTTCGACGATCGCACCTGCGAGTCGTTCATGTCGCGTGATGATTGCGCGCAGGCTGGCGGCCAGTTCAATGGCTTTGGCAGCACATGCACAGTCCTTGGCGCGTGCGACCTCAACTCGCCGAATGCCGTCAATGCAGTTGTGCAGCATGTCCCGTTCAACTTCGTGATGATCAGCGGCGCGAACCGCGAGTTTCTCATCGACAAGTTCGATAATCAGGATGGCGCGTTGCAACTGCTTTCCGTATCCGTTGAAATCAGTGGCCAACTCCTGCTCGTCGCAGTTCTGCACAACAACGGAGATGCACCGATCGAGATGAGCGGCGCGCTCTCGATCAGTGAAGACCTCGAAGTTCGCTTCAGTGAGAACATCGTCGGCATGCCAGTCGAGTACGCCTCGCTCTGGACGCCGACACTGCCGCTGAACAATCTGCCGCTGGTGAGCGGAGTTTCCTCATTGATGCCCGGAACATCCACGGCGTTCGAGAGTCCGTACATCTTCGCGCCGCCGAACGATGTGAACAAAGACACCTTTGATGTTGCTGCAGATGGTGCGCGGCTGGACCTGTCTCCGTTTGTAGCTGCTGACGATGACTCGATATTCACAGTTACAATGCGTGGCACCAGCATGCTCAGCTCGTCGCTGCAGGGACAGGGGTCGTTCTCTCACGCGCCGCACCGCGCGATCGGCGACATCAAGGTGCGTTACGAATATGCCGTGCTGCGCGGCGCGTGCTGCCTGAGTACCGGTGGGTGCCTGGAATCGGTGACGCGGGCGGACTGCGAAGACCACGCGATGTATGAGTCATGGACGCTTGGAGTCTCGTGCGCAACCGCCCAGTGCGATGCCGACGCTGTCGGAGCCTGCTGCCTCAGCGACGGGACATGCGTCGGCGATGTGCTCGAGCGCACCTGTATGGAACAGCCGATGGTACTTGCCTGGCATCGCGGCGTAACCTGTAAACAAGCGGCGAATCTCTGCACGCCTGTTGGCGCGTGCTGCCTTTGTGACGGACAGTGCTTCGAAGACGTGACTGAGCGAGATTGCAACACCCTTGCCGGCGACTTTGGTGCGCCGCAGTTCCATGCGGGGATGTCATGCGCCGATGTGCAGGAAGCTGACCTGTGCAGCCCGCTGGGTGCGTGCTGTGTGCCGGAAGGACCCGATGGCTTCTGCATGGATGTCTCCGAAGAGGAGTGCGCGACAGTTGACAACGCCATCTGGCAGCCATGTGTGACATGCGCGACATCGGAATGTGAGCCGGTCGGCGCGTGTTACGTGCCCTTTGCAACCTGCCATGTCATGCCCGAGAGCGAATGCCTCATTCTCGGTGGCAGCTTCTTCGCCAATGCATCATGCCAGTTTGTGCCCGGCTCATGCGACGGCGATGCGAGTGACAACGGCTTCGTCGATCTCGAGGATCTTCTGATTGTCCTCGCCGAATGGGGGGGCAATGGTCCTGGCGATCTCAACGACGACCAGATCGTCGACCTGCGCGACCTGCTCAATGTCATCGCCAACTGGGGCAACGACTGTACATCCGCGCCGTAGTCTGACGATCTGAGCCATCAGCGAATCAGTGATGGCTGCGTCGTCGGCTTGTCGTCACGGAAACGAAGGCGCATCAGGTTGCAGACAATCGGCGCGCGACCTGATGCGTCCGTGAAGTCAACAACAATGTCGAGCCGGTCGGCCTGGCGTCGGTCATACGTGATCGATTCCAGGTCGCCTTCGTTGACGGGCTCGAATCGCACAAGCCGGTCTTCCAGTGATCGCATCTTCAGCGTGATCGGCTCGTCTTCCCAGGCTGCCAGCTTTGCATTGTAGTGGACCAGCCGCAGATAGATGCCGTCTGCTTCTTCGGTGATGCTGAGCATCTCGAGCATGTCGATCTCACCTTCAGCGCTGATCCACCTGAACATGCCAATGATGTTGCCTGCCGTCGGGTTCGACCAGTGCTCTTCAGCAGTGTCTGCCCCGACATGGCCGCTCCATTGCCCGGCGAGGAACGCGAGATCGTTGATCGTCGGCTTCTCCGGCTTTGTCGTGGCATCCTGCCCGGCATTGCCGAGGCCGGCCGGCGCGAACGCGAGCGACCCCGCAGCAAGAAGAGCGCATGCGCATGTGATGATGGCTGCCACGAGCCAACCGCCCGCGTTGTGCGAGTGATGTGTGTTGAGCATTGTCTGGTCTCCTGAGGCTCGCACTGCACAGGCAGGCGTATGTGCACTTGATACGTGTCCAGCTTCAATCCGTCAAAGTTTATGCATCGTGCGATCCGTCGGGCGCACGGGTGAAGCTACACTCGGCCCGCCGTATGGAAACACAGCAGATCATCATTATTTGCCTCGTGCTTGCGATGGCCAGCGGCCTGCAGACAGTCGCAGGCTTCGGGTTCGGCATGGTCGCCATCCCGTTGATGATGCTCGTCGGCGACCTGCAGTCGTTTGAAGCGATTGCCATTGCCACAATCTGTGTGATCACGCAGACGGCAATTGCCGCGCACCACCTGCGACGACACATCGACTGGCGCGTGGTGGGGGCAATGGTCGGCCTGGCGGGCGTCACTGTCCCGCTCGGGGTGCTGATTCAGCATCAGGCCACGGAACTCGATCCCGAGCGTGTCGGACAGGTGTATGGCGTGTTGATTCTGCTCGCACTGATCGCCCGGCATGTCTGGCGGATCGAGCCGCGCCCGTCGCTGCATCGCGGCTGGATGCTGGTTGCAATGGGGGCATGCGGCACGCTTGCGGGATTCGCAGGGATGGGCGGCCCTCCAGCGGTGATGTGGGTGATGGCGCACACATGGTCGGCGGCCAAGGCCCGAGTCACGCTGTGGATGTTGTTCATCGGCATAGCGCCGGTCCAGCTGATTCTTATGTCCCTCAAGTTTGGCGGCGATGTGCCACGCGCAGCAGGGCTCGGGCTGCTGTTTGCCCCGGCCTGCCTGCTCGGCCTCATCCCTGGCCTGTGGATCGGCAAGCATCTGTCTTCCAGCCACTTACGAATCATCGCAGAGTTGATTCTGCTGGCGATCTCGATGTCAGTCATCTTCCGGCCGATTTTCTGATCGGCTGTGAGTGAGCGGTGGATAACTGTGCCTTGCCTTGCCTTGCCTTGCCTTGCCTTGCCTTGCCTTGCCTTGCCTTGGGCATGGATTGGCTGTAGCGTGGACGGCACTACACAGCGGGGTTTCGGATGCAGTTGTTGGCTGTCACAGTTCTGGTTCACGTCGGGGTCGCTTGTACGACCCCCGAGCCAACGGTGCCGCAGCCGAGGCAGGACGAGACGAGCGCCATCGAGGCGATTCCTGAGGCGTTCCGGGAGTCGGCGGAACGGTCCTTGGAGGGAAATGAGCATGCGCTGCGGCGCTTTATACTCGTTCTCGACGTGTCTGCCGAGCAAGAACACGCGATTCGTCGGGCGCACAGTCGCACCCGAAGTGAATACCTCGGCAAGTTGACTGGTGCATATGGTGCGTTCGAGGCGGCGCGGAGCGACTTTGAGCGACAACTCGCGTCCGACCCGTTGTTCCAGGCAGGGGCCAACCGCAGACTGCCCGAGACGCTGAACGACCGTCGTCGCTTGCTCTTGTATCGGGCAGCACAACGTAAAGGGTGGCCGATTCCCCCCGATGCATATCCTGCGAGCGTGCGGGCGGACGTGCAACGCGAAGAGTCTCGACTGTCCGCATCTCTCAGATCATTGAAGAGCGAATGGGATGAGGCGTTCTCTCACGCCGTTGTTGCGATACTCATCGATGAGCAGCGCGGTCGGATGCACACGGCTAAGAGTTCGTACGTCATCGGAACACCCGCTGGTGCTGTGTCCGGAGTGCCTTCCGAGGGTGCGACGATCCCAGGGGCTGGAATCGCGTTCTGGTTCGATGCGCGACTCCTGACTGACCAGCGTCTGGAAGTTCGCGGCGTGTTGCCCGCGTGCGTGCTGGCATTCCGTGAGGCGTTTGGCGACGCAGCCATCGTTGAAACCCCGCCGGGTATCGTCGAGCTCATCGATCGGTACGAAGCCCGCTGGGCGCGCTACATGCGCCGCATGGACGATTTACACCCGGACCCGAACGATACGGAAGCCGAGCGAGCCGCGACGCTGAAGTTGTTATCGGCGCATTTTGCGGACGAGCGGCCAGTGCGATGGTCCCTCGATCTTCAGACGGGCATCTACGACATACTGCTTGCGCGGATGGGGATCGAGATCGCGCACATGTGGATGGATGCGACGAACCGGCTCCTGCATACCCGTGTGTATCGTGAATGGAGTCGTCTCGACGCTGAGTTCGACGAATCGCTCGAGTTGTGTGCCATACTGGGAGGCAACGAAGCCACTCGTCAGGCGATCTCCGATTTGCGAGATGAATACCTGCGTGAAATCGATGCGGTGGAGGAAGAACTGATCCGGGCGTCGCGATCGGTCGCGTTTGTGACACGCGGCGATCTGACAAGCCGCGACACCGAGTCGCGACGTGCCCTCGACAAGTCGATCGAGCGAGCAATCCACCACCGCGAATCGTTTGAGAATCGGTTAGCCGCCATCAAGTCCATGACAAGCTCGGGCAAGACTCGAAATGATGAAAGGGCATCCCAATGAAGAGAACCCGCATGACCATGATACTCGCGTGTAGCGGTGTGGCCACGAGTGTGGCTTTGACCACCTTTGCAATGGATGACCCGACGTTCACGGATTGTCAGCATGTCTTTGACGTTGCGGTGAACAAACTCTGTACGGACTTGGCTCCCTGTACGATTTCATGGGACTGTGAAGCGAACGGAGTAATCTGTGAGGATGCCTGTTTCAACAGTGGCGGCGCGATGCACGAAGATTGTGGCCGTCCGTTTGTGGGGGGTCCGGGCCAGCACTCCGAGTGTTACCCATCAGGGATCGGTGAAGTTTCCGGAAATAAGTGTCAGATCTTGTATGGATGTGGTGTGAAGGGCATGGGGACGTGCAGGCCATTGGCTGGCTATGCGGGTCAGTTCGAGTGCTCGCCTGATATAATAACGGAGGGCTACTGTGCGCGACTTTATTGCACAGATCTGGTGTTTACGCCCTGACGTGGGCTCCAGGATTGCAGCTGTTTTGAGTGTGTTTGCAATCGCGATGACGATCGCTCATGGATCGTCTGATGCAGGGGCGCCACCAGACATCGACCGCGCCTTGGCTGTGATGCGTTCGATCGAGACGCGGGCTGTCGGATTCGAAACTCGGTTCCGTTTTCTGGTTGAGAATCGAGATAGTGACGGCGAGGACATGTTGCGATACGAGACAGTAGCCACGTGGCGAGTGGATCGTGATCGTGTGGCTGGGGAAGAGGTGCCGCAGGGTGAAGCCCCCAATCTCATCGTGAAGCGGTGGTGGACTGGCAGCGAGTTCGTCAAGCTCCCGTTGTCGCGCGAGACCTTGGAGCCGGCCGGACCGATGCAGGTGAGTTGGTATTTTCATGCCAGTCTGCCAAGTTTCGCTGCGGTGTTTAACCACTGCGCGGGCTATCATCACAGTTCGCAGACTGGGCTCCCTATGGCTGTTGCGCTGGCCGACAACGTCAAGGTAGAGACGACAGAAGAGCGGATGGTTGTGCGTTACGCTTCAGGCGAGAGCCCTCGTTTTACTCTGACCATTGATTTGTTGCCAGAGCCACGGTATCAGTCGTGGGTCATGGAGTTGCGACGCGCCGATGGCGACGGGTGGCATGAATACGCGCGTTACCACGTTGAGGAATGGATGGAGTGTCGTACTCTCTCGCTACCACAGCGAGCCGTGTGTGTCTTCAACGCACCTCGTCCCGACGGATCCATCGCGCGCGGAAAGCACGTTTTTGAGCGTTTGGATGCGCGCATCGTTGATGACCGAGAGACAGTCGACGCGTGGTTTGATATCCCATATATCGTCGGGACGCGCGTCGTGAACAGAGCATCCGGGATTCAGTGGACAGTCGGACAATCGACACTCATCGTTGATGACCTGGCGTATGACATTGGCCAGCCGATCTGGACTGATCCGACGGCCAAGATCGCCGAACTCCTTGCGGAGGTAAGCAAGAGCAGATGAGCAATATCAGGGGCATGCTTATCGGGTGTCGTGCGTTGGTCTTCGGCGTTGTATTGGCCATCACCGGCTCGTGTGCAGAACTGCCTGACGGCCCTGATGCTGATGCCCAACCAACGCCGTGGTTGGCAGTGCCCGCGCTGCACGACTTCGGACAGGTTCGCATTCCTGGCGATCGAACGCCGGTGGAACTTGTTCACACCTTCGAACTTGTGAATGCGTCTGGCCGCCGCATCGTGATTGATGAGTTGGTTGGTTCTTGTGGTTGTTTGCAGGCGGAGGCATCTGCCAAGGTTGTCGAGCCCGGTGCGCCGTTGGAGATTGATGTGGCAATGGCAATCAAGACAAGTGGCCGTAAGACCGAACGTGTGAGGATCATCACATCGGACGAGAGCGCACCAATCGAGACGATCACACTGACGGCGGTCGGTGTGGTTGATGCCACGATCCTTGGGTTCCCGCGGTATCTGTCCCTCGCACCTGATGAGGATCGCACGATGACGCTCGCCGCAATCTACGCGTCGCCCGACGTCACGCCTCCAGCGCCCATGTTCGAGACCCCTGAAGGCGTTGAGGCGACGTTTGCCGGATGGGGACGGGTGACGCCTGCCTTGGCCGATACCGCGGGGACGGCGATACGGTGGCAAGGCGAGGTGACGTTCCGCGCCAATCGCTCGCTCCAGCCGTATGAGTGCGCGGAGGTACACCTTGAGGGGTTGGCCGACTATGTGGTTGTCGTCTTCCTCGATCGGCCGGCGGAGGATCGCTAGACTGCGACGCTCACAAGCGGCTTCAGCAACGGGGGAAGTAGATCCATAAACGCATGTTTAGCAAGCAGTTGCGGATTCTCGCGGAACTGCTGCCGCTGGCGATCTCGATGTCAGCCATCTTCCGGCCGATTTTCTGAAAAGGCATTGGGAATCGCGGTTGGCGAATCTGGAGAAAGCGGCTACAATCCGGGATTCAGAAACAGAAGCATTCACTTTCATGGATACGTGACAATCATGGCGATTGCCGCAGAAGAAAAGACCAGACTCATCGGTGAGTTCCAGCGTCACGAGACGGACGCCGGCTCACCGGAGGTGCAGATTGCGGTATTGACAAGCCGCATCAAGTCGTTAACGGAGCACCTCCGCGAACACAAGCAAGATCACACCTCACGGCGTGGGCTGCTGATGCTCGTCGGGCGGCGAAACCGCCTGCTGCGCTACCTTGCCCGCACCAACCGAGAGGCGTATCAAAACACGATTCAGCGGCTCGGCCTGCGAAAGTAACGCGGTGGCTTGCCGATCGCCCGGCTGGCTCCGGCTGGCAGTGGGCAGGCAACAGTCGAGCCGTGCTGCCAGCAGCCACAGCCTGTTTCCTGCCTTCTGCCTCCTCGGATCCCAACCAGCCGAGTGGTCACTCCACAATCGCGCGACTGATTGCAGTGTCCGGCCGGGACACATGACGATCCGACTTTGAGCGCCCAGTGTCCGGGTGTCACGCTCAGGGACCAGACAAAGGCAGAAGAACCAAATGACAAAGATAGTTGTCGAACGAGAAATCGGCGGACGCACGCTTCGCATCGAGACAGGCCGTGTTGCCCGACTCGCCAACGGCGCAGTGCTCGTCTATTACGCAGACTCAGCAGTGCTGTGTACCGCAATCCGCGCTGACCCGAGGCCGGGCCTCGACTTCTTCCCGCTTCAGTGCGATTACCGCGAGAAACTCAGCTCCGGCGGGAAGTTCCCCGGCGGGTTCCGCAAGCGTGAGGGTGCTCCAAACGAGAAAGAAATCCTCACCATGCGCAACATGGACCGTCCGATCCGGCCGTTGTTCCCGGATGGCTTCATTGATGAAGTCCAGATCCAGGCGTGGACAATGAGCCACGACGGGCAGAACGATACCGATGTCCTCGCATGCAATGGCGCATCGGCAGCGCTGTGCCTGACGGATGCCCCGTTCGAGGGACCTGTCGCAAGCGTGCGTGTCGGCCGGGTCATCACCGATGATGGCGAGCAACTCGTGCTCAATCCGACGCAGGCGCAGCTTGAGTTCAGCGATCTCGATCTGCTGCTTTCGGGCCACTCCGATGGCATCAACATGATCGAAGTCGGTGCCGCCGAGGTCCCCGAAGCAGACCTCCTCGAAGCGATCAAGTTCGGCTACGAGAACGGCATCAAGCCGATCCTCGAGATGCAGGTCGAACTCATGGAAAAGGCCGGCCGCACCGAGAAACGCATCGGCGACCTCGCCGTCCCCCCGCAGGATGTGATTGACGAAGTCTCGAAGATATGTAACGCAGAACTCACCGAAGCGCGCAAGGTTCACAGCAAACAGGAACGCTGGGAGCAGATCTGCAAAATCCGCGACAAGGTGATGGATCAGTTCCAGGTTCCCGAAGGCATCGCCTACTCTGATGCGCTCAAACTTGAGAAACGTCGCTCGCACGCACGCGAAGCGTTCCGCACTCTCGAGAAGAAAATCACGCAGAAGCTCATCAACGAGAGCGGCGTGCGGGCAGATGGTCGAAAGTTCACCGAGATTCGACCGCTTGGAATGGAAGTCGGCGTCTTCGAACGAACTCACGGCTCAGCACTCTTCCAGCGAGGCGAGACGCAGTCGATCGTCACCTGCACGCTCGGCACCGGTCGCGATGAACAGATCGTCGACGGCCTGATGCCCGAGTACGCCAAGAAGTTTTACCTGCATTACAACTTCCCGCCCTTCTGCGTCGGCGAGGCCGGCCGCA
>CAZVXI010000064.1:0-15702 GCA_964631295.1 uncultured Isosphaeraceae bacterium
GGCCAAGGCCGCAACGAAACTGCACGGGGGGGATACGATCCCGCATGACATCATCATCAAGGATGTCATCGCCGACGCGTTCCTGCAGCAGCTTCTCACACGCCCGGCTGAGTACGACGTCATCGCGACGATGAATCTCAACGGCGACTACATCTCCGATGCGCTCGCAGCATGTGTGGGCGGCATCGGCATCGCACCCGGCGCGAACATCAACTACGACACAGGCCACGCCATTTTCGAGGCCACGCACGGCACAGCGCCCAAGTATGCAGGGCAGGACAAGGTCAACCCGGGCAGCGTGATTCTCTCAGGTGAGATGATGCTGCGATTCCTCGGCTGGGATGAGGCGGCCGACCTGATCGTCAAAGGCATTGAAGGTGCTATTGCTGCGAAGACTGTCACGTATGACTTCGAGCGACTGATGGATGGTGCCACGCTCCGCAAGTGCAGCGAGTTCGGCGATGACATCATCACGCACATGGGCGCAGGTGCTGCTGTGCCGGCAGGGGCGTGAACACGTCCGCGGCTTTCCATCGCGCAGGTGAGCGTTGCGCGATCGACGGGCTTTGAGTGCGTTCAACTGCATTGCAACTCTTATGGAGTGGATTCACCATGACGACCCGCTGCTTTTCGTTTCTTGCCGTGATCGTCGTTCTGATGATTTTGCCGGCATGTCGCTCTGGAGAATCAATCCAGCAGGGCACATCACGCCCTGCGCACACGGGGGTGCTTGATGGCGAGGTGAAGTCAATCCTCGTAAACGGGTATTCAACGTCGTACGCCTGGCCTGCCATGTTGCAGGACATGCTCGACGATCACGCAGATGCAGACCGCCGGCTCTATCACATCGTCAACTCAGTTGTTGGAGGGGCGCCGGTGGAAATCTGGATTGCTGAGCCCGGCACGCGCGATTACCAGAGAACCTTCGGTGCAATGGAGCGAGATTTCTTCGGCGACAGTCCGCGGCTGCTGGGCGACGTGCCGCGACCGACGATCGCCATCTGCCAACAATCCCTGCAGTTCACGATGGATCGGCGCGGGCCTGTCAAGGCTGCAGCGGACATGGTCGGTGCGGAGTTGGGCGCTGATGTCATGGAAAAACTGGCCACGCGTTTGCGGGAGTACGGCATCGAACGCGTCTACGTCGCGATGCACATCTACAAGAAGCCCGTCGAGCCGGAGGTGGGCAATGAGCGCATCGCGCTGCAACGGTTGCTCACGCGCGGGCACGAGTTCATTCTGGAAGGACCGGATGTTTGGACACCGACACGCGATGCATTCCCTGACGCATTTGAGGACGATGAGCTGCACCCGAATGAGATGGGAATGAAGATCATGGCCGAGGGCTGGTATCGAACACTCGCGGGCGACTCTGCCCGGCAGGCGGTAATCGATGCCATGTGGGCGCGGCAGTACGACATTGACACCATGATGCGGGCGTATCTTGCCTGGCGCCGGGGTGAACAGTCATGAACACCGGATGAATGAATGAGTTGACTCATCCAGCCGTTGCGCTGAGAGACCGCTGCGGGGTCGTGTCGTTTTTCGCGGCAGTCACATCAAGCCATGCGATTCATCGCGTGCAAGTGGTTGGCCTGCATACGCAGTGGCGAACCGTTCCCCCGTGAAGTCGGCCGTGTGCGTGCCTCGCATGAGCCGACCCTGCTGCGCCACGCCCGACCCGAGGCTCGACCCTGAGGACTGAGCCGGCTCGGCAGTTGGTGACGCGGCGCTGTCGTCCGAGAAGTCATGATGCCTTGGAGCAGGGAGCAACTGCGGCCTAGCATGGCCCCCAACCGAAGGAGACAAGTCCCATGCAAGTCAGCATCGAATACTGCGGAATGTGAAACTACAAGCCGCGAGCCGCCGGTCTGGCGGATGCAATCAAAGATGAACTCGGCATCGAAACAGAGCTGATCGAAGGCGGTGGCGGCATCTTCGATGTGCGCGCCGATGGCGACCTGATCTACAGCCGCAAACAGCAGGACGGCCGATTCCCCGAGCATGATGAGATTCTCGATGCGCTCAAGCAGCGGGCGTAGCAGCAGATCCATTCGACTGCCATCGGCTCGGAAGCTTTCGCTTGGGGCATGATCGTCGTCGTTTCGGATGACACGCGAGGTTGTGATCGCACATCGCGACGCGCAAGATGAGCGTACGCAACTGTGATGGAGCATCGCCGGGGTGAGTCGATTGCATCACTCGCGCTGCCTGATCACGCGATTTCCGTCGAGCCGCGGCTGGAATAGCTGGGACAACGCAGCGCAAGGCAACGCAGCACAGCAAGGCACAAATGGAACGACCCGCCGATTGAGCGGGCCGATCCAGTGGTCGGTTGCGGATTCGCGAAGCGTTGCAGCCGTTGCGGAGGGCTGCCGGGTGATGCTGAGGCATCACAGCGTGAAGCGACGTTGCTCTCACCCGTCCCGACCGAACGAGTGGACATACCACGTCTGGCCGTCCTGGCCTTTGCCGGCGCATCCGTGCGCCGGACTGACTGTTCACAACCGGTGGATTGCAATGTGCATGCCATGCGGCGCTGCTGTGCATTGTGTGTCTGCGCGACGTGTTCCAGATGCAACTGGTGAGTTGTGCGCTTCGCCGCGCAGGTGCTGCGCGTCATGCGTCGGTCGTGCGCGAGGACGATGCTGCAGCCGCTGCGTTCTTCCACCGTGCGCGGTACCAGAACAGCGCGAGCGTCCCGAGTGGGATGAACACGATCGCCTCGCCTGCCGATTCGATCAGGCCGAGCTGCGCCATCCTGCTCGTGAGTTCGCCGGTTGTCATATCTGAACTGACAAGCCGTTCAGCGAGAAACGCGACTCCCGCCTCGCGAAACCCGAATCGACCAAGCGGATTCATCGAGAGCGCCAGCGCCGTCATCGCGAGCAGCACCGTGTCGGTCGCGCTGAGGGTGAGATCAGGCACGATCATGACAGCGAATCCCATGCGTCCTGCGAATGCGCCGATGTCGATCAGTCGCAGCGCAATCACACCCCAGAGTTGCGGATGGTTCAGCAGCATCTGTTCCATCCCGCGTGCGTGCCGCTGGACGATTGGTTGTCCGAGCAGGCCGCGCGTGAAGAGCCCGCCGACGATCAGTTGCCCGGCGAGCAGTGCAAACCAGAGTGCATCGAAGTTGGGGCGGACGAGCGTCGCGACGACAACCGCTCCCAAGCAGAAGAACAGGATGTACGCGGTCGCCGCCATCCACCCGCCGAACCGAAGCAATGGCATGCGATCGACCCGCAGGTGATACAGCACGCGCGAGATAAATCCAAGGCGAATCGGCGCGTAGTTGAGCAGTGCCGTGGTGAGGTTGACCATCTGAAGATCGACGAAGCGCAGCGGTTGCACAGGTTTGATCATCAGCCAGAATCCCGCGCCGTTGACCAGGAGGCTCACCAGCGAGCACGCGGCAAGACCAGCGATCAGCAGTGGATTGGTCTCCAGCAGTGCTGACCAGTTCCCCGCCTTCAATGCGTTGTGGATGCACCATGCCAGCAGCGCGCCGCCGATGAGAAAGCCCGCGATTTGGGCGATCAACCGTCGGGGCTGCCAGAGCGATGGCTGCTCGCGCGCATCGTCATGCGATTCATCGGTGCTGGTTGGTTCTCGATCTGTCGTCACGCGGCAGCCTTGTGTTCAATCACATACGTCTGAATCGCTCGCGTCCAATCACAACAAGTGCGCGCACGCCATCGCGCCAGTTGATCTTCTTGCCCTCATCGGTGGAACGTGGATGATAGTGCACGGGGCGTTCGATGATCTGCTCGCGAATCCGGGCCAGCGCAGCGATTATCTGCGGCTCGATGCCGAATCTCTGCTCAGTGAGCGCGCTGCGAATCTGTCTGAGCACATCGACGCGCATGACTTTGTAGCAGCATTCCATGTCGGTCAGGCGAAAGCCGGTCATCACGTTGCTGAGCGTTGTGAGGAATCGGTTGATGCCCCCATGCACTTTGCGTTTGATTGATCGCAGCGGATTGTGCGATCCCCATCGTGTGCCTACGACGACGCGGCAGTCGCCGGACGCAATCGGCTCGAGCAGCGTTGCATAGTCGCGCGGGTCGTATTCGAGATCAGCATCCTGGATGATGACGGTGTCTGTGTCACTCACATCATCATCTGCGAGGATCGCATCGAACCCGGTCTGCAACGCTGCCCCCTTGCCACGATTGACCGCGTGCTGCAGCAGCAGAATGGCGATGCCGCGCGATGTGAGGTGCTCGACCAGTTGCAGTGTCTTTGTGTGATGTTCCGGCTGAGAGCAGTCGTCGATCATCACAATCCGCATCGACCATCCGTCCGGCAGCGGGGCAGCAACAACGCGCTCGACACAGTCGGCAAGCGTCTGCCCTTCATTGAACACCGGTATGACCACATGGAGCAGCGACATCAGCCGATCTTACATCGGCGATGCGGTGCACTGCGTCCAGTCGGCGGCTTATCAGGAGCTGGTTTCGCCGTTTCCTGCGATCGAATCACGCATGGACGTGTCCGCAACGACATTCTTCATGCGGTAATAGTCCATGATCCCGAGGTTGCCCTGCCTGAACGCCTCGGCCATGGCCTTGGGCACATCGGCTTCGGCGAGAATCACCAGCGCGCGGTTCTTCTGAGCCTCGGCCTGGAACTCCGCTTCCTGGGCGACGGCCATCGCGCGGCGCTGTTCCGCCTCAGCCTGATAGCGCTTGGTGTCTGCTTCTGCCTGGTCGGCCTGCAGCGCAGCTCCAATGTTCTCGCCGACGTCGACGTCTGCAATGTCGATCGAGAGAATCTCATAAGCAGTGCCTGAGTCGAGCCCCTTCGCGAGTACAGCTTTGGAGATCGCATCCGGATTCTCGAGTACATCTTTGTGTGTCTCTGCAGAACCGATCGCCGAGACGATGCCTTCGCCGACACGGGCGATGACGGTTTCTTCAGTCGCACCGCCGACGAGACGCGCGATGCTGGTGCGCACGGTCACGCGCGCCTTGGCTTTGAGTTGGATGCCGTCCTTTGCAACTGCATCGATTGTGGACTTGGCTGATGTCGGGTGCGGGCAGTCGATGACCTTCGGGTCGACCGACGTCTTCACTGCATCGAGGATGTCACGGCCGGCGAGGTCGATCGCGGTGGCATTTTCCCAGGGAAGCTCGATGTTCGCCTTCGCGGCAGCAATCATCGCGCGCGTGACGTTGGTGACGCGGCCGCCTGCAAGGTAGTGGGCTTCCAACCATTCTGTTGAAAGATCCATGCCAGCCTTCTTGGCACTGATGCGGTTGAAGACGATCGTGCGAGGATCGACCTTTCGGAACTGCATCATGATCAGATCCAGCAGACGAACCCGCGCGCCGGACAGCAGTGCCTGAAACCACAGACTGAAGAACTTGAAAATGAAGAAGAACAGGCCGAGGACGAGCAGTCCGCCGACGACAAGTGCAATGATCCAGCCACCATTTGGCATTTTTTTCTACTTCCTTCGAACGAAAAGATCTGTGTCACCGTCCGTAGTGTAGCACGCGACCGGCGACTATTCGCTCACACGGACTTTCACCTGGTTGTCGTAGACATCGGTGACGACGATGGTCTCGCCTGAGTCGATGACCCCCGTCTCAGCGAGCGCATCGACGCGTTGGCCCTGGATTTTTACGACGCCGACCGGTCGCAGTGGGGTGACGGTGGTGCCCTCGGCTCCGATCAGGGCCTGCAACTGGGCGAGCCGCTCGCGCCGGGCCTGCTCTGAACGCGAGACGCCTTGCTGCTCGGCAACAGCATCTTCTTCGCCGCCAAGGATGAGTTTCCGCGTGATCGGCGAGTTGATCCAGAACTTGAACATGGCCCAGATGATGATCGGGGTGAGCACAAAGTAGGCGCCGCCCATCGCGACGCCCAATGTTGTGTCGTACCGGGCGAAGGCAAAGACCGACGCGATCGCGGCAATGCCCGCCACGACGCCGATCAGCCCGCCCGATGGGACGAACAACTCGACGAACAGCAACACCAATGCAATGGCAAGCAGCACACCACCCCAGACGATGAGCGAATCATCGGGTGCATCCTGCGTCACTTGCGCGAGCCAGAACATCATGCGTCGACCGCCTCCACCTCAACTGCAAACGGCGTGATCTTCGTCACACGCACGCGCGTGCCACGTTCGATATACCCTGCTGAGACCTGAACTTCAATGATCTTGCCATGGAACTCGCCCCGGCCGGCCGGTCGAATGTCGGTGATGGACACGCCTTCATCGCCAATGCTCACGCCCATGCCGGTGGCGGCGCTTCCCATCGCTGCGAGCATGCCGGTGCTCTGCGAAGCATCTTCCGATGAGGACAGTTCCGCCTTGAGGATCATTTTCTCCAGCATGGGCACGGAGTAGATGTGTCGGCTGATCAGCCACATCGCGACGCCTGCAACGAACAGGCCCATCACCGTGCCGGCCACACCTTTGAGCAGATCGCCCTGACCGACGATCCCGGAGACATCGCCCATGGTGAACGTGCCGACGAGCCCGATCAGCAGGCTCGCCGCACCGACAAGCCCGGCGATGCCGACCCCCGGAATGACAAATAACTCGGTGAGCACAAGCAGTACGCCGAGCCCGACCATCGCGATCGGCCACCAACTCGAAGCACCCATCAGATATGGTGCGCCCAGCAGGATTGCAATCGCAATGAACGCGATGAGCCCGAATACGCCCGTGCCTGGTGCAGCCATCTCGATGAACATGCCGACCAGGAACACCACAACGAGGATGACGCGCACCCAGAAGTTGAGCAGGAATCGCACGAGCCCCTCCGACCATGTCCCGCCATTGCGCGTCACCGTCTTGGCGTCGAAGAAAGCCTTGATTTCGTCGTCATCGGCAACGACTTTCTCTGCCAGCCCGTAGTAGATCGCCTCCTGCTCGGTCATCGTGAGCAGTTCCGTGTCAGACACCACCTGCATGATCGGCTGCCACGCGTCTGCATCGCTGGACGTGAGTCGTTCACGGTTTGGCTGGCGCGTCTGGCCAAGCTCGATGTCGGCCTCTATCTCCTCCTTATCAACCGCGCGATCATCCCATCGCGAGAACGGCAACAGGGGAGATTTCTTCATCTTTGCCGGCGTTGCGGATGGAATGCTCTCAGCAGGCTCCTCGCCGAACACCGCTTTGTACTCTTCGCGATCTACGAAGATGCGCTCGCCCGTATTCACGTTCTCCATCATCCACAGTTCAACGCCGACACTGATGAGCGAGCGCACGAGGTTCTCGTCGTAGCCGTTGCGTCGCGCTGAATCGATGACCTCCGTGAGGATCGGGCTTTCCTGCTTGGCGCGCTCAGCCGGGGGGAGGGGGATCAACTGCCCGCCACGCACGGCGATCGGCGCTGCATCACCCATGCGCGCGTTCGGGCTCATCACAATCTCGCGGCAGGCGAGTGCGATGATCGACCCGGCCGAATAGGCGTTGCTGTTCACCCAGGCAACGGTGTTCGCGGGTGCATCGTTCTTGATCAGATGGCAGATGTCGAGCGTTGCGCCCGACAGTCCGCCGGGTGTGTTCAGTTCAATCACGATGGCATCAGCGCCATTTTCGACAGCGTCTTTGACGCGGCGTTCGAGTGACATGAGTGTCACCCGATCAATGGCACCTTCCACAGTGAGGACCGCCACGTTCGATGCCTGCCGCGCCGCGGGAACGGGCTGGCTGGTCTGCTGTGCCTGCAATGCGTCGACGTCGACGGATGGCGTCTGCCCCGAATCCTGCGGAAGCGGCGCGGCAGCCAGAGAGACGGCAAGGCCGAAGAACACAGTGACGAGCCACCAGCGAATGCCGGTGCGACGGGCCGGATTGGAACGTTGAGGCAGAATCATTGGCGAGCCGAGCGTGTTATCCGCTCATTTCATTATAGGGACGCATGTTGGCTGAGCATGTCATGATTTGTGCTGTGACCGACACGCGTGGCTCAGAGCGCAAAAATAGGCGCGGCCGATCCGGGAAAGGATCGGCCGCGCCTTGCTTGCATCTCGGAATCAGCGGCCGATGCCGCATGAGCCCGAGTTCATGTCAACCGGGAATCAGTCCCATTCGGGGACGATGTTGATGTTGCCCGGGGTGCCGAACATGGTCGAGACCATGAGCAGCCAGCAGTCGTAGCCGTCTGCTGAGTTCGGGCCGGTGCCGGTCTGGTTGCGGAAGACGTTGTCTTCGTTGGTGCCACCACCGGACTGACGATAGAACACACCATCCGGCCAGAAGGTCTTGCTCACTTCAACGTGGTTATCGTTGAAGCAGAGGTTGCCAACCCACTCGCGCTCACCACCGTGGATGAGAAGCGTGATCGACTCTTCGTAATCGGTCGCGACATCGTCGTTACCGTCACGCACGCCACGGTTGCCGGCGATGACCCACTTGGAGTCGGTGGTATCACGCCACTGACGGGTCTTGCGCTCGCCGGCGAGCGGCATGTGCGCGTAGGAGACGTTCGAGCCGACGCCCGGATCGCTCACGACAGCAACGAAGGTCGTGTCCCAGTAGGTGTTCGCCATCGGGGCGTACGAGTCGTAGTTGTAGTCTTCCTTCGCGAAGACGTTCGGGCTGGGCTCAGTCGGGCCCACGCAGATGTTCGCACTGAAGTAGTTCTGCGCGATGCAGGCCGAGAACACGTTGGCAGTCGAGTTGGCGAGGACGTCCTCAGGACCCTTGCCCGGGACCGGACGGACGGTGCCGTCGACTTCCACCGGCAGACGGTTGATGAGGCCCGGTGTCGGGAAGATGCCTTCGAACTCGCCGGAGAAGACGACCCACGCCGTGTGAATCTGTTCGATTTGGGTTCCATCGGTGAGCTGCTTGGCATTCGCACGGGCCTTCTGCAATGCAGGCAGAAGCAGCCCGATGAGCAAGGCGATGATCGCCATGACCACCAGCAACTCAATAAGGGTAAAACCACGATTCCGCTTCATAGTCAAGTACTCCACTTGATTAGTTCTTGTTTTCATAAATCACACTTTGCTGATGGTTCAGGATCAGAACGCCAGGGGGTCGTACACAGTCGGGACAGAGTTGTCGGTCGAACCTGCCTGACCCGGCGACATGACGAGGTAGGCGTCGGCGCCAGCAAAGCCAGTGCCGAAGTCTGTGAACTCAGCAGCGAAGATGTTGTCCTTGCTGAACCCGACGGTGTCGGTCGCTTCGTAGCTCACACCGTTCGGGAAGAAGTTGTCGATGGTGGCGGCAGAGTTGTCGCCGAAGACGATGTTGCCGACCCACTGACGATCCGCACCGTGCAACTGCAGGGTGAGCGAGTCGTTGTACTGGTTTCCATCGATGATGCCATCTTCGGTGCCACGTGTCGACATGATCGGGACGCCGGATTCCTGGGTGTCGCGCCAGTTGTCCTTCTTCCGACGACCGCAGATGGCCATGTGGAAGTAGGACACGTTGGATTCGTTCTGCAGATCAGCCTGGAAGTTGACATCCCAGTACTGGTCCACACTCGGGGACGGATCATACGCGCTGTAGTCGTAGTCTTCGTCTTCAATAACAAACGGGCTGGTCTCAGTTGGACCAAGGGTGATGTCAGGGTTGAAAAACTCCAGTGCGATCAACGCAGAAAACAGCGGTGCGGTCAGGTTGACCGTCGTGTCTTCCTGGCCACGACCGGGAAGGTTCTGGCCGGTGTAGACGTCCACCTGCCGGTCGATCAGACCCGGCGTTGGCAGTCGGTTCTTGTTGTCCTCCGCCCAGACCAGCATGGACTGGTGGATTTCGCGGATCTGCGTCTTGTCTTTCATCGAAGCTGCGTTACGACGTGCCTTGGCAAGTGCCGGCAGCAGCAGGCCGATCAGAAGGGCGATGATCGCCACAACAACCAGCAGTTCGATGAGCGTAAAACCTCGCTTATTCATGTTTGCGATTCCTTGTACTCCGAACCTTTTGGTGCTCAGGTGATGCCTGCCCACTGGCAAACACTCTCCTGAACACACGTTAGAAAAAATACATTCAGGTCAGATGCCCGTTGTTGATGTACGCATAATGAATCCGACATGTCCTCGCACACCTGGACTGAATGACTACACAACGATCTCACACGTCCGACGAATCCGTTCGACGGCGTGAATACATTCGAGTTGAGCCGCGGGGTGCCGTGACAGGTGGTCCCGCCGACGCGTCCGAGAATCCTGAGAATCGAGGAGTTGCGACGCCACGCCGCCTCATGCCAGGTGTCTGACCGGATGTGTCACACCTGAATGCCATTTCCGACCATCGGAAACCGGCACGGCTTGGCTTCTTGACTCATTGGGATGGGCTGGAGCAAACTCCGGCACGATCCCGCCGCGATTCTGAGTTCGGGTGCGAGGGCCAGCAGCCAACGCACGGCTCAGAGTGTCAGGTTGTCGATGCTTGCGGCGGCATTAAGGGCCGGAAGGCCAAATGAGGGCGTCCGAATCAAATATTCATTTGCCGCAAGAATCATTGACGGTGCGCACCCGTCTTATTCGCAATGTACTGGCTTTCAGTATACCGTCAACCATCAATCTTTTGAGAATGCGGCGAAAAGGCCGCAGATGTTCCAAAAAATAGCGTACAACGCGGATTTTGACCCCATGAGCAACGTTTTTGACCGTCTGAAAGCCCTTGGACTCGAACTTCCCGATGCTCCAAAACCCGTCGCGGCCTATGTCCCGGCCGTCCGGGCGGGGAGCTTGATCTTCGTGAGCGGCCAGATTCCGTTGAAAGAAGGTGCAGTCGCATGGACCGGGCCGGTACCCTCCATGCAGTCGGTCGAGCATGCCACCGATGCCGCCCGCCAGTGCGTCCTCAACGCCATTGCGGTCGTCGCATCCATGCTGGATGGCGATCTTGAGAAGGTCCGCCGGATCGTGCGTGTGGGGGTGTTCGTTCAGTCTGACGCTGGCTTCGAAGGCCAGCCGAAGGTCGCCAATGGTGCCAGCGAGTTGCTGCAGGAGCTCTTCGGCGAGGCGGGCAGGCACGCGCGGGCGGCTGTCGGCTCCGTTGGGCTGCCGCTCAACTCGACCGTGGAGGTTGAGATGATCGTGGAAGTGGCGGGATGAGCCGCGGAGTGCTGCCATCCGCGGGTCGACTGGCTTGATTCTGTAACGCGAAAGGCCGGGCTTCGTACAAGAAGGTGAAGCTGCGGCTCTGGATCGAATCCGGCCGCCCAACTCCTGGAGCTCACCTCCCATGACACGAATGCTCACAGTCGCCGTCGCGTGCCTCGCGTTGACCATGCCGGCTGCCCCCACGTCGGCCGATGAACTCAATCGCGGGTGGGTCGCACCTGATGCCGAGTGGGTCCTCCATATTGACATCGAGCGTGTGCTGACGTCGCAGATTGGCGAGAGCCTCCGCGCCGATGCTGACCTGCAGGAGGCGCGCAAAGAGGTCCTGCGCGAAGTCAACTTCGACATGCTCGAGGATATGCACGGCCTGACTGCCTACGGCCGTCGCGAATGGGGCGAGCGTGGCGTCCTGATCGCAACGACCACCGCTGCTGCGGACCACCTGCTTGAAGCGGTGCGCGCTGAAGCCCTCGACTATCAGTCCTTCGAGGCCGGCGTATACACCATTCACAGTTTCGATGCTGAGGACGGCCGTGTGTATGCCTACCTCGGCCGGCGGGGCGAGGGGCGCGTGCTCGTGATGAGTGACGATGGTGACATCGTCGTCGAAACGCTCGGTGTGATGCGCGATCGCGAGCGGGCGTACGGCGGCGTTGATGTACCCGAAGGCACGCTGTTGATCGCCAACGCCACCGAGTTCGAGCGTCTGCCTGATTTCGACCCGACATCGCAGATCCTGCGCGAGGCAGAGCGTGTTTCGTTGCTCGTGCGTGAGGATCCCCGGGACAGTCTCATCACGCAGTTGACCGTCGGCGCAGAATCACAACAGCAGGCAGAGGACATCGCTGATGTTGTCAACGGCCTGCTCGCGCTCGGCCGACTGATCGCCCGCGAAGAAGCCGACCTTGCGTTCCTCGTGGAGCTCGCAGAAGGCATCAAGGTCGAGGCGGATGGTGCTTTGCTCACGCTGAGCATCACGCTGACGCCTGAGATGGCAGATGAGATCTTCCGCGAGTCGCGCAGCCAGGAGATCGACTGGGACTGGCAGGGCAATGACGACTGGGATGACGCCTGACGCGCCGGAGTGTTGATGCATCAACTGCCAAAGGTGAGCGATGAGCCGCGACCTCCCGATGATCTTCGGGAGTTCGTCGCGCGCGCTCAGCGCGGCTCGCTTGATGCGTTCAGCCAGATCATGCGTGCCCTGCAGGATCGGTTGTACAACTTCCTCAGACAGCGCACCGCCAGCGACCACGATGCAGAAGACCTCACGCAGGAGACATTTCTTCGCGCCTGGCGTGAGATTGCCAAATACGGCGCCCGCCATGCATTCTCAACGTGGCTGTTCACGATCGGGTCGCGGCTTGCCATTGATCGCAATCGCGCGCGAACACTGTCGATGGCGGCCGACGTCGACCGGGTGTCGGAGGCAACATCAACGGTTCATCCGGCAGATCGCCTCGCGACACTGGAAGCGAGCGCGAATATCTGGGAGATCGCGCAGCGTGTGTTGACGGACACACAGCGCGCAGCGCTCTGGCTTCGATGTGCTGAAGACCTGCCTCCCGCGACGATCGCGCGCATTCTGGAGATGCCTGCTACGGATTGCGTGTCGGCAACTGGAAGTCCGTCTTCGCATTCGTCGGATTGCGCAGCAGCGCCTCGAACTCGGCGATCGGAATCACATCTGCGGAGCCGTCGGAGAAACCCACCGCCACGTTCTGCTGCGCTGCGTACATCTCCTGGTCGTACATGACGATCATCGGCCCGGTCGCGTGCTGGATCGTCATGTCGAACGGCTGACTGTATGTCCAGTAATCATCGCCGACGCCATCATCATCGAACGGCGAGTCGAGCACCATCGAAGTGATCAACTGCGCGTCGATGAGCGCCTGCGTGTCGATCACGACCATCGTGGTCGTCAGAGCGGCATCTGTGGGCGCATCAGCATCATCGGAGATATTCATCAGCTCTTCGTCCATGGCGTTCAAGTCGGCGGATATCAGCACTTCGGTGATGTTGAACTCGCTGCGCAGACCCTGAGCGGTCGTGCGCGCCTGCGTGAGTGCGGGCAACAGCAGCGCAATGAGCACGGCAATCATGCATCCGCCGATCAGCACCAGCACGCCGAGAACGATGAGCACGATTTGTAACGTCGTCAAGCCACGCCGCGTGTGTGTCATATGTTCAACCTCACTTTTTTGTCTTGATGCGCAGCCGCATGCGGCGCTCTTCATCATGCCAGCGCCGGTTCGCGGGTCGCCCGGCTGGTCTTCTCCCAGTCGGCGAGGAACTTCTCGAGGCCGATGTCCGTCAGCGGGTGTTTCATCATTTGCTGAATCACCTTGAATGGCACTGTGGCGACATCCGCACCGATGAGCGCCGACTGCACGAGATGCTGCGGGTGGCGAATCGATGCAGCGAGGATCTTCGTCTCGTAGCCGTAGTTGTCGTAGATCTGCCGGATCTGCTGGATAATCTCCATGCCGTCGCCGGAGATGTCATCGACCCGGCCGACAAACGGGCTGACAAGAAACGCGCCTGCCTTTGCCACGAGCAGCGCCTGCAATGGCTGGAAGCACAGCGTCATGTTGGTGCGCACGCCACGATCACTGAGCGTCTTGCACGCCTTGAGCCCCTCGGGGATGCAGGGCAGCTTGATGACGATATTGTCAGCGATTTTAATGAGTTGGTCGGCCTCAGCAATCATGCCATCGTGCTCGGTGGCGACGACTTCCGCGCTCACCGGCCCAGGCACGATGTCGCATATTTCCTTCATGCGATCGTGAAAGTCGACACCCTCCTTGGCGATCAGCGATGGGTTGGTGGTCACGCCGTCCAGCACGCCGAGCGAAGCGGCTTCACGAATTTCATCAAGATTGGCGGTATCGATGTAGAGTTGCATGGAGAGATTGTAGATAAGGGAGCAGGGAACGGGCAGCAGGCGGCGGAGATCAGACAACTCATGAAGCGACGCGACTTGTCGCAGTCGCGAGAGGAACAGAGATCAGAAAACGGGAACGGGTGCAGACAACTGTAAAATGCTTTGAGACAGTCTGTTACCGAGCTATGTGTTGCTGCTGGCGGGCCTCCATCTGTCATAGCCACGACAGATTTTTCCGGTTTCACTCTTGACAACGAAAAGCACAGGGTGCAGACTCCATAGTCTCAGACCTTGACGAGAGGGAAAGGTCAGAGTCGGCGATGCCGATGGTCCATCGGATTTCGTCGAACGACGACAAGGATGCGTTCTTTCGTCGTTCCAACTTTCCTCGGCCGGCCCGCATTCTGCGGTGCAAGCCAGGCCGTGTCCAACAAGAAGAGAATGAGAGCGCGTTGTTGCGTTGCGCCTGACCGGGCTGCACGCAGCGACGAAAGTCAGCGGTCTGTTCGCGGAGATCCCGACCGAGTGTGTTGGGCGCGAGCGGAGCGAGCTTCGGCGCTTCGGTCCTGGCCGCGTAACCAGGGGGCGTCGGGATGGAGACCACGGCCCGCACTCATGCGGGCGAAGAGAATCAAGCTTGCCCTTCGGAGGGGCAGTCAAGGGGAAGCCGGCCCATTCCGGCGGAAAAGGAACAGTTCGATGATGAATCGACGCACACGCAAAACATGCCAGATCGCCGCAATCACCGGCCTGCTGGGATTCAGCGCAGCCGCTCAAGCCGACACGGTTCTGATTGGGGGGCTGTATGAAATCGACACCGACCTCACCGTCGAATCGCTGACCGACGCCTCGGGTAGCTTTAACGTGAGTAGTCACCCTTACGACGACCTTTTTGATCTCGATTACAACTGGGGTTCAAGCAACGATACCGATCTGATGGGCCAGGGTCAGGAACGCTTGAGCTTCAATACGGCCCCAACGGCGACCGGTCCCGGGTCGTCCATTCTCGCCGGATTCCTCAATGATGTGACCAATGGCGCCGGCATCGACGTGATTTTCTTCGAGAGCGGTGACGCCCCTTTGACGGACCAGCCTGATCTGCCCGAAGAGGACTGGCTCGATCCGATCGCGAACCTGGAGATCGAGTTGCTGGCCGCCAGTCTGGATGGCACGGCCAGTAGCTGGGTGGATCTGGTCGTCCTCGACTTCCTCACCGGCGATGAGGTCGGAGCCGACGGCATAACCTCATTTGGCGTGTACGTCTACGGCCTCGATCTTTCGACGCTTGGCATCGCAGATGGCGCGACCGTTTCGGAACTGCACATCGGAAACACTGTCGGCTCGACGGACCAAGACCCGGATGTGGTCTATGCAGCCGGCGCAACGGTCATCCCCGCGCCGGCAACGCTGGCTTTGCTTGGCCTCGGCGCGCTGGCGGGGCGTCGCCGTCGTCGCGCGGCCTGACGCTGTCCGGATTCCCATCGAACCAACCAACACCGCGTGGCCATCATTGTGCGGGCGAAATGGATCAAGTTTGCCCTTCGGAGGGGCATTCGAGGGGAAGCCGGCCCATTCCGGCAGACAAAGGAAGATTTTGATGATGAATCGACGTACTCGCAACACCTGCCTGATCGCTGTGCCCCTTGTCGGCGCGCTCACGGCCTCACCTGCCTTCGCCGACTTCGGCTACTTCGAGAGCTTCGAGGATTCCCCGATCGGCTGGGTGCCGTTCAACAGCGACGTCACCACGATCGCGACCGGGACCA
>CAZVXI010000065.1:0-15638 GCA_964631295.1 uncultured Isosphaeraceae bacterium
GCCGTGATCGAGTGCACGCAGGCATCACAGTGCATACCCCCGACGTGAAAGCGGTATTCACGGACAACTCCCGCGGCTTCAGTCGTTGTGCCAGCGGACGATGCCGAGTCTTCACGCGCGCACGCCAGCGGGAGCATGCTCAGGGCAAGAAACAGGGTCGCAGTCATGGCCATTCTCATGGCGGACTATAGGACCCCTGCGCTCCGTACTGTCGCTGCTGCTTCACGCTCTGAGCACGTTGGCAGCCCTATAATCCCCGCCCAGGATCTCCTTCGCATTCGCGCCCATCCACGAGCCAAGCACGGCCGAGTAGATGCTTCGGAAATCGACGTTGAACTTGAGATCGCCCTGGTCGAGATCGGTCAGTGAGGGGTGATTGCCGAGCAGTCCCGGCTTGACCATGTCGCCCATGAAATACATCGGTGCGGCCGTCCCGTGGTCGGTTCCTCCCGATGCGTTCTGACCAACACGCCTGCCGAACTCACTGAACACCATCGTCATGACGCGTTTGTTGTTGCCCTGGGCTTTCATGTCCTTGTAGAACGCATTGAGCGAATCACCAACCTGGCGAAGCAGGTTTGTGTGCCCGCCGACCTGATTCGCGTGCGTATCAAAGCCGCCCAGCGAAACGTAGTACACGCGCGTCGGCATTTCGTCGCGAATCATCGCGCCGACGATCTGGAGTTGGTTCGAGAGATTCCCGCCCGGGTACCGCACGAGCGGCTGTTTGGAGACTGCCGCGCGAATGCGATCGGAACTGACTTGTGCATCAAGTGCCGTGCGCATGAGGAAGCCGAGTTGGCTGTCGGGGTCGACCGCATCGAGCTTGCCGCTGCGCGTGATGTTCTCGTAAGGATCATCGAGCGCATCGTGCAGGTCTTTGCCGAGCCATCGGAACAGCTCTGCAGATTCAAAACTCACCGGCTTCTGTGTCTGCCCGATCATGGCGAGCGGCGCGGCGCGGCCGATGGCAATGCCCGCTTCCGGTTCGGGCGTGCCGTTGCAGGTGTTGTCGAAGTAGCGACCGATCCAGCCATTCCCATTGCCGCTCGTATCCGCGGTATGCCAGATGTCCATCGACGCGAAGTGCGAGCGGTTCGGGTTCGGGTAGCCGACGCCTTGCACGATTGATGCAGCGCCCTCATCGAGCAGTTCCTTGAACCCGGACATGGCCGGGTTGAGCCCGATGCCGCGAACACCATCGATTTCCAGAGCGCCCGGCGTTTGCTGCGTGCCGCGACTTGGATCAGGGATCGCGATGGACGGCCGTGAGTTGTAGTACGCGCGATCACCGAACGGCACGACGGTGTTCAAGCCGTCGTTGCCACCGCCAAGTTGCACGACGACGAGAACGCGGTCCTCCGGCACGCCGGCCTGGCTGGTCGTCATCGATCCGAGCGGGCGCATGATGCCCATCGCCGAGTTCTGAATGAACCACGGTACCGTTGCAGTCATCGAGGCGAGGGTGACGCCTTGCTGCAGGAACATGCGTCGAGTGTAAGCGTTATTGTTGTTGTTGCTGTTGTTGTTCGGATCGCAGGTCATGTCATTCCCTCAGTGCGCCTTGCTGAGGCGTGGCGCAGGTGCGGCAAATCAGCAAAGTTGGTATTCAGGCATCGCGGTGATCAGCGACAGCAGGCCGATGAGCACATTGTTGTTGAATCGCCCGCCACCGGTGTTCTCGACGAACTCCAGCAGCGCATCGACGCGCTTGGCGTATGGTTCATGGCCGAGATTGAATCGAAGCAGATACACGATCGCGTCGCGCGGGTTGGGCGAGCCATCCGCGGTCAGGTGTTCGATCAGATGCGTCGCATCATATGCCGAGCCATCAGCATCCCATGGGTATGCGTCCGGTCGTCGGCCAGTGAGCAGATAGATCAACGTATTCTGTCGAACGAAGAGCGTGCTGGTGTTGATCCATGCCCGCCCGCCATCCCAACCCTTCACAGAAGGCGGGAAGAAGAGGTTCTGTCCCATCAGATCGGACGCGCTGAGCAGTGCTGAAAGCGAACGCGACGGCACTCGCATCGAGCGAATCGCTTGCACGATCAACTGGACCGGGCTCTTGATCTGGCTCGCGACGTTCATGTCGCTGTAGAAGTGTTCCGAGCGGAACAGCGCCTTGAGCACCGGCTTGAGGTCATAGTTCTCACGACGGAACTGCTTCGCGAGCGCGATGATGAAGCGCTGCTGATCCGACTGCGGATCCCCCGGGGCGTCATTCACAAAGTACCGGTACAGCTTCCAGCAGATGTATTCACTGCAGACCGGTCTTGAGAGAATAATGTCGACGAAGTCATCACCATCAAACCGGCCGGATTTGCCGAGAATGCGCTTCGCGCCGTTGTCGTGCTGTTGCTGCCGGAAAATGAACGAATCATCTTCGAAGCTGTACCCGGTCAGCGCGCGGGCACCTTCTTTGATGTCGCGCTCGGTGTAATCGTTGCCCTCACCAAGCGTAAACAACTCCATCAACTCGCGAGCGAGGTTCTCGTTGGGCTTTGCTTTGAAGCTGCGCTGGTTGTCGAGGTAGGCGATCATCGCCGGGTCGCGGATAATGCCATGGGTCAGTTCGCCAAAGTTTCCAACCGCGTTGGCTCGGAAAAACTGGTTCTGCAGGAACATGTGATAGCTGTTCTCGTTCTTGCGATATCCGGTTGCGAAGTGCCCGTGCCAGAACAGCGTCATCTTCTCTTCGAGCGGCCTCGGAGTTTCGATCATGCGCTTCATCCACCAGCGTTGGATTTCCCCCATTTGCCGGCGATCTGCACCCTGGGCCGCCTGTCGTCGTCGTCGGTACGCTTCGAGCGCTGCCTCGTTGCCCGTGCGGCGCGCGATCCGAACTTCACGCCGCTCTTCAGGCGTAAGCGGACGCATGATGTCGCGATCAAACTCGCTCCCCGAGACGGGCTCTCCTGAGACCTTCTCAAAGTCCACGATGTAATCGACTGCATCATGCAGCCCCATGTTGGCAACCGCGCGAACCTGGCTCGGCGTTCCGCCAAAGCCGGCTCGATTCAGCAGGTGCTGGGCTTTCCAATAGTCGAAGGAATCGGCCCGCAGTTCTCGGAGTGTGCTGCTGCCAGTGGTGGGCATCACGTTCATCAGACGCGTCCTTTCCGAACAAACGGCGTCCGGGCGCATTTTACTGGACGTCGCCGAACACCGAACCGGGCAGAAACCGAATGCCCAGCGTTGCCACAGAAGTCTACGAGACTGTGCATCGGAACATCCCCTGCATAAGCCAAAATGAACCGGGAAAATCGGTTCAGCCCTGGTTCTTGCCCCACTCAGGCGACTGAGCAACGAACGCCACGTCTCGGGGATTCGTCGCAATAGATGCCGGTTGGTATCCGTTCGACCATGTGAAGTGAGGCTCCCATGAACTTTGTCGGACGATCTGCCCAGGCCGCCGTGTGCTTTCTTCTGATATCCGTGCTCAGCGCAGACGTCGTTGCACAAACGCGCAGGAACCAGCAGCCGGTGGACCGGCGAACACGGGTAAATCTGGGTTTGTGGGGCGCGATGCACGATCGCCACGCGGATCAGTTTGCCATCTGGCTCGACCTTTCTCACGACCAGGAAACAGCGATGCGGGCGGCACTCGACGCCTACATCCGCCGGTTCAACAGCTCAACCGAATCGCTTCATGAGCGCGTCGAAGTCGCCTGGAGAACGTACGACCAGTCGCATGGCGAGATGCAGCCGCATGAAGCCGAGGCAGCTCTCAACAATGTGATTGCAGCGGTTGGCGCGTTTCAAGAAGCGGCGCGGGCCGAAGATGATCGCTTCTTTGCGGAGGTTCGCACACTCTTGTCCGCCGACCAACTCCCACGCTGGCGGAGGTTGCCGCTCAGGCGGCATCGGGTGGCCGGGCTGGGTGGTGGGGGGCGGCTCCATGAGGCGGAACTCGATCTGATGAAGATGATTCGCATCGAGACCGATCGCGAGCGTCGTGAATACTCAGGCAACCCACCTGCCTTCGTGACCGTCTCATCGGATGAGTTCGACACGCTTGTCGCGGCGATGGACGTATACGAGCCAATGTTGATCGTGGCTCGTGAGAACAACAAGCGCGCGTATCGTCGTGTTTTGCCGGAACTGTTGCAAGCGACTGAACTGGGACGTCGGGGCATGGATCGTGGCCTGTCGCAGACAGAACGCGAGCAACTGCAGGCGTCCCGTCGGGAGGTCGCCGAAGTGTGGGGGCGCGGCCACATCCATACCTCGTACGAACTGGAACGACTCAATCGTCGTGGCCTCGAGTTGTTCATGCAGCATCTTCCCCCAGCGAAAGCGGCAGAACTTGAGCACACCTATCTCGTGTCGGCCTATCCGAACATCTACGAAGATCCGACCGCGCTCATCGATTTACTGGAAACCACGCTGAACCTGTCAACGCTGAGCAAGGAGCAGCACGATGAGCTTGTCGCCATCCGTGATGCCTACAACGCCGCCTATCGCTCGCTCTCACGGAAGATGGCCAAGACCGAACGCGATGAACGCAATGTGATGTTCACCAACCCGGTTGACGAATGGGACCAGAGATTCCGTTTGACGATTGAGCGCTCTGATCTTGGCTTTGAGCGAGAAGCGCTCGCCACAAGCACAATCGAGCGGGTGTTGCAGACAATTACCACTGAGCAGTCTGCAGCGGTCCTGCGCGATCTCTGGGTTGCTGAAACACACCGGCTGCATGCGCATCGCGCCGATCGGCGAAGCCGTCGTCGGTGGGAGCCGCAGCAGGTCGTCACCGCCAACTTGCTTCGTGTTCTGAACGCCAGTGGGCTGCGTGAAGATGTGTTCGTCGCGTATGAGCGATTGATTGCAACTGAAGCGCTCGACGCTGGCGATACCGAAATCGTGTTGCAATTGCCGGACTGGCAATACGCCGACGTCGAGCCAGTTCGGTACTGGCATGACGAGCAGCGTGTGGAGCACGCCCGTCTGCTGGAGGCCGAGGCAAAAGCAGAAATCGAGCCCGCGCCGAATGCTCCGATAGAAAAGTGACCGCCATCACTCACGATGTGTGAGAGTCCCATGGCCTTTGCTGCTCAGTGCCCGTGCCGGCCACTGCGCGCCATTTCACAGGCAGAGCTTGCGTGCCCGCGAGGAGGTGTCTTTAAGCATGATGGATGGCCGAACCGTTCACCATGTCGAGATCACAAGCCTGACATACCCCGAGGCGGTCCAATGAGTGTTGCTCGAGCCATGGCAGCCGCATGTTTCCGCTTGTCGGCCAAGAACGGACAGCGGCTCTGATTCTGGCTTACGCGCGCCGTGCCGTTGTCGCGAGTTTGCGTTTCAATCGCAAGGCGTTGCCGACGACCGAGATATCGGAAAGCCCCATCGCAGCAGCTGCCCAAAGTGGGCCGTATTCGCCCAGCAGGCCGAAAGCTGCCAGCGGAATCGCCGTGGCGTTGTAAATGAACGCGAGGAATAAGTTCTGGCGAATTGTGCGCAGCGTGTGTCGCGCGATCACGATCACCCGCGGCACGGATTCGAGGTAATCGTTGAGTACGACCACATCCGCGGACTCCATGGCGATGTTGGTCCCACTGCTCATGGCGATGCCCACGTCAGCCGCTGCAAGTGCGGCCGCGTCGTTGATGCCATCGCCCACCATGGCGATGGTGCCAGTCGAGCCATCGCCGCGCGTCCGCTGTTCGACAAGTCGCCGAACGTACGTGAGCTTCTCCTGTGGCGATGTCTCGGCCTCCAGATCATGTGCGCTCAGGCCAAGTTCGGTGCCCACCGCTTCGACGGTTTCATGGCGATCGCCCGACAACAGCGTGATGGACAGGCCAAGGTCCTCTAGCGCGCGGATGGTGATTGCAGCATCGTCGCGCACAACATCTGCAATGTGCAATCTGGCGATCGTCTCATCATTCACGATCACGCGACATGATGCCGCCTCATCGCGGAGCACTTCAACATTTGCATCACCAACAAGCCCGCGCACACCCTTGCCCGGCAGAGCCTCAAACAGATCGACCGATGCCGTCTCGATGCCACGTGCCTCTGCCGCCTCGACAATCGCGAGCGCAACCGGATGTTCGCTCGGCTTCTCGACGGTTGCCGCGAGTTTGAGTATGTCATCCTCATCCCAGGCGTCGTCGAGAATGTCAATCGTTTCCAATTGCGGGCGACCAGCTGTGAGCGTGCCTGTCTTGTCGAAGATGATGTGCCCGATTCGGGCCGCAGCTTCGAGGACGGATGCGTTCTTCACAAGCAGCCCGCTGCGGCTCGCTTCCCCCGTGCCGACCATCACGGCAATCGGCGTGGCAAGCCCGAGCGCGCACGGGCACGAGATAATCAAGACCGTAACAGCGGCTATCACACCGGTTGCCGGGTCGCCCGCCACCAGCCACCACCCAAGTACAGTTGCAAGCGCAATCGACATAACTGACGGCACGAAGATCGAACAGACATGATCGGCAACCCGTTGAATCCTGGCTTTGCTCGACTGCGCATCATTGACAAGCTCAGCAATTCGCGCGACGGTTGTGCTGGTGCCGTCCACCGTCGCCCGCACGATGAGTCGTCCAGTCGTGTTCATGGAGCCAGCGACAACGGAATCACCTTTGCAGCGGCTGACTGGGATCGGTTCGCCTGTCACGAGGGACTCATCAACCTCCGACTCGCCGCGTTCGACTGCGCCATCTACCGCGATACGGGATCCGGGACGAATTAGTAACAGGTCACCCGGCACGATGGAGGCGACAGGAACTGTCACTCCGGCGTCGGAATCGACAGAATCAAGTTGTTCCGCTGACTCGGGCTGCAGGTTGAGCAAATCCCGAACAGCCGAGTTGGCGCGATTGCTTGCCCGCGCCTCAAGCCAATGGCCCAGGGAGATGATGCCGAGCAGTGCTGCGACTTCGCCGAAGTACAGTGGCTGCTCAATCGGGCTGCCGAACAGTCGGCTTGCGAAGATGACGGTCGAGAATGCGTATGCCGCGCTCGCCCCGAGCGCGATGAGCGTGTCCATGTTTGTTGAGCCGTGCTTCGCGGCTTTGAAGGCGGACGAATAGAAGCCGCCACCTGCAAAGATCAGCGCCGCCGTGGACGCAGTGAGCAAGACCCATGGCACCCACGGGCCTTCGAGCCCGACTGCTGGGCCGAGCCAGTGCAGCAGGGCCATCGGCACCCAGAGGGAGATGGCCACAATTGCCCGCCGCCGCCATTGATGCTCGTGTTGCTGCTGCTTTTGCTCGAACTGCCTGCGAGCTTCGACAACCGATGCTCCGCCATCAAGCGGCTCAGCATCAAAGCCGGCACGGCGGATGGTCTCAACGACCTCATCGTTCTCCAGGTCCTCTCCGCTGACGATCGCCCTCCCGAGCGCGTAACTGACGGATGCCGATTTCACGTTGTCGGACTTGCTGACCGCTCGCTCGACAGAAGACGCACAGCCGGCGCAGGTCATGCCGCTCACGCGGAAAGTCAGGCGGCTTTGCGGGGCGTCGGGCTGTCCATTCTGTGATTCTGTACGGGTCACGCCCAATGATAGGACAGCGGCGAGCCAACCAAATCGCATTGCTCACCGAGGTTGCCTTGCCCAGCGTCATCGGCGCGACGATAATTGACTCAGTTGAAGTTCACCCCGGCAGGGCCGATAAACAAGCAACGTCATGGCAGACCGACTCATCCAATCCAGAACACGCACGAGCGGAGCAACGGCTCTGGTTGTCGCGATCGCTGTGCTGGCGATGTCGTCTGCAGCCCCGGCTGCTCAGAGCATGCGCGCTGTGGAAGGGACGCATGACCAAGCGGAGGCGGCCCGAGCAGTGGCTGCTGTCATGGCTGCGGCGCGAGACCTGCTCCGCCCAACGCAGACGCACGCAGTTGTCATTCGACCGATCATGATCGGGCTCTTCTGGGAACCGCAGCAGCTCAACAGGCGTGTGTACGAGTATGCGCCGGTCCAGTCGCCTGCGGATGTGCTTGGGCCGCGTCTGCTCGATCTGCCGCCACCAATCTGCTGAGCTGACACGAAACGCTCGCGCTGGGCGCGAGGGTCGCTGGACATGCAGGCCGCAATGAGGCGGCAGATGGCACGAACGAAAAGTACAAACCAGTTGAGGTGATGCAATGGGTGTTCCCGTTGTTGGTAAGGCGATGCGCAAGATGTTCGGCTCGCGAAACGAGCGGATGGTCAAGCGCTATATGCAGATTGTCGACCAGGTCGGCAGTCATGAAGATGATGTCCGCAAACTCAGCGATGCTGAACTGCGAGCCAGGACAGAGGCATTCCGCGAACGAATTGCCGGGGGCGAATCGCCGAAAGGCATGATCCCGGAGGTCTTTGCCGTCGCTCGTGAGGTCATGGACCGGAACGTTGGCATCCGAAACATCTTCAATCCCGAACTCGAGTTTGATCCATCAGTCCTTCCCGATGATGCTCAGCGTATTTACATGGAGGTGAAAGCTGAGATTGAGCGCACGCCGCCAGCCGATCCGGAGGAGTTCTACCTCGGATGCGCGGAGCCGGTACCTGCATGGCAGTTTGTTGATATTCCCACGCGACTCTATGAAGCAGTGCGCGAGGCCTACCCGGAATCTCGGCCGCCGTACCGGGCTCGCCCGTTCGATGTGCAGATCATCGGCGGAGTCGTTTTGTACGAAGGCCGCATTGCAGAAATGAAAACGGGCGAAGGCAAGACAATCGTTGCGCCGCTCGCTGCGTATCTCGCCGCACTGGAAGACAAACAGGTCCACGTTGTGACGGTCAACAGTTACCTCGTGCAGCGTGACCGTGACTGGACTTTCCCATTCTTTCGGGCGCTCGGGCTCACCGTCGGAGCGATTCACCCGGTGCATGCTGGCAACATGGAGGAGTTCCAGCGCCTCAGCAAGCTCAAGCACGAGGCATACAAGTGCAATGTCGTGTATGGCACGACTGCTGAGTTCGGCTTCGATTACCTCCGCGACAATATGAAGTTGAACGTGGCGGAGCAACTCCAGAAGCGGCGCGACTTCGCGATTGTGGACGAAGTCGACTCAACGCTCGTCGACGAAGCGCGCACACCGCTGATCATCTCCGGCCAGGCGCACCAGTCACAGCCGAGGTATGAACTGGCTGATCAGATCGCGCGACATCTCGTGGAAATGCAGAAGCAGTGGAGCCAGGCCGACCAGCGGGTGCAGTCATGCCTGGTCGATATTTCCGGGCACGAGGGCGATATTCGCAACGCGCGCGATAAGTCGGCTGTTCCAGCAATCAAAGCCAAACTCGACGAGGCCAGAAAACGGCTCGAACAACTTGAAGCAGAACGCGACAAGTACACGCAATACTATGAGGTTGAACTGGACAAGAAGAAGGCAAACCTCACTCACAACGGAATTGCTGAGGCGCAGAAGAAGGCGGGCGTCGGGTCATTTTATGTTGGCGACAACATCGACATTCCGCACCTGCTCGAGCAGGCAGTTCGAGCGCACACGGTGTACATGCGCGATCGCGACTACGTTGTCGCGCCAGGTGATGATGGCAATGAGACCATTGTGATCGTCGACCAGAATACCGGTCGCAAGATGCCGGGTCGGCAGTGGTCGGATGGCTTGCATCAGGCCGTCGAGGCCAAGGAAGGCGTCCCGATCAAAGAAGAAACCCAGACGATGGCTACAATTACCATCCAGAACTTCTTCAAGCTTTACGGTCGGCTCGCCGGCATGACGGGTACCGCCGATACCGAGGCGACCGAGTTTTATGAAATCTACAAACTCGATGTTGTTGTAATACCGACGAATGTTCCGGTTGTGCGGGACGATCACAATGACCTTGTGTTCATCTCAGAGAAAGACAAGTGGGACGCGATCGTCGACGAGATCAAGCATCACCACGATCTTGGCCAGCCAGTGCTTGTCGGGACAACAAGTGTTGAGAAGTCGGAAACGCTCAGCCAGATGTTGACGCGTAAGTACAACATCGAGCACGCTGTTTTGAACGCCAAGCAGCACGAGCGTGAGGCGGAAATCATTCTGGATGCGGGTCGCCTCGGTGCGGTCATGATCGCAACGAACATGGCAGGCCGTGGGACCGACATCAAACTCAGCTCATTCACCCGGCAGGACCTGATCGATCACTGGAAGAAGCGTGGCATCTGTCCGCGTGATATCACGCCGGATACGCCGGAGGATGAAGCGGTTACGAAAATCTACCGTCAACTCGCGACGCGCGAAGCAGGCCTGAAAAAGCGAGATGTCGAATCCATGAGTGATGAGCAATGCAAGCTCGCAGTGCTTCGATACTGGTTTACACAGTTCTGCTACGGGGATGAATCGAAGGCAGATTCACTCAATGAAAAACAGCTCATCGACGAACTCGATAAGTCGGGAATGTGCGTCCTGCATCGCATCGGTTACAAAGAGAATGTGAACCAACTTGGTGGCCTGCATGTTGTTGCGACCGAACGCCACGAGTCGCGTCGAATTGACAACCAGTTGCGCGGTCGTTCCGGCCGGCAGGGCGACAACGGATCAAGCAGATTTTTCCTGTCACTCGAAGACGACCTGATGAAGATGTTCGCGGGCAAGACAACGCTCAATGTCCTCAGCCGCCTTGGGATGAAGGAAGGCGATGCGATCGAGCATCCGATGCTGACGAAAGCTGTCGGCCGGGCACAGCGAAAAGTCGAGGAGCGGAACTTCCTCATCCGCAAGCAGATTCTTGAGTATGACGAGGTGATGGACCATCAACGTCACGACTTCTACGGCATGCGGCAGGACATCCTCGAAGGACGCAATATCAAAGAGTCGATTTTCGAATATCTTGATGAATCCACTCGTGATGCTGTATCGACGTACCTCGACAAGAATCACGCAGCCAACTGCATTGCTGAATGGGTGCGAGAGAACCTCAATGCATCAATCGATCCTGATCGCATCCGCAATAAGTCTGAAGATCGTGATGATCTTTATGAACTGATCCGGCGGGACGGCAAGGAAGAGGCGAGCAACAACATCGTCATTACGATCGGCGAGTACCTTCCTGAAGATACAGATACTTCAGAGTGGGATCATAAGGGACTCGCTGACTGGGCCAAAGCTGCGTATGGCGCAGATTTGAAGATCTCTGAGATTCGCGACATGTCGACGCGTGATATTATCACAGCAATCGAAAAATCAGGGCACCAACGTATCGACGAAGCTGACCTGTCTCCCATCGACCAGTATCTTGTGCCGCACTATGGTGCGCGCGAGCTGGCGCGCTGGGCAGAGAACAAGTTCACTGTCGAAGTGGATCCTGAGCAGTTCTTTGATCTGGAAGAGACCGAGCCGGCGATGCAAGCCATGCAGAAACTCGCGCGTGATGCCTATCGCGAACGCGAGCTTTCTTATCCGATTGAGTTTGCGATGGACATGACTGCCATGCAACTGCAGCAGGATTCACGGGCTGCGCTCGACCAGTTCTGTCGCTGGGCCCAGATGCGCTACCAGGTGCACTGGACTCCCAACACGCTTCCCAGCAGCAAGCCGACGGAACTCAAGGAGATTCTTCTCGCCGAGGCGAAGCGCTGGGATGAGTCGCGCATCGAGGAGCGAGCAGAGCAGGCACTTGCCAAAGCATCAACACCGGAAGAACTTGATGCATGGTTTAAGTCAGAGATGAATGCGTCGCTCTCGCCCGAGCAACTTGAGCGTGCCGCGGATGATCCGAAGACCGTTGCTGAAGAACGCATCGCGGAGGCCATGCGGCTGGAACTCACGCATTTCGAGCGATGGGTCCTGCTGCAAATCATCGATCAGGCCTGGAAAGATCACCTCTACGCAATGGATCAGGTGAAGGAGTCAATCGGGTTCCGCTCATTCAGTCAGCAGGATCCGCGAATCGAGTTCAAGCGAGAAGGCGCGCGTCTGTATGATGAGATGCACGAGACGATTCGCAACAAGGTGACGGACCTTATCTTCAAGGCGAAGCTCACGCCACATATGAATGCACCATCGCAGCAGCGTCAGCAGCCGCCATCGCCGCAAGAGGATGGATCGTCTGGTGAAGGTCGCGGCCCGGCGCCGGGGAGCCCGCAGGTCGAACGCCGACCGGTGAGTGCAGCGCAGCCAGCGACAGCAGCAGCCGTAGCGGCAGCAGCCGCGGCGGGCACCGACCGTCAGCGACGCGATCTCGAACAGGCAGAGCAGGCAGGCGCCTCGCAGCAGTCTGAGCGACGAAAGCCGCAGCCGCGTCGTGCCGGGCCCACGATTGGCCGAAATGAGATGGTCACAATCGTGAATCCTGCCACGGGTGAGAAGGAGACCTTGAAGTACAAGAAGGCGCAGGACCGCATCAACAACGGTTGGCGCCTTGTGGCGAAGTAGAGCAAATGTCGGTCGCAATCAGCAGAAGCCCGCGTGATGTGTTCGCGTGGGCTTCTTTGTTCCGATCAGTCCTCGCTGTGCGCTGCTGTTTGTCTCGATATCTGCAGGATACGCGCGATCGGCCAGAGTGCGAATGCGCCAATCGGGATGAGCAGCCACACATATTTCTCGTGGATGAAGCCGAGTTCGTACAGAGGCGCGCACAGAGCCACGGCCGCAACGAAGCGCAGTAGGTTCGGCCGACTCATGTGCACGCCGAATGTCGTCATGAACACCCACACGTAGAGCGGGAACACAAGCCCGTAGCAGCCGAGGAAGCGCAGGTAAGTAGCCTGGCCAGCGTCACGAAGTTCAAAGGTCGTGACGATGAGAAGGTACATGATCCCGACACCTGTCGGCAACGCCATCATCGCTGCCTTGCGCTTGGGGCATGGAATGCTCGTTTGTTGTGCGATCTCGCGATAATGAAACGACATCGTCAGGACCATTTGCGCGGCGTAATGTGCAAGTACGGCCCATACGAGCCATGGCATCATCGTCGCGCTGGTAAGCAAGGCAGTCAGCAGGATCATGGGCGCAAAGGCGATCCCGAACACAACGAACGATGATCGACTCGGCGTGTGCTGGAGTGCCCGATGAAATGTCAGATCCAGATATGGGCACAGCGCAAAGCCGAAGACAATCACGGGTGCGACGAATGCAAGCTCGCGGGTGCTGTGGAGCCCGGCAATGTCGCCTGCATCTACCTGCAACAGGAACGAGAAGACCGTGAACGAAATCACATACACGATGCACGCAGCACCAACCAGCGCGCGGTCTGGCAGTCGGCTGACTGCCCATGCAATCAATGACAGCCCGAACACACCAGCCAGCGGCAGCATGAACGCCCAATCCGCCGGGGTGATGCTGGTTGCATCTGCAAGGCTGGGAATACTGGGGCGATCGAAGGACCTCGAGATCGTCCATGCGATAAAGAACATGTGATACGCGATCGTCACAACGCTGAACCAGGTGGCCGCGACGCCGTGCCGGTCGATCATGCGCCGAGACGACTCGCGGTTGGCAACGACATAGCCGAACGCTCCGCAACCGATCACGTTCGGGATCGCGAATACCCAGAACCCTGCCCACCCGAACTGCGCAAGCATGATCACGGGCAGGAACATCCCGATGCACCATGTCCAACTCACGGCGCAATATACGCCCCAGCCGAACACATTCAGAGATTTGGACAGTTTCACTGCTCGCGGCGCCGGTTCTTACGATCCATCGCGTGCGTCTTGGGGGTGCAGTGGAAGGTGATGTCGCACCGTCCGACGCGAATCTCGCGGCCCTTTTTCTTCAACTGCTGGCGAACTTCCATCTGGACGTCGATGTTGAACTCGCCGCCTTTTGTGATCTTGTCATTCACGTCTTCCGCGTTGACAACTTCATACACCGCGGGGCCCATGCACGGTCGGAGGAAGCGATACTTCATCTCCTTACATACAACGATGTAGTCCGAGCCGCACTCGCTGAAGAGATACATCCCAGCGGCGACCTCAGAGTTGCCGAGCAGCGCTGCGCCCGCCATCGCGTTGTACCAGTTGCGGTTGAATCGGCGGAACGGCAACACCGCACGGAATCGCTTGGAATCCAGCCGCTTCATCGTGATACCGCTGCGGAACGCATACGGCAGCCAGATCAGCGAACACACGCGATGCCAGAAGTTGTTCTTTGTGCTCAGTCGACTGATGAACGCCTCGAGCCGCTGAAACATCGATGGCTTCGGCGGCGTGAATGGCGCACCGCCACTCATTGCCGAGGCCGAGAGTGTGCCTTCGGTGATGGCGTCGCCGAGCGTCGAGTTGGATTTGGCGGTTGACACGTTTGCAAAAGACTGCTGAGAGGATCCGAGATCGCCATCCTAGTGATTGCTCGAGAGGCTTTCCACCGCGGCCGACCGAGGGGGCGAACCGCAGTTGACTTCGGCCCGCCGCATGCCCGGGTTTCTCGTGATTCGCAGGATTCACCCGGTTTCAGGCCACGCGATGGCTGCCGATGGGCTCATTCCGGATTCAGCACCGCGAGGTCGGCCACCAGCGGGGCATGATCCGACGCCACCGGCTCATCCAGCGTCCACGCCCGCTCGGCCCGGCAGGGGTCACCCGAGCGGATCAGGATGTAGTCGATCCGCACATTCGACTCCGCAGAAGGGAACGTCGGCTGTGGATTCGCAGCAGCCGCATCAGTGAAGGAACGGAACATTACTTCCATCGGGGCCGATCCGGGCTCGGCGTTCAAATCGCCTGCGACGATCACGATTCCGGGCACCTGTTCCCCGCGCCGCGCGAAGAATGCGGCCACCTGCTCTGCCTGGGCGATCCGGTCCGCAGCCAGATTGTGCTGCCAGTGCGTGCTCGCGAATCGCACCATGCCGATGTCGGGCACATTCGCATCCACCCAGACCGCGACACGCGGCTCGTAGCCATCGGTGTGCGGCAGCCGTTCGACTCCGGAGCGCACGATCGGATACTTCGAAAGCACCGCATCGCCGTAGCCGCCTTCGTCGTAGTCCATCGCCCGGCCATAGAACGACTGCATCCCGGTGAGCGAGCCAAGCGCGCGGGCTTGGTCGTAGCCGTGCGCGCGCCGCGTGCGCTGGTCAACTTCCTGCAGCGCCACGAACACCGGGTCCTGCGTGCGGATCACATCTGCGAGTCGATCAAGATCGAAGCGTCCGTCAGTCCCTTCGCCGTGATGAATATTATATGTCATGACGCGGAACATCGTGGGCGTTGGTTGCGCGGCCTGCGGCGCTGTGTCAGCAGGTCTTGCAGTCGGACTGCATCCGGTGGCAAGCATCCCCGACAGCAGGACGAGCGCCAGGGGAAGCGAGCGAAGCAAAGCGTGGCATGGCAGGTATTGTCTCATGTGTGCATCGTACCGGCTTGCATCCGCCATCTCCCAAGGCGTCAGGAAAGCCGAGTCCATGAGGGCTTTTTGCGGTCAAGATTCCTGCACAAGGGCCTCTCCGGGCGTCTGAGGCCGTCTGAGCGAAAAATCTCCTCTTTCTTTCTCTTGACAACCCCGGTTGGCCATGTTTGCATGCAGTGGTGATGACCACGGTGTTCATCACATTCGCTTCCACCCTTCTCCAGGGAGGTTCCGGGATGCGTATTACAACCATTATGAAACGCAACGCATGCGTTGTTGCCGTTGTTGGCCTCGTATCGTGGGGCGATGTCGCAATCGCGAGTCAGGGTGCTGGACAGCAGGAAGAATCGGCAACATTGCCGCAGATTGCAGCAATGCAGTTCGCGCTTGATCGAGTTGTTGTC
>CAZVXI010000066.1:0-978 GCA_964631295.1 uncultured Isosphaeraceae bacterium
CTGTCCGATGAGGCGATCCATGTCTGCCCGCGGGCGGCCGATCAACCGCAGGCTGCATTGAATATGCTTGCTGAGCTTGGCAGCGAATACAGCGCTGCAGACATCGCGATCGGCCTTGGAGACGACACGATCGCGCCCGCAGTTCAGCAACAGTGCGCGTGGGCGATGGTGGCAACGCACATCGGGCCCGGCCGGGCGCTGATCAACTCCCCACCTGTGCAGTTGCTTCGCCTGATCGCAGACTGGCTTGACGACCAGCGTTTTCACTGCCTCGGCGCGATGCTCCGCCATCCAGATTTTGAATCTGCCGCGCGCGACATTGCCAGGCGATCGATGACAGAAAAACAAGCTGCAGCTTCAGTCAGTGGCTGGATCAGGTTGCTTGACGACTACTTTGCACAGTCGCTGCAACAGCACTGCACGGGCGACTGGCTTGGGAACGAGACGCAGCAGCAACGGCTCGCGATCATGTATGACGCTGTTCGTGAAGTGCTTCAGCCGATTGATGCTCGCGACCTGCGCGCACTTTCCGAGTGGTGCGTGCCGATCGCAGATGTCCTTATCAACGTCTACGGCAAGGTCTCGCGAGCGCGCAGTGCATACACGTTCGACGCGTGCACGGCGATTCGCGATGTGCTGGAAAACGTCACGCAGGCAGCGGCAGACCTGCAACCAATGTGCTCGGCCGGTCAGGCGATTCGCTGGCTTGTGGATGCCATCACACAGCAGACCGTGCCGGACACCTTTGGCGATGAACAAGTTGAGATGCTCGGCTGGCTGGAACTGCATGCAGATCCGTCGCCGGTCATGCTGATCGTGGGAATGAACGAGGGATCGGTACCATCCGTTCCTGCCCCGGACGGATTCCTCCCGGATTCCCTGCGTGCGCAGCTCGGCCTGCCTGATAACGCTGCGCGGCATGCGCGCGATGCATACCTGCTTGAGGCAACGGCTCACTGTCGGAAACACATACGGCTC
>CAZVXI010000066.1:988-15546 GCA_964631295.1 uncultured Isosphaeraceae bacterium
GAGCCGGGCGAGGAGGAGCGGCTGGCCGAAAGCCGGCAGATGATGATGAACCGCTCGCCATGAGTCGACTGCTGCTGCAGTGCGATGATGCGACCATGCTCCGGCGCGTGCGAGCCTTCCATCAGCAGTCAACTGATGTACGCGTGCGGGTGCGCACAGCGCCGATCGGCCTGCCATCACCGAGGCAGACATCGCGATTCATCATTCCGGACCTCCCTGCCAATCTCGAACCGGTGTCGCGCATGAGCGTGACTGCATTCCGGCTCTGGCTGCAGTGTCCATATCGCTTTGCGTTGTCGCGCATCCTGCGGCTCGAATCCGTTGATGCGATCCCCCAGCCGGAGTTCACGGCAATGCAGTTCGGCAACATCCTCCATGACGTGCTTGAGACATTCGGGCGCGATCCGGACGCATCTCGGATTGATGATCCGCTCGCCATCGACGACTACTTGCAGGCGGAACTCAAGCGATACGCGATACGCGAGTTCGGCGAGGATCGATCGACCGCCATCGAGGTACAACTCGCTCAGGCCAGCCAGCGGCTGCGCTTCTTTGCGATCAGGCAGGCAGAACTCACCCGCGAGGGCTGGGTCATCACGCATGCGGAATGTGAACTGCAGGATGAGAGGGCGATGCTCGATGTGCCCAACGATGATCCAATGCCGATCAGTGGCAGAATCGACCGGATCGATTTCAACGAGCGCACCGGTATGTATCGAATCATCGACTACAAGACAGGTGACAGCGGCGATGATCCACACAAGGCACATCACGGTTCGAAGAACATTCCCGATCCACTGGAGTGGCGCGACCTCCAACTGCCCCTGTACCATCATCTGATTTCCAGGAGGACTGATCTGGTCGACCGCGATGCGCCAATTCAAGTTGCTTACTTTCTCCTTCCTCGATCAGTTGACAAGGTGCAACTGGCGATCGGTCAATGGCAATCGCATCACCTCGAGAATGCGGTGAGGCGCGCGCAAGAAGTCGTCCACGAAGTGCGCGCGGGCGAGTACATACGTGGCGTGGACCCGCAATATGATGAATTCGCGCGCATCTGTCAGACGCATGTCATCGACCCGCATGTGTTTGCCGGGGAGATGCCGGTATGACATCGGCCGCAGCGACACCGGTTCCGATGATTGACCATCGCACCGTGCTGGCCGCGGCCGGCTCGGGCAAGACATACCAACTCTCGACGCGCTATCTGCAACTGCTGCATCTTGGCGCATTGCCCGAGTCGATCCTCGCGACGACATTCACACGTCTCGCGGCAGGCGAGATTCGCGACAGGATCGTGCAGCGCCTCATCGAATCACTGGAAGACTCAGCAAGTCGCGAAGCACTCGCGAAGCAACTGCAATCGCCGATCGAGCCGCCGGAGATCGTCACACTCATTCGATCACTGGTGCGCAACGTCGATGCGCAGCAGATTCGCACGCTCGACAGTTTCTTTGCATCCATCGTGCGCACATTTTCGATGGAACTCGGGCTGCCGCCTGGCAGTCGCGTCATTGATGCCGAACAGCTCATCCCGCTGAGGCGTGAGGCGATTCGACAGTTGCTCGATGAGCGCGATCCGCAGAAGTTCGTTAACCTGTTCCGCCGGTTCACGCAAGGCGATGTGTCGCGTTCAGTCACCCGCGCGATCGATCGCGTCGCAGGCGGTCTGTACGAGTTGTATCGCGACACCGTGCCAGATGCGTGGGAGTGCATTCCACGACAGACCGAACTCTCGCGCGAGGAACTGATCGATGTTCAACAGGCAGTGCGCGAGTTGCCGATGCCGAGCCACAAGGGCTTTGTGAAGGGGCATGCCAAGGCGCGCCAAGCGCTCGACGCCCACGACTGGGAGGGATTGCTCAAGGCGGGGCTTGTCGAGAAGATTCGCGGAGGCGAAACAAACTACTACAAGAAACCGATCTCGTCGGAGATGAGGGAGGCGTACCTCCGCGCTGCTGACCATGCGAGTGCTGTGCTCATCAATCTGGCGGCCGACCAGACCATCGCCACGCGCGAACTGCTCGATCGGTATCACGAGCGACTGGTGGAACTCAAACGCGCGCACGGCGTGATGACGTTCTCGGATCTGACATTCGCATTGCTTGACGATTCGCAGAACGGATCGCTTGAAGAACTCTGGTTCCGGCTTGATGGTCGCATCGATCACCTTCTGCTTGATGAGTTCCAGGACACAGCCGCCACGCAATGGCGCGTCCTCCGCCGGCTTGCGGAGGAGATCACAGCCACGCTTCCACCGGACCGATCGCTGTTCTGCGTGGGCGACATGAAACAGTCAATCTACGGCTGGCGTCATGCAGAACCGAGGCTGCTCAAGCAACTGCCCGGCCTGCTTGGCGGCTCTGTGTCGGCTGAGACAATCAGCACCACGCGCCGCAGCGCGCAGCCGATCGTCGATGCAGTTAATATCGTCTACAGCAGCCTCATGAAGACGCGCATCGGCAGCAAGTATGAACATGCCTGTGAGATATGGCTGGAGGGATTCGAACACCACAATACCATCAATGAGCAGGCCGGCTATGTGGAACTCGTCGAGCTCGAGTTCACTCCAGAGAACGAGGAGAAGCAGATCACCCGGCTTGTAAGGGCCGCAGAATGCATCGCATCGCTGCATGATCGTAACCCCGCTCTGCATATCGGTGTGCTGACGCGCGACAATGCAACCGTCACCCGCCTGCTCGCGCGGCTTGGGACCGAAGCACCGCATGTGAACGCAAGTGGCTATGGAGGCACATCACTGACCGATGCAGCGCCGGTCAACGCGATTCTCGATCTGCTGCAACTTGCCGATCACCCGCACGACACCACTGCATCGTTCCACGTGGCGTGTTCGCCAGTACGTGCGATTGTCGAACCCATGCTCGCCGACGGTGAAGACCTCGACATCGCACGGCTGTTTGATCGGAAAAAGGGCGGCAAGGAGCGATCGATCGTCGCGAGCACGATCAGAAAGCAACTGCTCGAGCGCGGATACGGCGCGGTCATCAGTGAATGGGTTGGCCGACTGCTCGGCGATTGCGATATGCGGCAGGCGCGCCGACTCACGCAACTGGCCGACCTCGCGCGGGTGTGGTCGCCAACAGGCTGGCATCCTGTTGCAGATTTCATCGCATTTGTTGAGAGTCGGCGCGTTGCGGATGTCGTGCCGGCAAGCGTCGAGATCATGACGATCCACCAGGCCAAGGGGCTCGAGTTTGACATTGTCGTGCTCCCGGAACTCGATGAGGATCTCAGGGGTCGCAATGAAATCATCGCTTACGACCGCCATGACATCGAAGGACCGATCACGAGCATCTGCCGCTACATGAACGAACAGACGCGCGCCATCCTGCCGGAACTCGATCCGTTGTTCGACAGCAACACCAGCCGCCAGGTTCGTGATTCGCTGAGTCTGTTGTACGTTGCCATGACGCGCGCGAAACGCGGCGTGCATATGTTCATCGACGGCATACCACCGACCAAGAAAGACATCAATCTCACAATGGCCGGCCTGTTGCGAGCGACGCTGGTCAAACCCGACGGACGTTCCGGGGTTCTGTATCGCGCGGGCGAGGACACCTGGATTGACTCAACAGCGAAGCCAGAAGACAAGCAGCAGGTCAGGCGCGATGCGACCAGCCCGATTGATGATCAGGAGACGCTGACCGATCTGCATGATGATGACGATGCCAGGCCGGCAGTCGAGCGACGGACAGTAGCGCTTCAGCCGACGCCTCATCTTCACGTGCGCGGTGAAGCAGCGCCGCCAGCATCGCAGATGGCGCGCGAAGGCAAACCGCTCCGCACCCGCATGCAACTCGGCAGCGAAGGCGCATTCGAGCATGGCACCGCAATCCATGCCCTGTTCCAGCACATCACCTGGCTCGATGATTTCACGCAGGATGATGAAGCGCTCGAACAGATTATCCGACGGGAACTGCCGCGGCATGGAACAGCCTGGGTGAAGCAGCGTGTCAGGCGGTTCAGGGAACTCATCAGCCAACCGACCGTACGCGGGGTGCTCTCCCGTCCGAGCGATCATGCGTCCATCGCGGTCCACTGCGAAATCCCGATCGCCCGGCTGGTCGGCCAGCGCACGCAGTGGAGCATCATCGACCGGCTGGTTGTGCGTCACGCAACCGACAGCGATCGGCCGACTGCACTGTGCATCATCGACTACAAGACCGATGATGTTGCGCCGCAGCATGCCGCTCGCCGGGCTGATGAATACCGCCAGCAGATGCATACGTATCGGGAAGCCGCCGCAGAACTGTTCCGTGTGGATGCGTCGATTGTGACGATGCAACTGTTGTTCGTATCAGCCGATGCGATTGTTGATGTGGAGTAGCGGCCCGGCTCATGCGTGCTTGGCTGTGCGCTCCGATGCTGGTCTGTCGTCTACCATGTCCTGACAGGAGTAAACGCGAACATGCTGCTGCTTCACGTGCTGCAGGGGCCCGATCGGGGCAGGCAGTTTGAGTTGCCTTCAAACGAGCCGCAACTCATCGGTCGGTCCACTGAAGCGCTGCCCATCACGGATACGACGGTCAGCCGTCGCCATGCTGAACTCACGCCTGATGACGGTGTGTGGTACCTGCGCGATCTCGAATCAGCCAACGGAACGTTCCTCAACGGCGAACAGATATTCGATCGCCACAAACTTCAGCCCGGCGACCAGATACGATGCGGCGCGACAATCTTCTCTTTCGCAACCGCGCCTGATCGCAGGAAGAACAGCCCGATCACGATGATGGACGATGACACATTCGATGTGACCATCGAGCAGCGGCACTCCGGCAACCACGCTGCACCGGCAGGTATCGACCCGAATGAGGAATCAATGGTACTTGCCTCGCCCGATCCGGCAGCGGCAGCACGCGAACACCTGCGCATCGTGTATGAACTTGCTGCGGTCACCAGCGGCGCGATCGACCGCGAACAGATGCTCAGCAGTGTGATGGATCTGATCTTCGAGCAGTTCACGCCGGATCGTGGTTTCATACTTCTGCAGAGTTCCGTGAATGAACCTCCCGAGCCGGCTGCGGTGCGTTACCGGCAGACGCCGCGAACGATTGATGAGGGCCGCATCCCTGTGAGTCGCACGATCATTCATCACGTGATCAGCCATGGCGAAGGTGTGCTGTCCACCAATGCGATGAACGACAAGCGATTCAGCGCAGGTGATTCCGTTCAGAGTTATGGAATCCGCAGCGCTGTGTGCGCGCCGATCCGCGCCGGAGCTCGAATCCTCGGCGTGATTCATATTGACTCGCAACTGGCCAACTTCACCTTCACCGATGCGCAGTTGCAACTGCTCAGTGCGGTTGGGCGGTATGTCGGGCTGGCGCTGTCGAATATCGAACTGATCGGCGAACACCTGCAAAGCGAGCGATTGGCGGCGGTGGGGGAGGCGATGGCATCGCTCAGCCATTCGATCAAGAACATCCTCCAGGGGTTGCGTGGCGGCGCGGATGCCGTGGAACTTGCCATCAACCGAGGCGACCTCGAACTCGCCAAGCAGGGCTGGCCCATCCTCAGCAGGAATCTTGATCGTATCTTCAACCTCACGCTGAACATGCTCGCGTATTCGCGCAAGCCCACGCTCGATATCGAACTGCTGCCGCTCTCATCGCTCGTCAATGATGTGACTGAACTCATGCAACCCCAGTGCGATGCTGCGCGGGTTGGCCTGATTCTTGATGTGGACGATGACATGCCGCCCGTGCCGTTCGACGCCAATGCGATGCACCAGGCGCTGATGAACCTGTTGACCAACGCATTGGAGGCATCGCCCGCAAAGACGGGCATCATCACACTCGGCGTACACTTCGATGCTGCCGCGCACGAGGCGATCGTCAGCGTTGCGGACAATGGCCCGGGTATTCCCGACGCAATTCAGCGCGAGGCATTCGAGGCGTTCGTTTCCACCAAGGGGCAGCGCGGCACTGGCTTGGGGCTTGCCGTCACTCGCAAGATCGTAGAAGAGCATGCAGGGCGCATCACGATGGAGTCATCACACCAGACAGGCACGAGAGTGACGATTCATCTGCCCAGTGATCATCTGGAAAGCGATTCAGGCGCCACGCACTTGCCCCGGCCCATGCCCGCGAGCGGGCTTGATGACGATGATTTCTGAAAAAGCGTCGCGCGTCGCAATCACTTTTTGCTGGGCAGATGCTCGAGCACGCTGTCGATCAGGCCGTACTCTTGCATCTCGCTGGCGCTCAGCCACTTGTTGCGTTCGCAGTCTTCCGCGATCGTCTCGACCTTCTGGCCGGACTGGTCCGCATAAAGCTGATAGATGATGTCGCGCAGTCGCAGCATTTCACGTGCTTCGATTTCGATATCCGATGCCTGACCTTCCAGCACGCCGCTGAGCAGTGGCTGATGCATCAGGTTGCGCGAGAACGGCAACGCGTATCGCTTGCCCCGCGTGCCGTTGCATGCGATGACGGACCCCATCGAGGCAGCCTGCCCGATGACGTAGGTAGCCACATCGCTGGGGATAAATCGCATCGTGTCGACGATGCCCATGCCTGCCGTCACCGAACCACCGGGCGAGTTGATGTACAGAGAGATATCCGCCTTGGGGTCTTCGTTGGCAAGGAAGAGCATCTGCGCGACAATCAGGTTGGCTGACTCATCCATCACAGGCCCGCCGAGGAAGATGATCCGGTCGGTGAGCAATCTCGAGAAGATGTCGTAGGCGCGCTCGCCGCGGCCGGTCTTCTCGATGACGATGGGAACAAGCGTGGACATGTCGTGACTGCTCATTGCTGGTGTTTCCGTCTGATGCCTCCGCCGCGCAATGCAGCGAGACTGAGTTCTGATCTCTGACCGTTCACGTGAGATTAGTTCTTCTCTTGCTTGTCCTTGACGGGTTCGAAGACGATGTCAACCAGGCCGTAATCCTTCGCTTCAGTCGCGGAGAAGTACTTGTCGCGTTCGCCATCCTTGGCCACCGTCTCGACATCCTGCCCGCTGTGGCGGGCGACGATTTCGTTGAGCGTGCGTTTGGCCTTGATGATCTGCTCAGCCTGGATCTGGATATCGCTCGTCTGCCCGGTCACCCCGCCGTATGGCTGGTGGATCATCACCTTGGCGTGCGGGAGGATGTGACGTTTGTCTGCAGTGCCTGCACAAAGAAGCACCGCACCACCCGAATATGCCCGCCCGATGCAATACGTCGCAACATCGGCGCTGACAAACTGCATGGTGTCGTAAATGGCCAGCGTGTCATCCACCGACCCGCCGGGCGAGTTGATGTAAAAGTTGATGTCCTGCCCGCGTTTCTGATCCTGCAGGTACAGCATCTGCATCATGACCCGGGCTGCAGAGGCGTGGTTGATCTCACCAACGAGGAAGACAACACGATTCTCCAGCAGCAGTTCATCGATCGTCATCTCGCGCGTGCGCTGGTACTGCACCGCTTGGGGGTCGACATATGGCGCAGGTATGTGCGGCAGGTGGCCGTCGAACGGCCGGTCGCTGGACATGCCCGGGATGTTGGGTGTGTGCATCACTGATGGTTCCTTCGATTCCGCTGCATTTCAGCTGAGGTGGCCGGATGATAGGCGCTTGGGTGTGATCGGCTTGTTGATGCAAGCGCTTGCGCCGCAATCCGCGCAAAGATGAACGAATCGACGCCGCTCTACGCGAATCATCCCACGCCAATTGGCACAATGGCGCAGGACTTGCGCGAAAGCCGCCTGCCAAGATAACAGATGGCAGTCACGGCTCGAAACGCACCGAGGCGATCGTCGTATCGTCACCGAACTGTGTCTGACCAGCATGGGCTTCGACTGCAGCGATCACCTGAGCCACATCCTGTGTTTCATCAGGCGATTGCTTCACAAGCTGGTCAACTCGCTCGCTGCCGAACTCTTCGCCCTCCGGCGACGACTGCTCATTGATGCCATCGCTGTAGAGGATGATGCGATCGCCTGGCGACAGTTGCACCGTCTCGGATGTGTAATCGAAGTGGTCGATTCCCAGCGGGATGCCGCCCGCGCGCTCGGTTGAATAGGTGCGCACGGAGCCGTCGACGGCGGGTTCACCAAATCGCTGTATCCAGTGGCCGTGCCCCGCATCGACATACTCAAGTCGCCCGTCCGGATGGAAGATGCCAAGCCAGAGCGACACGAACGAACCGGCCGCCGATCGCGCGCAGATGTATTCGTTGACTTTTTTCACTGCCGCGACCGGGTCGGGGTGGGTGGCCAGCGCAGCATTGAGATGAGACTGCGTGGCGACCATGAGGATGGCAGCGCCGACACCTTCGCCCGAGACATCACCAATGCTCACCGCCACCGACGCATCGTCCAGCGTGAGAATCTCGAAGAGGTCGCCAGCGACGAATCGGCCGGGCCTGTTCGCAAGCGCGTAATGCAGCGGGCCGACCGAGCCGTGGAAGGCAGGCATGATCAGTTGCTGCGCCTGGCGAGCAGCACCGAGTTCGGTCTCCAGTTGTGTCGCCCGGCGCTGGAGGTCGATGCGCTTGAGCGAGTTGAACGCGAGCGCGCCCATTCGCGCCAAAGCCTGGCAGAAGCCTGCCGCATCCGGCGCGATGTCCGACTCGCTCTCGCGCGAATCAAGGTACAAAAACGCCTGCACCGCATCACCGCTCATGATCGGCACGCACAACGCTTCGGTGATGCGCAGCGACACAATGCTCTGGCCGGTGATGTTGACATTGCTGTCATCGCTGGACAGGCGGACGGTCTCTCCGCGGGCTGCAGCCCGAACGAGCGAGCGGCTGAAGGTCGCATCATCAACCGGCGCATCATCGGCGCTCTGCCAGGCGAGCACTTCGACGTTCTCCTCGGAACCGACCGCGCGCAACAGCGCCGCGCGGGGGAAGCCAGTTCCAGCAATCGACGCCCGCAGCAGCAACTCGCTGAGTTGGTCTTCACCCCTTGCATTGTGAATCTCCGATGCGCTGTCCAGCAGCAGGTTGAGCCGGTGCTGAGCGAGGCGCGAGAGTTCATCCTCATGAACGCGTTCAACACGCTGGCGCGAAGAGTTGTCAGCATCAATCGTGCTCGTCACCACAACCTGTTGCTCGCCGATCAACACCCGCAGCATCCACGGGCCGATCCGGATCGTGTCTTCGTTCTCAAGGGTGGTCGCCTGGTTCGCCTCCAGTTGAGTCGTATTGAGATACGTTCCGTGGCGGGAGCCGAGATCGGTGATGAGCCACCGGCCGTTCCGAGCGTGAATACTTCCATGCCGGCGCGACACCGTGGCATCAGGCAGTTCCACCGAACACTCCGCCGACCGACCAAGAATCGCCTGCTGCGATGGTTTGATGGCAATCGGCTCGAGTGGCGGCCCGCTCATTGGCAAAAGGCGCATCGGTTCAATGTTGGCGGTGGTTTCGATTGACATGGCCGTGGGCAGTGTAGTGCAGATGGCCGCGCTGGCGGCAGCGCAAAGGGACTCAGCCGGACCGGGCAACACGCGAAGTCAGTGATCGCCTAGCATGCAGATGTGTTTCCGCTGATGGATCATCCAACCCGAAGCTGCGCAGCTGCGCTGGCGATGCTCATGGCAGCCCTGTTCGCAATCAGCGGCTGCTCCGGTGATGCCATTCGCGCGGAGAACGACCGCCTGCGCGAAGAAGTGCAGCGGCTGGAGGATGAACTGGCCAGCGCCGACGGCCGCGTGGCGGAACTCACGCAGCAGCTTGGTCGGATGGCGCGGGAGGCTCGCACGGGTGAGGCCGCCGCCGAGGCGCTCATTGATATCGCGGGTGCCGAACCGTTCCTTGCAGCGATCACGATCGGCCGGTTGAGCCATGCCGTGGATGAGGATATGGACGGATTTGCGGATCGGCTGGTGTTGTATGTGCACCCGGAAGATGGACGCGGGCGATTTCTGCAGATGGTTGGCTCGATCGAGGTCGTGATTGTTGCGATCGATGCGGAGGGGCCGTACACGCTCGGGCGGAAATCACTTGATCCGCTGGCCGTGCGTGATGCGTATCGCAGCAGTTTCATGGGTACCCACTACTCGGCGGAAGTGGCCGTCTCGCCGCGGAATCGCGACGAGGTGTGCCAGGCGGTGGTGCTGTTTACCGACGGTCGCAGTGGTGAACAGTTCCGTGCGGAGCGACAGGTGCGGCTGGATACCCCTCGACCGGCCGAATCGCCGGAAGATGCCGATTGATCCGATATACTCTGCAAGCGATGCAGCAGACAACCGAAGCAATCCCGATGGCCAGCCGAGTTCACGAGCAAACGCGCCGATTTTCTCGTCTTGTCCGGGCGGGTTCGGTGATCATCGCTCTCGGATTTGTCGCCGGCGGATGTCAGCGGACGCTGTTCAAGTCGTCAGACAATCGAACGCAGTTCGACACAACGGACCAGATGCGTCGCCGCAATGTGCCGCTCGTCGAGCCCGATGAGTTCGGCAATCCCCAGCCGGCGCTGCGTGCCCGGCTTGGTCGTCGCAACTGATTGCGTGCGTTTTCACGAGCGTCCGATAGGTGCCCGGTGCAGGTCACGGGTGTAAATCCTTACATTGGTCAAGGTTTCCGTGGTGGCTCGTCCGATAGTTTGGATAGTCACGCACTGACATCCATTCGAATAAAGAGAAGACTGTGCCGAGTCAAGGAAAGACACAAAGGCGGTCACGACGACCGAGCCGACGCACCCAGATGGTGTGGGTGAGTTTTGTTGCCGCGATGACGCTGGTGATGGGAGCATTCAGTTTCCAGGGTGGCAGCCGAGGCGGCTTCCTCGCGACGAACCTCCAGACGCTTGAGAAGCGCTCGTCGGCCGACGCGGCGGGCAAGAGCCGCGTTTTCCAGATTGATGCGCCCCTGCATGAGTGGTCGGGCATCGTCATCCACCACCTCGGCGAGCCAGCAGGTGATCCACAATCTGTGCACAGGCAGCATGTCGCGTGGGGTTATCAGGGCCTTGGCTACCACTTCCTGATCGGCAACGGCAATGGCTTCGGCGATGGCGTCGTCCACGCCGGGTATCGCTGGCTGGAGCAGTTGCCCGGTGCCCATGTCGCCGGGAAGGCCGGTGCGGAGCACAATGCCAACTCAATTGGCATCTGTTTGATCGGAAACGGCGATCGTCGGACCTTCACGGATCGGCAGATCGACATGTTGTTCACGCTCGTTGAACAACTGCGTGTGGAGCTGGCAATTCCTGCCGATCGGGTGTATCTGCACCGGGATTTATCCGATGGAACGACCAGCCCAGGGTCGTTTTTCCCGGCTGCGAGAATGCGGGAACACCTGCGCACGTTGTCGCGTTGATCCCAAAGACGCCTGCGACTACGCTTGGCCCCTTCTGCTGCGGAATCTCATTCCCATGGCGGAAACGCAACCGAAGCGGCGTCGTCGCCGTATTGTGGATCAATGCACGTCCTGGTTGAGAATGCTCCTCCAATGCCCTTCCGCGGCGCTATGGCCAAACCGAATCAAATCTCGGGCTATCGAATACTCGCCAAACTCGGCACCGGGGCTGCCTCGCAGTTGTACGCCGTGCAGGATCCCAAGACCAAACAGGTGTGGGCCCTCAAACACGTTATCAAACATGATGACAAGGACCAGCGATTCCTCGACCAGGTTGAGACGGAATACAACGTTGGTCGCCAGATGGATCATCCATATCTCCGCCGGATTCACAAACTCATCAAGCATCGCAAGTTGCTGAAAGTTCAAGCGGTTTCACTCATCATGGAGCTTGTCGATGCGCAAACGATCGATCAGCGCATTCCCAAGTCGCATGTTGAGGCAGTCCGGCTGCTGACCGAGGTCGCGTCCGCGCTCGCGCACATGCATGAGCACGGTTACGTCCACGCGGACATCAAGCCGAGCAACGTGCTCGTCACTGGCGGGCATGACGTGAAGATCATCGACCTGGGCCAGGCCTGCAAGACCGGCACGGTCAAGAAGCGCATTCAGGGCACGCCCGGCTACATGGCGCCCGAGCAGGCGCATCGCCAGGCGATCACTGCTCAGACGGACATCTACAACCTCGGCGCCATGATGTACTGGCTTCTCGTCCGCGAGGTCATTCCGACTGCCATGCCGCCAAAGGATGAAAACGGCAACAGCCTGTACACCGGCGCGATTGATGCCACGCACATCTCGCTGCCAGAATCGCCCCACGAGAAGGATCCTGCGATCCACCCGCTGCTCTCCAAGCAGGTGATGGACTGCATTCAACTCGATCCCGATGATCGCCCTGAGTCGATGGAGGCGGTGCGCAAGCGGCTCGAACTGACGGCAGACCTGCTCGAGAACCCGCCCGAAGCAGGGACGATTATCGACGAAGAAACCGTCTTCTGATCGCCTGACAGTGCTTTGCACTTGGCGTCCGCAGGAACCCGTGCTACGTTCGGTGCATGCGAACGCCGCTCCAGATGTTGTTGGTCGCGTGCTTGTGGGTGTGCTCAGGGTGTGCGACGTCGGTTCAGGCGGATGTGTCCGCTGACGTTTCGATTGCTGCAACCGCAAGCGACGAGCAGCCGCGGATACTGCATCGCGCCAGTCTGCTTGCAGATGGTCGCGTCATGGTCACCGGCGGGCTTGGCCTGACGCTGATTCCGCCATCGTTGTTCTCGCGTGACGAAGTGGCATTCTTCGACCCGGTGATGGAGCAGTTCACCGATGAGTTCACGCCCGGCAACGGCAACCCGCCAACGACGCCGCTGCTGAACACTGCCCGCTCAGGTCACACGCAAACGACGCTTGACGATGGACGTGTCCTGATCACCGGCGGGCGCATCAACGCAACGGGGACGAGCGATGGCACGCGAACGAGTTCCGTTGAGATATTCGATCCGATGACAGGGCAGTTCACCGTTGCAGACTCGATGACCCATGCGCGCTCCGCGCACACCGCGACAATGCTCGCTGACGGTCGCGTCTTGATAGCAGGCGGCGATGCAGCGGGAACCTGGCAACTGTTCGATCCTGCAACAGATCAATGGAGCAGTGCGTTCGAACTCGAACACACACGCAGCGCTCATGCTGCCGTTCTGCTGCCATCGGCAGGTGCACGCGGTACAGCGGGTGAACGCGTGTTACTCATTGCCGGTGCAGGCAGCGGGCCTGCAACGCTGGAAGTCATCGACGTTGATGCGCAATCGAGCAGTCTGCTCACATCCACGCTGGCGGAAGGTCTGGATGATGTCGCAGCAGTGCGCGTGCCGGATGGCAGGACGATTCTCATCGGCGGGCAGCGCGTTGCCACCGGAGATACAACCGATGCCTGCTACTGGATTGACATTGATGCGGACACGATTACCGAAGCGCCCGCAGCACCCGACCGGCCGGGCGGCATCGCGGATCACAGCGCGATCGGCCTTGGGCGGTTCATCGTCGTCCTCGGCGGTGAACAGCAACTTGACAGCGAAGATACGGAACTCGATTACCTTGCCATCTTCGATGCGCACGCCAATGCGTGGGTGTACTCCGGTGTGATGAACGCTCCGCACGACGATGCGCCTGCAATGCTGCTCAACGATGGGCGCATCCTTGTGATTGGTGGCGGCGTGCCGTTCCTCGGGCAGGAACTGCCGACGGCAGCGTGTGAGCTCATCTTGGTTTCGTGCAACGCGGATGGAGACTTGACGGCAGATTGCAGCGTCGGCCTCGCCGATTTGCTGGCGGTGCTCAGCAGTTGGGGATGCACCGGCACTCCTGCACGCAGCGGTTGCTCATGCAGCGCGGATGCCTCCGGTGATTGCACCGTGGGGCTGGCAGACCTTCTCATCGTGCTCTCCAACTGGGGTGCGTGAGGCAGCCGGGACAGCGAAATCAACGTTTTTGCACACAAAGTGAGGGCACGAGCACGGTTCGCTCGTACATTTCTCATGAGGTCGCGTCGCGGCCGAGGAGAAGGTGCGAACACCCGTGAGCAGATATCGGACAGTGTACTGCTGCCTCGTGGCATCGGTTGTCAGTATCGGCCAGATGCTGGCAAGTGGTCGGCCCGTCGATCCGCCGCTGCGCGATTCGAGTATTTTCGAGCAACCCCGCACAGGTCCGCAAGGTGTATCGCGCTTGCAACACGCGTCGACCGTGCGCGAAGGACGAGGCAAGATCCTTGATGGTCCGCAGGACGACTTCACCCGGCCGGCGACTCGCAAGCGCAATCTGCCGACTCGCACGTCCTCGCGCGCACGCGGCAGCGGAGACACATGGTTTGTCAACGCATCGCTTGGCAGTGGTCTGAACGATGGCACATCCTGGGCTGATGCATTCCAGGGAACGATGGGCTTGCAGGCAGCGCTCGGCGCAGCTCAGGCTGGGGATGCTGTGTGGATTGCAGCGGGGACGTACCTTCCAGACGATGCGGGTGATCGCGATGCATCCTTCGTGATACCCGATGGCGTTTCGATCTACGGCGGATTCGCTGGTGGGGAGATGAACCTCGCGGACCGTGACCCTGCCCTTCACGAAGTCGTGCTTTCCGGCGATCTGCTCGGCGACGATGGTCCGGACTTCGCCAACATCGCAGACAATGCGAGCCGAGTTGTCGAAGCGGCTGGTGTCACAACCGCAACCATCATCGACAGAGTGACGATCGCGT
>CAZVXI010000067.1:0-14540 GCA_964631295.1 uncultured Isosphaeraceae bacterium
CAGTATCTGACGATACCCGGCGATGGCGACGAGTGGTGTTGTCGGGCTCGCTGCAACGGCCGTGACCGTGCCGGGCGATTCTGTCCACCAGTACGGCAACATTCGCAGGCCGCTCGGCAGAGTTGCGGGGGTATCGAGCGCGGGGGTTGTGATTTTGACAGGCTCGGGCGCGGCTGATTTCGCGGCGGCCTTGGCTGCGCTGGTGTTCTCGGGCGCGCCTGCATCGATCCACGCGCGGATCGTCGCGAGCATTTCCTCGGAAATGCGCGGCTCATCCGGCGGCATGGATGGTTCACGCTCGTGGGCGACGAGTTGATACAAAAGGCTGCCGCCGCTGTTGCCTTTCTCAATGGCCGGGCCGCCGCTGCCACCCTGCATGAGTGCTGCGTAGTTGTCCACACGCAGCCCGTTTCGTGCCCGTTCGCCGCGATGGCAGAATATACAATACTCGTTCACAATCGGAACGATGTGATCATCAAACGTCGGAATGCGCGCACCATCATCCCGGGCGTGTGCTGTTGCGCACATTGTGGCGATCATGATCAGGACGAGAAGACAGTGTGGTCGATACATCATGATAGTTATCAATGGTTGAAGACGAACTCGCTTGCGTTCAGAATCGCCCAGAATGCATCCTCGAGAACCACCTTCGAATCATCGGCGTGTTCCAGTTCCTGCATAAACGCAGCGCGTTCTTCATCGCTGGGTGCGCGACACAGGCATCGCACGTAGAGTGCTTCAAAGACCTGTTCCGGCGTGGAGCCGTCTTCAAGCATTCGGTTGATGACCTTCCCCTGCACGATGGCGCGGTTGATGGTGTCGCCGTTGAGCAGGTGCAGTGCCTGCCCGAGCGATGGCTCTCGCGAGACTTCACACGCGCAGACAGTGTCGCGCGATGAACGCCCGAACGTGGTGAGGAAATAGGTGCTGGCAGAGCCATCGGCAACTTCCACCGCGCGCGAGCCAAGCGGCAGGCCGGGCAGCTTTTGCGGCACTTCGGTTACTTGTGTGATGACATCGAGCAGTGTTTCGCTGCGCAGCCTGCGAACGAGCGCATGGGCATAGTTGCGTTCATCGTGTGCATTGCTCGCCAGACGCGCAGTCGATCGCTGATACGCCCGGCTGTTGCAGATATCGCGCACAAGCCGCTTGAAGTCGAAGTCATATTCGACGAGCTTCGCCGCCATTGCCGCCAGCAGCGGGTCATTCGATGCCGGGTTACTGACGCGAAAATCATCGACCGGCTCAACGATGCCCACTCCCATGAAGTGCGCCCAGACACGATTGGCGAGCGACCGCGCGAAGAACGGATTCTCTGGCGAGGTCAGCCATTGCGCGACGACCTCGCGCCGATCGCGATTGCCGATATCAGGTGCCAGCCCGCCAAGGAACTTCGGCTGCATGACACGATTATCCACGGGATGGCGGGCTTCCCCGCGGCGACGATCGAAAATGATTGTTTCGCGCGGGTCCTCGGCGCGCTTGCGGCCGACCTGGCTGAAAAATGCAGCAAAGCCGTAGTAATCGTCCTGCGTCCAGCGGTCAAACGGGTGGTTGTGGCACTGAGCGCATTGCACACGCACGCCCATGAATGCCTGCGCGACGTTCTCCATGAGCACGAGTGTGTCGCGGTTGTTCTGGTAGAAGTTTGTCGCAGGCTCTGCGAAGGTTCCGCCGCTCGCGCCGAGAATACGGCGGACCATCTCATCGACGGGAACATTGTCGGCGATGCACTGCCGGACATATTCAAAGTAAAGCAGCGCTGCCTTCTGGCTGATGTCGTTGTTGGATCGAATCTGCAGGAGTTCAGCCCACTGCATCACCCACAACTGCGCAAACTCGCGCCGTTCCAGCAGTTCATCAATCGTGCGCGCTCGCTTGTCGGGTGTTGTATCTGCAATGAACGCATTGCGCTGTTCAGGCGTCGGGAGCAGGCCGATGACATCGAGGTATACCCGGCGGATGAAGACTTCATCACTGCACAGGTCGGATGGCTGCATGCGAAGATCGGTGAGTTTGGAAGCAATGTGTTCGTCAATGTAGTTCGCGGCGAGGCGGCCGTCTGCCGGATCGGTCAGCGTGAACGAGCCATCACTGGTGAGAACGATATACGGGCTGCCAACCGTGAACGTGTCGAAGCTCGCCGTGATGAATGCCTCGCCGGGGTTTCCGCTGCGCAGCGTGCCGTTTGCGTCGGCTTCGAGCGAGACATCGTTGTTCGTGCGGAATACGGCAAGGTCGGTGACATCGCGATTCGTTCCGTCAGCATACTCGGCGACGACAACACAGCGTGTGTTCTGATCAGAACCCGCGAGTACAGCTCGGGGCGGATAGAGATTGACGGCAGTGACGGCAGGTGCCTCCACGCAATCGTTCTGTGCGCCAGTGGCGATCCAGTCGCGGAGAGCGTTGTATGGTGCGCTGCCGGGCTTGATCCGTCGGCCGCCGGTGTGCGGCGCTTCGCCTGTTGCTTTGCGCAAGAGCAGGCTGGCATCGGGCATCGCGCGATTGACTCGCCGGCCGGGCATCTCGCGTGTGATGCGCTGCCAGTCGCCGACGGGATCGAAGCCGAAGAGCGACAGGCGGAACCCGTCCTGCCCGCGCGCTGAACCGTGGCAGCCACCACTGTTGCAGCCGGCAGACATGAACACGGGAATAACGTCGAGGCGATAACTGACCGGGCGGGGCGCACCTGCGTTTCGCACAGTCACAGGCAACTCAGCCGACTGACCTTCGTACGAGAGAACAATGGTCGTCGCGCCATCAGCGCGCGGAGAAATGCGCGCATCGGTGGCAGTTGCAATCTGCTCGTCTGCGATGGCCAGCGTGACTTGGTCCGTAACATCCACGTGCACGCCGTTGCCTGTTGTTGCAAGCACGACGATCGTCTGTTCATCGCCACGATGATCGAGTTGGATTGTCTCCGGCCAGACGCGAATCTGCGTGATGACGCGGGCGTCTTCATCCGAATCAGCGTGCGCTGTGGACGTCGTTAGCACAATCATTGCTGCAATGGCGAGAGAGAGCAGTCGCGTGCGGATCATTGGTCATCGCCCTCCTTGTTCGCTGCGTTCGCTGCGTCCGAGTCGTCTCCCTCGTTGTTCTCTTCCTGCTGTTGCTTCTGCTTCTGTGCTTTGAGTTGTGCTCGTCGCTGCTCATGTTCCAGCCGGAGTTTCTCAAGGCGCGTGAGCGGTCGCTCCCCGTTTGCCTCGGGTTTCGGCGGGGGCGGGGGGGCAGCACTGGCAGGAGCGGTCTCTTTGGGCAGGGGCTTGTCGATCCGCAACTCGCCTGCTGGCAGGCGATGGATGACCTGCTCGCCATTGACGTCATATCGCGCGATACAGAAGACATTGCGATGCCTGCCAACCGGGCTGTCGGGCTTTGTTGAGACTTCGAACGTAATCGCGTCATCAGTCGGCGAAAGATTGACAGGCATGGTAGCGACATTGTGCGGTAAGCCGCGCAGTTCAACGGAGACATCGCCCGGCTGATCCACCCTTCTGCTGACAGTGATTCCCATCGTCGTCGCCTGGCCTCGCTCGACATTTGTTCCCTGCGGGGCGAAGGTGAGATACGGCTCGGCAACTTCAAGCGCAAGAAGCGAACTGCAGATAGCATGCTGCCCGCCACCCTGCGCGTTGGCGTTGGCTTCAACGATGATCTGCCATTGCTTCAGCGGCGCGTTGCCATTGGCGTTGAGTGTGATCGTCGCTTCGGTTTTGTCGGGCTGAATCACGACGCCTCGCTGCGCGCCGACGCCAGGCGGTGTGAACGGCACATTGAGGCGAACCGGCTGCGTGAACCCCTCAGCGCGCGTGATGCGGACATTGAGCAGCATCGTGCCGTTACGTACGAGTGGAGCCTTGGGCTCCGCCACTTCGATCGTGTAAGGCACCGGCTCGACGACAGCGACTGGCAGTCGGTCAACCGTGTGCGCCCAGAACACGGTATTGTTGCGCCCGAGTGACATCTCGATGTCCTGGCTGTATGTTCCGACGATTGGATCGGCGCTTTTTGTGTGCCGGGCTTCGATATCCAGAAGCGTTGCTGTGAGCGGCGCATCTGCGGTTGCTTCGAAGACGACGGGCACAGTTCCGATGGATGCATCGATCAAAGGTGCGGTCATTGTGATCTGTGCAGGCAGATTGCGTGCGATGCAGGTGAGGTCGCCGCCGAAGTCTTCACGAAGTGCGCTGAGCATGATGGCGGCGCGCTGCCCGCGCGGCACTGCCACCTGCTGAACCTGACGAGGAGCCTGCACGCTGAGCGAGGGCTGCACCTGTGTGAACTCGACACGATACGCATGTGTTGGTCCGCCACTGTTGAGATGGTCACGCACGATCAGGATGTATTCGCCATCCTCGGGTGCGGTGAAGCGCACACGACTGTCGGGTGTGCCGCGATCATCATCGTTCCCTGCAATGTTGCCGCCACCCTTCTTGCGGATGTTGATCACTGCATCGAGTGGCGATCTCAGACGACGGGAATAGACATCGACATTCCACGCCTGTCCCTTGGCGGCGTTGAATACGAATATGTCGCGATCGCCCGGTTCTTCGATGACGCCATGCGCTGCGCACGGAATCGTGATGGGTGTCGCGTCGTTCTGCCCGTTGTTCGGCTCGGTTTCGATCGCGTTGTTCAGGTCGGTGATGCGAAACCAGTTGGGTGACGGCGGTGCGCCAGCATCATCGGGGATCGTGACACCAACAGTTTGCGGTGGACACCACCCGCGCGACGCAACACCTTCGTCCGGGAGTGTCATCCGGGCTGTGCGCGGCCCGGTCGGATTGCCGAGAATGTTGACGTCGAGTGTCTCGCCCGGTCGCCCGCCGGAGGGGATCGTTGCAAGTGGCCGGACATACGCGCCGATGTGCAACCGGTAGCGACAGTTGTTGTTCCCGCGATAGGCACTCTCGCGCACGGCGATGGTAAAGGTTCCGTCGGTTGGCGCGATGACTGAGACGATTGCATCCTGCCGAGCGAGCGGAGCATCATCGCACGCAGCGATCTCGAAGCCTTCGGGATCAAACAACAGGATGGCAGGATCGAACACGCGCCCGCCAAGCCGAAGGCCTTCAATCTCAGCGGTGATTCGTGTGCCGGCTTTGACATCGAACGCGTAGTAATCGACATCTTCATTGGTTGCGACACCGTTGACAACACAGCTGAACGGCACAGTCTGCGGCGCATCGAGCGCGTTGTTCGGCTCGGCCTCGGCAACTTCGGGCAGATCACCGACGTTGAATGTCATGAGGTTGCTGATGCCAGTTGCAGCGCGGATGCGCAGCGCATGCGGGCCGGTCGGGCAGTCATCGGCAATGTGGAAGCTCGCAGTGGCGCGCGACTGATCGTGCACGGTGAGTTCATCAATCGTTATGCCCGGCTGAAGCATGACAACTTCGAGCGCATCGTGCAGGCGTTGGCCGCGGATGGTCACCTCGACGGAGGTTGCGCGCTGTCCGCCGCGCGGGATGACGATATTCACGCGCGGCTCGGTTGCCTCTGCGATGGCAGACACAGTCAGGCACATGAGCGAGGCGATGATGAGTTGGAGCCGATGAAGTCGATCCGCAATCATGCGAGAATCTCGCGAATGATGTTGCCGTCCTTGACGATGCGCACAGGGCGGTTGCCGGGTGCCATCAGCGGTTTGTCAGGATCGATGCCGATGAGATTGAACACGGTTCGGGCGAGATCTTCGGGCCCGACGCCGTTCTGGTCGACTTCCGATGCGGTCGCATCAGATGAACCATGCACATAGCCGCGTTTGACGCCACCACCGGCCATCACGACGCTGAAGACGCGAGGCCAGTGATCGCGGCCGCCATCGGGGTTGATCTTGGGCGTTCTGCCGAACTCGGTTGTGACAAGCACGAGTGTGGAATCGAGCAGACCGCGCTGTTCGAGATCGGTGATGAGTGTTGCGAACGCCTGATCGAACGGCGGCAGTTGCGCGCCGATGCCATTGCTGATGTTCTGGTGCATGTCCCACGAGCCGTAGCTGAGTGTGACAAAGCGCACACCTGATTCGACGAGCCGCCGGGCAAGCAGCATGCGCTGTCCTGCGGTGTTGCGGCCGTAGTTGTCTCGCAGTGCGTCAGGTTCGGAGGAGAGATCAAACGCGGCGCGAGCCGCTTCAGAACCGAGCAGGTCATACGCACGCTGGTAGAACGAATCCATCGCATCGAGATTGTCGGACTGCTCGCGTGACGCAAAGTGATCGTTGACTGCATCAAGCAATCGCTGGCGGCGTGTGAAGCGGGCTTCGTCGACACCTTGCGGGAGATCAAGATCGCGCACTTCAAACTGACGCGCTGCCGGGTCTGATCCGACACTGAACGGCGCGAATGATGCGCTGAGGTAGCCCGTGCCTGCGTAGACGTTGGGTGTGTTGGGTACACACACGTACGCGGGCAGGTTTTTTCGCGGCCCCTGTTCGTGGGCGACGACGCTGCCAATGCTCGGGTAGACCAGCGCCGGGCTCGGCCGATAGCCGGTGAACATGTTGTGGACGCCGCGTTCATGCGCAGCTTCGCCGTGCGAGAAGGAACGAATCACACTGATGCGATCAGCGATGGCGGCGGTCTTCGGCAGGTGATTGCCAAAGCGCACGCCGGGGATGGCTGTGTCGATCGTCTGCGTGGCGCCTCGATACTCGACGGGCGCATACGGCTTCGGATCGAATGTGTCCTGGTGGGCCATGCCACCTGGCAGAAAGATGTTGATGACGGATTGCGCTTTGGGCTCGATGACGTTGCCGGCATCCTGCCAGAGCGACCGCATCCGCAGGAACTCGCCAAGGCCAAGCCACGACAGCGCGCCGACTTTGAGAAAGCTGCGGCGGCTGGTTCCCGAACCTGAATGTGCTCCCCACATGGGCGCGTCCTCCACGTGCCGCTGGTGTGTCCCTGTAGTGTAGCAGACGCACGGTGGCGGCAACCGGTGAAGTCTGGATTCCGCCTGCGTTCACAGCATCCAATCGCGGCGTGCCGGCAGGCAGCGTCTGTCATACACTCAGCGGCACAATCGAGGATTATGGCTGACAAATTCCCGAAAATGCGGTTTCGCGGCAAGCTGCGGGCATCACAGAAAGATGCGGCTCGTGTGATTCAGTCGCAACTCAAGGCTGGAGAGTCGCGTCTGCACATTGTTGCGCCGCCGGGTTCTGGCAAAACGGTGCTGGGGCTGTATGTCTGGGCGGAGCTTGTCCGCCGGCCGGCGCTGGTGCTCAGCCCGAACTCTGCGATTCAGTCACAATGGCTGGCCCGCACGAGCATGTTCGACCTCAAGGGCCATGAACATCGCATGAGTGACGATCCTCAGGCGATTGGCCTGCTCACATCGCTGACGTATCAGTCCGTGTCTTTGCCACATCGCGGCAGCGAAGATCTCAACGCAGCAGCACGCGAGCAGTGGCTCGCCCGCCTCATCGAGACCGGCCAGGCGCAGGATGCAGAGGAAGCAGCGGTCTGGATCAACGACCTGCGCGCAAACAATCCGCAGTATTTCGAGCAGCGACTTTCTGCGTATCGCAAGCATGTGCGTGATGCGCTGGCGATGTCAGGCGATGCAGTTGCGACGCTGCACGAGACTTCGCGCCAGACACTCGAGCGTTTGCGCAAGCATGATGTCGGGCTGATCATCCTCGATGAATGCCACCATCTGATGGGCCATTGGGGGCGTGTGCTCGCCGACGCACAGGATCTGCTCAACGGGCCGGTCGTGCTCGGGCTGACTGCCACCCCGCCGGACATGAGCGGGCGCGACGCAGCCGATGTCGAGCGGTACCGGGCGTTCTTCGGGCCGGTTGATTTCGAGGTGCCGATCCCCGCGCTCGTGCGCGACGGCCACCTCGCTCCATATCAGGATCTTGCGTATGTGATTCGCCCGCACCCGGATGAACTGCGGTTTGTCGCGGATGCAGATGAACGGCTGAGCGCGCTGATTGAAGAGTTGTGCGAGCCGCGTGCGATGCTCGATATCGAGGGCGATACCGAGGTCGCTCAATCGGCGGCGCCTCCGGTGGACGATGCTGATGATCAATACGCGGCACTGCCGCAGCGCATCGCGCCGCTGCCTGTGTGGATCGCCGATGCGCTGCAGTATCATTGCCTCGCGAGCGGGCGCGCGAAGGACTGGCAGTCGTTCGTTCGGCGTGATCGCGCGCTTGCAGATGCCGGGCGACTGTTCCTGCACATGCGAAAGATCGACATGCCGCCCGGTGTGCCGGCAGTCCCGCCATTGCTGCTCGCGGAAGAACGCCCGGCGATGGAGATTCTCGTGCCCGTGCTCGATCGCTATGTCCGGCATGGTTTGCGGCGGTCTGCAAGCGCGGCTGATCACGCACTCGCTGAGCGCGTGATTGCGAGACTGCGCATGCTTGGCGTGCAGATCACCGAGACCGGGGCGCAGGCATGCGCATCGCCGGTCAGTCGCGTGCTGGCGTACGCGCGGGGGAAGGTGGAGGCGGCGCGCGCGATTCTCAAAGCAGAACACGCCGTGCTGGGGGATCGCATGCGCGCCATCGTCGTCACCGACTTCGAGAAGACCTCTGCAGTGCGCGAGGCGATTGCAGACATTCATGACGAGGAAGCAGGCGGCGCGATCGCTGCGTTCAAGTCCCTGCTTTATGATCCGCAGACCGATGCACTCGATCCGATCCTCGTCACCGGTTCGACTGTGCTCGTGGATGACGAACTCGTCAGCCGGTTCATGCCCGCTGCGCGCAAGTGGCTTGCAGCCAACGGGTATGATGTGCAACTGCTTGATGAACCTGCCGGCGGGTTTCATCACATCACCGGGCGCGGAGCCGACTGGTGCCCGCGTGTATACATGCGGCTGATTACGGAAATGTTTCAGCATGGCATGACGCGGTGTCTCATCGGGACGCGCGGCCTGCTCGGCGAGGGGTGGGATGCCAACCGGGTCAACGTGCTGGTCGATCTCACGACGGTGACCACGTCAATGTCTGTCAATCAGTTGCGCGGAAGGTCGATGCGCCTCGACCCGAAAGACAAACACAAGGTGTCGGACAACTGGGATGTCATCTGTGTCGCCGGGGAGTTTGCCAAGGGGCTGGATGATTACCATCGGTTCATCGCGCGGCATCAGTCACTGTATGGCGTGACGGATGACGGCGAGATCGAACGCGGTGTCGGGCACGTGCATGCTGCGTTCACGAATCTCAAACCGGAAGGCGTCGAGGGTGCGATGCATCTGCTCAACGCAGAGATGCTCGCGCGCTCGAAGAAGCGCAAGGAAGCGCGCACGCAGTGGTCGATCGGCACGCCCTTTCATGGTCTGGAGTTGCAGACGCTGGAAGTCAAGCGGCGAGGCGGAGGCGGTGGGGGGTTCCCGCCGATGGCCGGGGCGCGCGAGCCGTGGTCGGATACATCACTTGTGCTGGCGATGAGCACGGCAGTGCTGTCCTCACTGCGCGAGACGGAGCAGATTGCGCCCGATGCGAAGGTTCGCGCAAAGCAGCGAGCAGGGGGCTATGTGCGCGCGTTCCTGCGCAGCGGGTCGGATCAGGACAGTGCGCTGTTCACAACGTGCATGGCGGAACTGCTCGGCCCGCTCGATCGGCCCCGATATGTGATTCCCCGGTATGTTGATCGCGACGAGGACACCTGGCTGAGCCGCATCATGCCGCACATTGTCAAGCGATACTTCCGCAAGCGCCTTCGGCATCATGCAATGCTGCACGCAGTGCCCGGAGCGCTGGCGCGCAACAAGGATCGTGCGCTCGTGTTCCAGAAATACTGGAATGAACTCGTCAGCCCGGGTGAGGCGGTGTATGCATATCACGGCGAGGGCGAGCGGCTGATGCTGGAAGCCATTCAGCGAGGCCAGACGCCGAACAATGTTCTGCATGAAAAGGGTGTGTTCCTGTAGGGGGATTGGCAACTGCGCGGTGTGCGCGTGACTTCGAGGCTGCCGCGCCCGAGAAACGACTGCTGGCGCAGCGGGTTGTGTTACTCGGCCTCGAATGTGCGGCGGCTTGTTCCATCGGGCCCGATCAATGCCTGCACACGCGCGCCACATGCGGGGCACCTGCCATCGTAACGCGTCCCGAATTCATCGCGGTACATTCGGCCGTACGTGTTGCAGCATCGGAACCAGACGGAAAGAAACCGTCGCCTCGGGCCTCGCGATTCTGCCTGGGTCTCGAGTTGCTCGGGCTGTGTCCGCAGACCCTGGATGTCGACGATGTCCTGGATGGCTCGATGGCGCGGCATGGATGATTTATCGGCCCGGTGGGGCATCGTCTTTCATCTATTGGCCGCACGACACTTCGACGACCTGTGTCATCGCGGCTGACCGATCGAGCATCTGCACGACTTCCTGCGCCAGTTGATCTGCTTCGGTCTTGTCGGTGAGGTGCGGCAGGTTGATCCGCACATTCCACGCGGCTGATCGGGCGGCAGCATCGGCGAGAATCGCGCCGATTGCAAGGTCGCTGTCGAGCATGCGATTCGTTGCGCCGTGGAGTCGGATGAGCAGGTGCAGAACGCCCAGCGCGCTGCCGAGAACATGCATGGGCGCTTCGATGGCGGCGCGCAGCGCATCATCCCATTCCCGTTGCCGGCGTTCATCATCCTCGGGCAGTTTCCACAACTCGCTGAGCGCTTCAAACGCGCGCGCATCCTCGGATGCTGCCGCGATCGCCGTCTGCGAGAGGTCGTTCAATGTGCGCAGCGCTTCATCGTGCAGTTCCGCGTGTTCCGCAAGTGTCTTCCGCCCGACTGAGAACGACACAACCATGCGTGAGATTGCCGCTGCGAGCGCTGCTGTCACTGCCGCCACAGCCCCCCCGCCGGGAGTTGGCGATTTGTCTCCGAGCGATCGGATCAGATCCTGCAAAGGCATGGCTGCGATGTCGCTGGGATGTTCACTCACTGGCGCACCTGCGCGTCAAATGTTTTGGTGAGATGATCCACGGCACGCTGCATCTGCGGGTCGACATCATCGTGGCGGAGGGTTGCCTCATCCGACCGGAAGTGCAGCCGCATCGTCACGGACTTCTTTCCCTGGCCGATCTGCTTGCCGCGGTATGTCGTGACGAACGCAACCGCCTGAAGGTGATCGAGCGCGAGCTGGTCGATGGCATCATGCAGGGACTGCCATGTCTGCGACTCTGGCACGATGATCGAGATGTCGCGCGCAATTTCCGGGAAGCTGGGCAGGGCATATGCTTCGGTTTCCGGCGGGTATTTCTGGTACAGCGCGGGGAGGCCGATCTCTGCGCCGCACACGGGTTCGTCGATGCCGAACTGCCTTGCAACATCTGCCTCGATGATGCCGTAACAGCCGAGCACTTGCCCGTCATGGCGCGCCACGGCACATGGATTGAACCATGGCAGTGCCTGCTCGCCAGTGACTTCGATGACTGCATCCGGTCCGCGTAAGAGCGCGACGAGTCGCTCGATGATGCCGCGCATGTCGCGCACCGCTTCCGCGGAATCGTCTGCGGGGATCAACAAGGCAAGGTTGCGCGTTTCCAGATGGCGATCACCATGCTGGCCGAACGTGGACGCAGTCTCGAAGAGTCTGGCATCGCGCGTGCCGTGATCTCGATTGTGGGCAAACACGCGGAGCAGGCTCGGCAGGATCGACGGTCGAAGTGCCGGTTCCTCGCGCGTGCGATCATCATCGAGTGAAAGTGTTGTCATGCCGGGCGGCAGGAACTGCTCGGCAGCGCGCTCGCTGATGAGCGAATGGGTGATCGTCTCGAGAAATCCCATACCAACGAGTGCGTTGTTCACTGCCTGGCGGGCCATTTCCGTGGGTTGGGGCGGGGCGACGCGGATCGCGATCGACTCGGCGATGGGGATGTTGTCCAGCCCGTACATGCGACCGACTTCCTCGATCACATCAATCTCGCGTTCGATATCAAGCCGATGGAACGGCACGGTGCACTCGATGACATCGCCGGCGAGCGCAGGCGCGAATCCAAGCCGGGTGAGCGCATCGAGCATGCGTTCGTTTTCGATCGGGACGCCGAGCAGGTGTCGGCATCGGTCCGGCCGCATGGCAACTTTGACGGGCTGCGGGATCGGCGCGCCATCGCTGACGGTATCCGCGGACAACTCTCCGCCTGCCAGTTCGAGAATCAGTGAGACAAGTCTGTCCGATGCAGCCGCAATGTGTGCCGGGTGGACGCCACGCTCGAATCGGTAGCTCGAATCTGTTGCGATATTGTGCCGCCTGCTCGAGTTTCGCACGCCCACGGGATGGAATGTTGCTGCTTCGATGAGGATGTCGGTCGTTGCGTGTGTGACGGCTGTCTCTGCGCCGCCCTTCACACCTGCCATTGCGACGGCCCGCGTGGCATCTGCAATCACGAGATCATCGGTGGTGAGTTGAACCTTCTGCGCGTTATCGCCAAGTGGGAGAAACGGCTCGCGGTCTTCTGCGCGTCGGATGATGATTGTTTGATCTGCGAGTGTGTCGAGATCGAACACGTGCGCTGGCTGGCCGAGTTCGAACAAGACGAAGTTCGTTGCATCGACAATATTGTTTCGCGGGATGTCGCCTCGGGCGCGCAGCCGGTCTGCAAGCCAGTCGGGTGAGGGCTGCACGCTGACGCCGCGAATGACGCGGGCTGTGTAGAGCGGGCAGAGAACAGTTTCGCGATTGATGACCTTGATGATGTTGGCTGCTGACGGGCCGGTTGGCTCGGGATCAGCGGCGGGTATTTTGAGTGCTCTGCCGGAGAGTGCAGCGATCTCGCGCGCGAGGCCGACATGGCAGACGCAATCCCCGCGGTTTGAGGTCATTTCGAAATCCTGCCGGATGTCGCCGCCGTCGACCGGCTCCTCGCCCTCAAGCGGAAAGCCTGCACGCGTGAGCAGGTCGCCCTGCTCGGCAGCATCGGCCGGTGGATCGAGATAGTCATTGAGCCAGTTGACGGAGGTGAGCATGAGACCGGCAGGGTAGCGGCGCGCGGCAGATGGGAAAAGCGAGCGGCGCGTTCAGCGACGGTCGACGTCGCGTGGTTCGCCCGGTCTGCCGGCATCGGGATCATCTGGAACTGCAAACTGCGGCTGATCGGCGGGCACAGGCCTCGGCACGCCGGCCAGCACTGCTCCAACATCGGTGAAGAAGCGATTGGCTTCGGAGAGCACGTGCATCGGAATAGCCGGGTTGCGAGCGATCATGGTGACCGTCGGTGGGGTGCCGGGCAGCAGTTCATAGCGAAACTGCCAGGTACGCTGCTCGGTTCGCCAACTGCCATCGGCCTCGCGCACGGAGCGTCGCAGGTCGCGGTTGACGTCGATTCGCCCGGCCGATCGATCAGAGGTGACGATGTTGTCTGTCACGTGCCAGTCGCCGGTGTAGTCGGGCACCTCAGCGACGGCGAGCATGGCTGTCCAGACCTCATTGGAGTCATGCCCGGCGAAGGTTTGCCGATGCGCCGAGCAGCCACCGAGCAGCAGCAGCAGTGCGGCAATCAGTGGCAGCCGGGTTGTCGTGCGAGCAATGCTCATGATTGGGTGATCGGCCACCTTGCCGGGCCGACTGCAACGCTTCCGTCGCGTTGAAGATCAATCGAGGAAGAGTTCCGGGCCGTCGTCTGTGAACGTGCGCGTGCAGGAGATGATGAAGTCGCCGCCTTTCAGGCCTGTTGCCATGGCGAAGATGTTGTCTGGCTCGCCCGGGTGCTCAGCGTCGGCTTTGCGAGGCCTGAGTGACGCAGGGGTGAAGCTGGTGAGCAGTTCTGTGTGGTTGCCGGAGAAGACCATGTTGCCCGCCAAGGCGCCATGCCGGCCGCTGGTGGAGGATTGATCGTTCGCTTGGCGAATCCGATGGTTTTGCATGAGTCATCTCGTTCGCGTGGGTGAGGTCTGAGGCAGGCAGGAATGCTTGACGATTGTACCGATTGTGCGGGCAGGTCCGCTTTGATACTCGCGACTGGGTCGTTCGTGGTCATGCGGCGGTTCCAGGCGGTCGATCAGATCGTGTCTGAGCCTTGTTCGCGTCGCCGCGGCCGTGCAGCGGGCTTCGACCGGGAGATTCGTGATATGACCCCACAGACGCGCTCCGTCGGGTATGCCATCCTGAAGCTGCGATCAAGCATTTCCGTATGCTGTACTGCCGTTGGTCTGTGCCTGATCGTGCAGGTGGTTGTGTGGTCACTCGTCGCATTCACAAACATGCGGACTGTCACAGTTGAGCCGGAGATTGAAGCCCCGCTTGTCGTCGATCAGAGTGAGGCAACAAAGCCCCGCGCGATGCTGACGACGAATACCGCAGTAAGTTTCAAAGATGTTGCTGAGCCCGTCACTGTGCTCACCCGGTCGGATCAGTTCTTTCATGATGCTGCCTCACTCGCCCAGACGATTGGAACTGCCGCGTGCATGGTGCTGGTGATGCTGATGCTCATTGGTGTCATCATTGCAAGTTCGCAGTTTGGCGCACGTGTGCACTTGGTCGTGTCCGCGATGATCTGGACTGCCCTGCTTGCCGTGCTCGCGCTGCCGCTGGGCGGGCTGTTCGAACTGCCATGGGAGGGCGGTGCGTTGCGGCCGTATCGC
>CAZVXI010000067.1:14550-15405 GCA_964631295.1 uncultured Isosphaeraceae bacterium
GCAGGTCGAGGCCTGGCAGGCCGGAACGCAAAGCACGATGATGTTGTGGACACGCTCGGTGATTCTGCCGTTGATCTGCGGCCTCGGCTGTGTGCTGATCATGTGGCGTTTCGGGCGAGGCGTTGAACCGCTGTTGCCCGAGGAAATGCACCGGCTCGATCCTGAACTCGAGAAGGAAACCGCAAACATTTCTGTGACATCGCTGCATGGTGGCCGATCCGGAGCTGCCCTCAACCGCGTGATGGAAAGCCGCGAGAAGGCCGCCGCCACTGCTGCACAGGGTGATCATCTCCCCCGCGCCAATCAGGTGAGTGCCGGCGAATCCCCGAAGCGGATCATCTGACCATCACTCGACTGCATCTCATACGCCCGCGCCGCGAACCCACTTCTGTGAGTGAACACGCCTTTGAAATCTTCGTCGATGCCGGCTGCGCAATGTGCAGTCGCGAATCGCGCGTGATGGCGAAACTCGATGCCGGCCGCGGTCGGCTTCGTATCACCGACATCAACTCAACTGAGTTTCTCAACGGTGATCACAGCATCGATCCCGACACCGCAATGCAGTCAATCCACGGCCGATTCCCGGATGGCCGCATCGTCGAAGGTCCTGCCGTCTTCCGGGCCGCCTATGACGCCGTCGGCTGGGGATGGCTCTGGGCACCGACCGGCTGGCCGATCATCAGACCCATCGTCGACGTCCTCTACAAACTCTTCGCTCGCTGGCGCTATCGCCGACGAACGAAGCACGGCTACACGCACGGAGCATGTCCATCCAACCGCTCCACGTGATGCCCGCACAGGGCCGAATCCCGCTGCTCTCGCCTATGCTCAGGTACATCACCTGCCCCGATAGCT
>CAZVXI010000068.1:0-15387 GCA_964631295.1 uncultured Isosphaeraceae bacterium
TCGCCGGGATTCGAACCACTCCGCCAGTTCCATGCCGAGCCAGACGAACACCGCGATGCCGATCGCAGCACCCGGCCGGCGGGCCAGCGTCGCAATCAACATACCAACGGTGAGCATTGACAACGCCAGCAGCACACTCAAAGCCGCAAGGCGCAGGAAGATGGCGCCGTCGGCTGCTCCATGCCGCGACAGCACCGCGGCGCTGATCCCGAATCCGAGCGCGATTGTTGCAGTGAATGCAATCGACTGACCAGCGAACTTCGAAAGAAACACTTCCGTGCGGGTGACCGGTTGCGCGAGCAGGTACGCAAGCATCCCGCGGTCGCGTTCACCGGACAGCGACAGCGCCCCGAGGGTGATACCCATCAACGGCACAATCAGCAGTGTAAGATTGATCAGACTTGCAGCCGTTTTGCCGAACCCTGCGAGCCCTGCAAAGCCGGTGCCGAGCTGCGCCAGGTACGCCAGCGCAACAGCAAGCACGCCGAACGCAATCGTATACAAAATAAACCAGCGATTGCGAAGTGAATCCCGAAGTTCCTTGCGCACAAGCGGCCAGAGTGTACGCAGATCAATCAACCGCTCACGTCGCGGACGCTGATGTTGCAGAGTCGTCGATGTTGATATTGCAGCGGTTGTCACTGGTTGCCTCCGAACGCAAGTATGCCGTTGGTGTGAGACTCCGCCGCGCTTGAGTCCGTTATTTGTGCTGACTTTTGCGCATTCGCGGCCTCCCGGCGACGCTGCACATCAATCCCGGCAGATGCCAGCAGCGCCCGGGCTTCAACGAGGCGTTGCGGTTCAACAACCAATGTCGCACCGGTGTCGCCGTCATCATCGTGATTGTCGGGGTCTCTGGGAGATGTCTCGGTGCGGACGATCCTGCCTGACTCGAGAGTCACAATACGGTCAGCAATCTCGTGCACTTCTTCCCCGCGATGGGAGACTAGCAGGATCGTTTTACCTGCATCGCGCAGCCGTGCAATATCATCGAGCAGCTCGCGCCGACCGTCCGCATCAAGATTGGATGTGGGTTCATCCAGGACGATTACCGGCGGATTGGTGAGGAGCGCCAGCCCAAGCGACAAGCGCTGTTTCATACCACCTGAGAGTTGGCGAACCCGTTTGCGCATGTGCGATGCAAGGCCGATGTCTCGGAGCATCTGCTTCGCGTCGGCCGTGCTGGCTCTTTTGAGACGCGCGAACAGCACTGCAACTTCAGCGAGCCGAAGGTCATCGAACAGCGCTGGCTCCTGAGGCAGATATCCAATCAGTCGACGTGCTGCCTTGCCGTTCTTGCGTACATTCAGCCCGGCGACTTCCGCTCCGCCTCGAAAGGGAAGCAGCCCCAGCAGGCAGCGAATGAGCGTACTCTTACCTGCGCCGTTGGGCCCCCAGAGAGCGACCGCTTCGCCCGCGTTGATGCGGAGCGTCACGTCTTGAAGCGCGACGAATCTGCCGAACTTCTTTGTCATCTGTGTGATCTCGATCACAGTGCTTCGTTTCCTTTCTCGCGCGTCCTGGCTGCGAGTTTCCATTCCGCGCGGCCAACTGCGGGCACGATGCAGCCAAGACCGGCAGCGATCAGAAGCCATGCCGCAGCAATGCTGTTTCCGCCAGGAGTCTGCACGGGCGGCACTTCTGCCGGGACAATCTGCATGAGCGGCGAGGGATCGGTAATCTTCAGCCGTGGTGTAATGATCGGCAGCGCGCGCGCAGCCATCTCGATGGCGTTCTGTGCCGGGCTGAACATGAACAGGCGCAGTCGTGGATGACGATCCATCAGATCTTCGAAGAATGCATCTGATCGATACGGGAAGTCGCCGACATCATTCTGATCGAGATCGAATCCCTGATAATCACTCCAGTAGTTGCCGCGCTGCCCGACTGCGAATTCATTGCCTTTGAGTGTACCTGAGCCGAGAATGGCGACCTGCTGAATGTTGTCTACGAATGAATTCTCCGTGAAGGTATTGCGAGTGACATTGGGCAGGAATCCAAGGCCAATATCATTGTACGCAAACACATTGTTTCTGACCATATGCGACACATCCACCCTCGACGGAGAGTTATCAAGGTGCATTCCCACACGATTGCCGACGATGATGTTGTTCTCCGCGATCAGCCCATCCATGTCTTTCAGGCCGATCCCGAACCCGCTGGGGCCGCGATTGCGCGCGAGGATGTTTCGCCGCAGTGTCAGGTCACGGCTGTACATCAGAAATGTCCCCACAGAGTTGTCGGTGAGTGTGTTGTCCTCAAGTATCGCATCGCTGCTGTACATGAAATGCATGCCATAGCGGCCATTCGTCACGATGTTGTCTCTCAGGGTCACGTGCTCCGAGAACCAGACAATGACATCGCGACTGCCCCGCACGATATTGTCTTCGATGATACATCCAGAACTCTGCCACAATCGGATCGCATCTCCACGACGCGGCTCGTGGAGTTGCTTTGCTTCGATCCGGTTGCGACGAATGATGCTGTCCGGTGCTTCTTTGAGATAAAACCCGAAGAGTGCATCTGTGACGATGTTTTCTTCAAGATTGACGCGCGGAGCGTTGACGACAACTGCGGCATTCTCACGATCGAGACTGATCCCGGTGCCGCGAATAGTAAACCCTCGCAGTGTGACATCGGGCGCGGTCACACGGACGACGTCGCCCTCACCCGGTCCCTGGATGATCACCTCCCCTGCTGCAATCAGCGTCAGCGATCGACCGATTTCTACCGGAGCTTTGTATGTTCCTGCAGGAACAGTGACGACCGAGCCCGGCGGGGCCTGATCAATCATCGCCTGCAGATCGCCTGGCTCGATTGGCCGGGGCCAACTCAACAGCGCAGTGATCGCAATGGCAATTAATGTGGACACAGCGTACATCATTCTGACTGTGCTTCTTTCCCGGCCAACTCAACAAGCGGTTTGTATGCTCGGCGATGCAACCACAAGCCCGCGATGCACAGAACCGCTGTCAGACACGCGAGTTGCAGTCCCGGCCCCATTGAGGCGTGTGTCTCGAACTGCCCGATGAGACCGGTGCCGAGTACCGGTGGCGTGAATGGCTCGATTGACTTCGAGAGCGCTGCAGACGGATCGAGATTCTGACCGAATGTATTCAACCAGTAATAAAGGTCCAACAGAAAGAAAGGCGGGAAGACGACCGCAGGCACAATAAATATCGCTGCCCAACGCGTGTGAATGTATGTCGCGCCTTCAACCAGCAGAACGAGAGAAAGCAGCCCGAATATCGACAACGATCGCTCCAGTCGTGCAGCGTCTCCCAGCGGCCGCATGCCAATGTAGTGATTCAAACCGTCGATTTCCCGGACGTCTCCTTCGAGGCGATTGAGGTATGCCTGCACGTGCAATCCATCAGGATACTGTGGGGCGATCAACTCCATCCGCCAGTACGGAAGGAAGATTGAGATCAGCAGCGCAATACGTGCGATCGAAAGCACAATGGTCGGGCTGGCATACCGAAGCCCCCGCCGCCGGAGTTCTTCCGGCGGGATACGGGGACCGACGATGGCTTGAATGATCTTCTTCATAACGCGCTTTCATGAAAGAAATGTCAACCCGACATGGAATTGCTCACTCCGGTTCGACAAGCAGATACCCCATCATTTCAAGGTGCAGCGCAGAGCAGAACTCGGAGCAATAGAACGGGTACGTGCCAGCCTGGTCAGCATCGAACTCGAACTTGATGTATTCACCAGGCTCGATGCTGAGGTTGATGTCGAACCCGGGTATTGCAAAGCCGTGTGTCGCATCTTTCGACCGTTCGATATTGGTGACATGCCAAACGACGCGGTCGCCTTCCTTGACCTTCACGTGTTCCGGAGTGAAGTGGCTGCGAACGGCGGTACTGTATACGTTGACCGTCTTCCCGTCGCGCTCGATACGCTCACGCCCGGCAATAGGCGCAGCAGGATCGACGCGCTGATGATGCGGATCCCAGCCGATTTCAGGATACACCTCCCATGGTTTGATTTTGTCTGCCTTGATAACCTGCGCGTAGTGCGGTTCTCCAATGCCGATCGGGCTGTCGTAGAGCAACTGCATGTTTTCGCCCTGCTCAGCGATATCAATCAACTGGAAGTTCTGTGGCAGCAGCGGGCCGGTGGGGAAGAAGCGGTCAATCGACCACTTGTTCATTGCGATGAGATAGTTTCCATCGGGGCTCACGGTGTCACCTTCGGCTGTGACAATATGCCCGACGTTGTAGTGGACGTTGATCTTGCCGACCATCGACCAGTCACTTTCAGGGTTCTTCTCGCCTTGAGAGCCACCCATCGCCCATCGCGCAACAGCGGGTTCGAGGAACAGCGATGTGTACGCGTAGCCCTGGTTATCAAACTGAGTGTGGAGCGGCCCGAGTCCGACTTCAATCTGCGCCTCAACACACGAATCAAAGTCAAGCACGGGTACGCCGAACTGATCTGGCTGTGTGTTTCCGGCTGCGATCGCCGCCTGTATCTTGTCGAAGCTGTAGATCGTGACGTGCGGGTCAAGTTTCCCCGAGACGACGATGAACTCTCCATCAGGCGAGACATCAACCCCGTGCGGGCTCTTTGGTTCCGGGATAAAGTAGAGCAGTTCCTCGGCAATCGCTGTTGAGAGCGAGATGACGGGAAAGTCCTTGATCATTTCAGTCTGGCCTGCGGCGGCCACCTGTGCTGCCTTGCGCAAGTTGATCACATGCATGTAATCATTATCACGCTGGCTCGCACCTGCTTCATATGGTGGATTCCCCGACTCGATTCCGCCTGTCGCGAGTTCGGTGTTGATCGAGTTGCCGAAGACCCAGCCATCACTCACAAGCTTGCCTGCATCGAACAAATCCTGCCAGTACGGCGGCAGTTCAATCGCAAATGATTTGGAGATATCGATGCGCCCGGCCTGACGATCAAACTTCCAGAATGTCACCATACCTTTGTACGCGCTGTTGTACTCCTCTATCGGGGCATATTCCCAGCCAAGCGGATGGCCGTACTGGCCGCCTTCGATGATCCACTCGGTATTGGGCGTCACCATCGTGCCGCCGTGGTCGCTCAGGGAGATCGGGTTTTTGACGATCTGCTTTGTTTCGAAGTCGCGAAGGTCAATCACTGCAACGCGAGCGTTGGCCTTGTCGTTGATGAACAGGAACTGCCCGTCGTAATCGCCGTCTGTCTCACTGAGCGCGGGGTGGTGGGTATCGCCCCAGAGGATGTCGCGTCCATCAATCCGGCCTTCGGCGAGGATGTCTTCGCCAAAACCGTAGCCCCATCCCTGCCATGGCTCGGGTGTGAACACGCCAATCACGCGCAGCAAGCGCATTGATGGCAAGCCCATCACGATCACCTGGCCACTGTGCCCGCCTGACCCGAACAGCAGGTAGTCATCGTGACGGCCAGAGGGCACGTATGTCTTGGCTGCTGCGAGTATGTCGTCGGGCGTGAGGCCGCGTTCCTGCATGACCGCATCGACGGCCGGCATCGCACCATTGCCACCCGACCGATTCGAAGCGGGTCTCGCTCCGGGCGTGGATGCGGAGCCGCCCTCACCACCTCCCCCCCCACACGACGCCAGAGCAACAGGCATCGCAACGAGGCCTGCTGCAATAAGCACATTGAACATCGATTGAGTTGACTTCATTCCGTGCCTCTTTTCTTGAGTTGCATATTGATTGCCCACATCGTCGGGCTAGCGAGCTTTGTCTTCTGCCTGGAGATACCTGAGAAAATGGACGATGTCGACCAGATCATCGTCGGTGAGCATCGGGTTACCACCTTTCGGAGGCATGGCGACACCTGTGGTGTTCTCGGCGTCCCACGTATTGCGGCCGAGCTTCATGAACATCCGCATCTGCGAATCACTTTGCGTAGCTACAAACTCGCTGTGACGCAGGTCTTTCCCCAGATTGGGCAAGGCTTCTCCATTGGGACCATGACATGCCGTGCATGTCCCGAGATACTGCTCGCGACCACGCCGAATCGCCGGGAGATCGAGTGAGAACTCCTGCGCGATCAGAAGTTCACGCATGTTCCGCTCGCGAAGGCGCTCGCCTGCGCGATAGTTCGAGGCAAGGGCGCCCCATACCGTCGTGACCGCGAGCAGCGCCATGGTCAGGGTCGCAACGATGGTGGACCCAAGCGGGAAGCGCGCAGACTGCTGGACAGTTCCCTGCGGTGAGGTGCTCGTATCAGACGCATCGGCCTTCATCCTGTCTGGCGTCATTGTCTGCACTGCCCGGCTCCTTTCGTTGGGACCCGATATCATTTATCAATGCTTTCAAGCATTGAAGCATGATTGACAGTGTTATAGCATCCCGATACGGTATTTCCAGTCCTAAAAGCCTCTCGGAGCCATAGATTGTGAAAATTTTCTCAGACGCTTGCGAGTATGCCCTGCGTGCCACCCTCTGGCTCAGCCTGAGACCGGCCCAACCCTACAAGGTCCGCGAGATCGCGGAGGGCACGCAGGCCTCACCCGGCTACCTCGTCAAAGTGCTTCAGCGGCTGTCTCGGGCCGGCATTCTGTCTGCCCAGCGCGGCAGTCAGGGCGGCTTCAAACTCGAACGACTGCCCACAGAACTCACAGCCCTCGATGTCATCAACGCTGTCGACCCGATCGAGCGTATTCAACGGTGCCCGCTGCAAATCGAATCCCACGAGGCGCGTTTGTGTCAACTGCATCAGCAGCTTGACGACGCGATGGGGCTTATTGAGCGGTGCTTTGGAGCCGTCACGATAGCAGCGCTGATTGACGATCCCGCTGCTCCGCAAATCTGCGATGCGCTCGAACGCCCAGATCACCCGCGAACATGACACGCATGATCCGCAGCGGCGTCCGACCGGCGGTTCGCCTCGCACGAGTTCGATGCCACGCCCCCGCTCTGGCGAAGCTATCGGTTCGCTGCCTCGACTTCTTCATGGTGCAGGAACGCTTTGCCCCAGCCGAATCCCATCGACACACCCATCAGCGAGCCGGCGAGCACATCAATCGGCATCACGCGCAGGAACGCAGGCAGTGTGCCTTCGATGTATGCGATGTCGACGGAGCTGCGCATCATGATCGAAGCGACGATCGCTGCGACGCCCGTCACGATCATCGGGCTGACAAACAGGAGCTTGGGCTGCACATGCGGTGAGACAATCCGCCCGACAAGCCCGGCCAGTATGCCGCCAATGACAATCGCAGCGAGCATCTGCCCCTGCGCAAATGACTGGCCGATGAACCATATGGCAGGGAGCACGAACAGCCCGGCCGCTGCCTGCTTCCGCGCGGCAACGCTGCGCAGTGCATCGGGTGTGTGGTGGAGTTCATCGGCTTCGATATCATCCAGTTCGCCGCCCAACCGAAAGACGGTGAGCACCGCAGCCATGCAGAGCACCGCGAGCAGAAGCGTTTCAATCCCGATCGCCAACGCGGGCAGTTCCCAGACGGTTTCATCAAGTGTGCCAAAGCGGCAGGTGAGGACGTACAGCCCGCCGCCCATCACCCACAAGCCGACGCAGGTGTTGGTGATGCGCGCCACGCCGATGGCCACGATGGTGGCGGCGGCAAGCAGGATCACCAGGCCGATGACTGCGGCGACCGGCGACTGCGCCAGAGCAATGAGCGGCCCCGCCACGCCCCGGCCGGATGTGAACAGCGGCAGCGTGAGGATGGCGACGATGCCAACGGCGACCAGCCCGCCGACGAACACGCCGTTGCGAATCCATGCATTGTCGGTCATGAGCGGTGCCTCCTGCAGCGTTGGGTTGATCGGCATGATGGCCAGCCGCCGCCGATATCGCAGATGAGCTAAGGTAGCCGCGTGAGCGAGACAACTCCAACCAGTACCGCAGGCGAGATGGCAGTCGTGCTCGACGGCTCGCCGCTGGCAATCGAACAGGTGGCGGGCATCGCACGCGGCGGATTGGGCGTCAAACTCGCCGAATCAGCCCGGCCAGCCATCGAGAAAGCAAACCGGATCGTCGCCCGGCATGCGGATGACAGCGAGGCGATCTACGGCGTGAATACGGGGTTCGGCTCGCTTTCGCGCGTGCGCATCTCGGCCGATGAAGTCCGCGAGGTGCAGCGGAATCTCATTCGCTCGCATGCAGCAGGTGTCGGCGAGCCGCTGGATGAACAGGTCGTGCGAGCGATGCTGGCGATTCAGGCCGCGTCGCTGGCGCGGGGATATTCGGGCGTGCGGCCGGCCCTGATCGAACAGATCATTGCGCTGCTCAATGCAGGGGTGACGCCGGTGGTGCCATCGCGCGGGTCGGTCGGGGCATCGGGCGATCTTGCGCCGCTCGCGCATGCAGCATTGGTGCTGGTCGGCGAGGGGCATGCGACGCTGGATGGTGAGACCACGACAGGCGGCGAGGCGCTGCGCCGCGCGGGGGTCGAACCGATCACGCTCGAAGCGAAGGAAGGTCTGGCGCTGATCAACGGCACACACCTGATGTGCGCGATCGGCGCGCTCACGCTCGCTGACCTGGCGAATCTGTGTGATGCTGCGATGGTGTCCGCCGCGATGGCGATTGATGCGTGCAGGGGAAGCGATGCGCCGCTGGATGCGCGCATCCACGAAGCACGCTGCCAGTTGGGCCAGCAGCAAGTTGCTGCGAGATTGCGCGACCTGCTCAGTGATTCGCAGATCATTCCATCGCATCGTGGTGATGCTGACCCGCGCGTGCAGGACCCCTACTGCCTGCGCGCCACGCCGCAGGTGCTGGGCGCTGCGCTGGATGCGATCGATCATGCGCGCCTGATCATCGAACGCGAACTCGGCGCGGTCACGGATAACCCGCTTGTATTTCCTGCGGAAGTCGGGGGAGATGGCTCTGCAAATGATGCGGGCACGATTCTCTCCGGCGGTAACTTCCACGGCATGCCGCTGGCGATCACGCTGGATTCGCTTTCGATCGCGATCACGCACATTGCAGGCATCGCGGAGCGCCGCATCTACTGGCTGTTGGCTGCAAGCGATTCAGAGAACCCGGTGAACATCTACCTCAGCCCGCAGCCGGGCCTGCACAGCGGGTTGATGATCGTGCAGTACACCGCCGCAGCATGCGTGAATGAGTTGCAGACGCTGGCAGCACCCGCATCGGTCGGCAACATCCCGACATCCGCAGGGATTGAAGATTACAACTCGATGGGCGCAACGGCAGCGCATCAACTGCGCGCCGGCGTGGCGCTCGCTCGCCATGTGATCGCGATGGAACTGCTGACAATGTGCGAAGCGCTCGAGTACCAGCGTCCGTTGCGCAGCGGCACTGGTGTGGAGCGCGCGTATGAAGCGGTGCGAACAGTGGTGCCGAAGTTGGATGCGGATCGACCGCCCTCGCCGGATATCGCAGCGATTGGGGAGTTGATCCGCGCGGGCGCATTCTCGGATGATGCATAAGAACAGCCCCGGACCGATTCACGATCCGGGGCTGAGTGATTTGCAGGGCGAGGCGCGCTCGTGCCTCAAGCGCCGGTGTTCTTGCCGGGCTGGTAGATCGCAAAGCTGGCGCCGGTCGGGTCGGCGAGGATGGCGAACCGGCCCATGTCGCCGGGAATATCCTGCGCGGGGACGATCACGGTTGCGCCGGCTTTGGTTGCATTGGCGAGGGTGTTGTCGACACTTTCAACGCCGACGTAGTTGAGCCATGCGGCTGGGAAGCCCTCCATCTCGGGCGTCAGTTGCATTCCGCCGCCGAGGCCCTGGCCGTTGTGATTCCACATCGTGTAGATACCCGCGGGGCCCATGTCCATTTCTTCAGTCGTCCAGCCGAACATGCCGGTGTAGAACGCATGCGTCTTGTCCTTCTCTTTGAAGTAGACCTCGTTCCACACGACAGCACCCGGCTGAGGACCCATCTCGCTTGCGCTCTTGAACAGCGAGAAGACCGCACCGTCCGGATCGTCCACTACAGCGAAGCGGCCGACATCGGGGATGTCGCTCGGCCCGACACATACATTGCCGCCGAGTTGCTTGACCTTCTCTGCAGACTTGTCGACATCATCGACAGCGATGTAGCTCATCCAGTGCGGCGGCACGCCCTCCCACTGGGGGCCGGTCATGTGCATCATTCCGCCGAACGGCACGCCATCCTTGTGCAGCATGGTGTAGGTGAAGCCCTCCATCGGGACTTCCTGAAACGTCCAGCCGAACACATCGCCGTAGAACTTCTTCGCGGCTTGAAGGTCGGGCGTGTGGATTTCGTACCAGCAGAACTCGCCGGTGGTCGGCGGTGATTGTGTGGCCTGTGACATGATCCATCTCCTTGAGTTATTGGTGCTTTGTCGCCGCTCAATCGCACGTGATCGGATTCTGTTTGGAAGTTACGGTAACAATGTTCTCCGGCCGGTGCAAGGGGCTGAGGTGCGGCCACATGCATCTTTTACGACGGTTGATATGGCCGCTCGATCACCGGATTCACGGCACGCCGGATTCGGTGAGATTCCGGGGAAATGAGCGGCCGCGGGTTTATGATCGACCATGACCACCGCGACCACAAAGACGCCCACCGAACGCACCTCTCATCGCACGATTCGCGCCCCGCGCGGCAGCGAGAAGACTTGCAAGACATGGCAGGCCGAGGCCGCCATGCGCATGCTGATGAATAACCTCGACCCGGAAGTGGCGGAAAAACCAGATGAGTTGATCGTCTACGGCGGGCGCGGGCAGGCGGCGCGCTCGTGGGAAGCGTTCGATGCGATTGTGGAATCGCTGAAGAACCTGGAGCCGGATGAGACCCTGCTCGTGCAGTCGGGCAAGCCGGTGGGCATCGCGCGGACGACGACCGATTCGCCGCGCGTGATCATTGCCAACTCGAATCTCGTTCCGCACTGGGCGACGCAGGAGCACTTCGATGAACTGGCCGCGAAGGGCCTGATCATGTACGGCCAGATGACGGCCGGGTCGTGGATCTATATCGGCACGCAGGGCATCCTGCAGGGCACCTACGAAACCTTCGCAGAGTGCGCGCGGCAGCATTTTGGGGGGAGTCTCAAAGGCACGCTGAATGTCACTGCTGGTTGCGGCGGCATGGGCGGCGCGCAGCCGCTGGCGATCACCATGAACGATGGTGTCTGCCTGATGGCTGAGATGTGTATTGAGCGACTCGAGAAGCGCGTGAACGACAAGTATCTCGATGAGATCTTTCCGCATGATCAGCTTGACGCTGCGATCGATCGAGCCGTCAACGCGAAGGGTGTCAGTGAAGCTGTGTCGATCGGGTGGGTCGGCAACGCAGTCGATTTGCTGGAAGCATTGATCGAGCGCAACATCACACCAGATACGCTGACTGACCAGACATCTGCGCATGACCCGCTGACGGGGTACTACCCGCGGAATATGACGCGCGAAGAAGCAGATGCGCTGCGTGTATCGGATCCGACGCAGTACACGGAAGCATCGATCGACACGATGACCGATCATGTCGAACTCATGCACCAGTTGCAGCAGCGAGGCAGCAGGACATTCGACTACGGTAACAACATCCGCCAGCGCGCGCTGGAAAACGGCCTGCCGCGCGAGGTCGCGTTCTCCTTTCCGGGGTTCGTGCCTGCGTACATTCGGCCTCAGTTCTGCCTCGGTCGCGGGCCGTTCAGATGGTGCGCACTGTCGGGCGATCCGGAAGACATTCGCGTGACCGATGAAGCGCTGCTCGAACTGTTCCCCGCGACTGATCATTACTCACAGGGGTTGCACCGCTGGATCGAGAAAGCCAATGCAACAATCGGTGCGGGCAAACAGGGCCTGCCCTGCAGAATATGCTGGCTCGGGCTGGGCGAGCGCGACAAAGCGGGCCTGCTGTTCAACAAGCTCGTGCGCGATGGCACGGTGAAGGCGCCCATCGTCATCGGTCGGGATCATCTCGACTGCGGCAGCGTGGCCTCGCCCAATCGCGAGACCGAAGCGATGAAGGACGGCAGCGATGCCATCAGCGACTGGCCGCTGCTCAACTTCGCGCTGGCAGCAGCAGGCGGCGCTTCCTGGATCTCCTTCCACCACGGCGGGGGCGTCGGCATCGGCTACTCACAGCATGCAGGACAGGTGATTGTCTGCGATGGTACGCCCGATGCAGATGAACGTATCAAACGCGTGCTGTACAACGATCCGCTCATGGGTATCTTCCGCCACGCGGATGCGGGGTATGAGGATGCGATTGAATGTGCGCGCGAGCATCAGGTGGAGCTGCCGATGCAGTGACCGAAAATGCAACACCGCGGGCCGGGATGCACCATGCTATGCAATCCCTCTGAGCAGCACCCCGACAACATATGCAAGGACTGCTGCTGCGCCACCCATCAGCAGCGTTTCACTGCCTGCGCGATACCATGCCTCATCGACAAAGCGACTCTTGCCGGCACCGACCGCAAAGAATGCGACGCCCGTCAGCAGTGAACTCCACAGGAACGGCGACTCGAATATTCCCCCGGCTGCAACGTCAAGCACGTACGAAATCAGGGGCACGAAGCCAACGACGACGAAAGCAGCGAATGTTGTCGTTGCTGCGCGGAGTGACGAGGCGCTCTCAAGCGGCAAACCAAGTTCTTCGGTCAACATCGTATCAATCCAACGCTGGTGGTTCGACGTGATGACATCAACGACATCATCGAGCTGTTCGCCTGTAAAACCCTTGGCAGCGAAGATCTGACGAATCTCTTCCCGCTCTCCATCCGGCACCTGTTCGATGTGCATCGCTTCCATTCGTCGGGCACGATCGCGAAGCTGCTGATCGGCCTTGCTGCCAAGATAGTTGCTGACGCCCATCGAGAAACCGTCGGCGATCAGATTCGCGAGCCCGAGAATGACGACGATCGCGGGCGAAAGCTGCGCACCGGCAACACCTGCAACCACCGCGAAGGTCGTGACTGTGCCATCAATCGCTCCGTAGACAAAGTCGCGCAGGTAGCTGTGCGTCGGCCCGGATTCGAGCCGACGCTGAACGGCTTCGGGCGTGTGCTGTTCGTGAAGATCATCCAGTGTGTGTGGTTGTTCCTGCTTTGGCATGGTCGTGGGCCTCCGGGCGAGCCTGACTGGCGACTCGACACTTCCTCGATCCTATCGTTGATCATGCGTCGTGGGCTAATGTGGTTGATTGTGATCGTGTTGTTGCTGCTTGCTGGTGCGGCGATCAATCATGGCGTCGCATGGGCGTGTGCGGCATGGTCTGCACCGGCGAATGATGACACTCCTGATTTTTCGATGGGACGGCGTGCAGACGGCTCGTTCCGCGCCACGACCACACGAAGGACATTCGGTCATACGCGCGAGAACTATGGCGTGTTCGCCAACCTTACGCTCGACCCGACGAACACCTACACACTCGCAGCAGAATGGAAGCTCAACGCAGGGCATTACTGTGAGTCGCGCGTCGGCTGGCCGCTGAGGGCCTTTCGATGCAGGAACAACCGCGATGTGGAAATGCGCATCGGCCGTTCCAAGACTGCCATCTCGCGCCGCTACGCAATGCCGACCAGTGGCGGGATCAAACTCACGCCGTTCAGCACCGGGAGCGCTGCATCCGCGTGGCGGGCGCTGCCATATCAGCCAATCTGGCCCGGGGTCATCGCGAACACACTCTTCTACTGCGTGCTTCTGGCAGGAGCCCTGTTCGGGCCGGCGCATGTGCAACGAGCAGCACGACGCAGTCGCGGCGTGTGCCCGAAATGTGCATATCCGGCAGGTCAGTCAGCAGCGTGCTCCGAGTGTGGTGCGTCGCTGCATCGTGTTCGTCGACGCGACTTTTCTTCAGATTGCGGTGACGAATCGCTGCGAAGCGCACGGCGCATCCGCCTCGTTCGCACCGCGATGACCGGCATGCCGATGCTGCTCGGCGGCGGCATCGCTGCGGTGTATCTCGTGCGCGCTCTCGTGGCATATGTGCAGGACACACCCAAGTGGGACGATCACGGGATCATGGGTCTGGCATGGTTGACCTCCGGTGTCGGCAGCGCGATCACAGTACGCCTGATTCTAGCCGTCATCTGGCCCGAACGATGGCTGCCCCGCTGGCTTGCGACTGTATTGCTCGTCCTGATCGCGATCGGTGCGGGCGTCATCGGCATCTACATGATGTGGGCGGCTGCGTGGGGGCCATGCCAGCACCACACCATACCACATCAGTATCAGTCATGCGATGCAATCTGGAACCGGCACAGTTCAGCGCACTGGTGTCGTCTCTTTCTTGAGGTGCGGCACACCGTCCGTCCACCATCGCGGTGCCGGCTCATCTTTGCAGAAGTGGTCAAAGAAATCCTTCATACGAATCTGGAAGTCGATTTGATTCGGCCGCTCACGCAGATGATGCGGCTCGCCCGGGTATGAGAGCAGAACAACCTGCTTGCCGTTGCGGCGGGCCGCATTGTAATATTCGAGCCCCTGGTGCCAGTCTACAGCACCATCATCTGTTCCGTGGAGAATCACAAATGGCGTGGTGATGTTGCGTACATTGTGCAGTGGCGACTGGCTGTGGTAGAGTTCCATGTCGTCCCATGGGGTCGTACCCATGCGCACCTGACCAACTTCCGTAATACCCTGCTGAACCGTTCCGGTGCGCTTGTACAGTTCGTTGTAGAAACTCACAAGGTTGGTGACAGGAGCGCCTGTCACAACTGCACAGAACATGTCCGTCTGCGTGAGAATGAACGACGACTGGTATCCACCCCAGCTGTGACCCTGCAACGCGATATGATCAGAATCTGCATACCCGAGGTCAATCACTTTCTGAACAGCGCTTGTCACACAGTCGACGGCGGAATCACCGGGGCGGCCGATCTCGTACACAACGTCGGGCATCAACACAAGGTATCCATCGCTCGCATACGTGCTCATGTGCGGCCGATCATCATAGCGCGGGAATGAGTACTGATGATGTCTCTGCGACATCTTCTCGTAGAAATATACGAGCATCGGGTACTGCCTGCCTTGTTCATATTTCGCCGGAAGCGCCAGCGTTCCCTGCAGGCGTTGCCCCTTGCTGTTCTCGTAGTTTACGAGCACGCGCCGGCCCCACAGGAAGTTCTCCTGCTGCGGGTTTGCATTGGTCACGAGGCGCGGGTTCGCGAACGATGTATCTGTGATGTAATAATCCGGATACTGCTCGAAAGTCTGCATCGTGAGCGCGATGACCTCGGCATCTTCGGCCTTTACAGGTCGGCCGACAGACATGTCGACGAACAGCAGCGGCTCAGGTTGCGCGTCTGGTTGCAAGCGGTAGTAGCCGGATTTTTTTGTCCATTCGCCATATGCACTCAGAAGCATTGGTTTGTCTGTATCGATCCATTCTTCCTCACGGTCGAGCGTGGTGTACCGAAAACGAACTTGATCGGCTCCACCGACACCCTGCGTGATGTTTTCCGCACCGCTGCCGTCCAGTGCGATTTTCCAGAGGTCAAACTTATGATTGAGAATT
>CAZVXI010000069.1:0-7326 GCA_964631295.1 uncultured Isosphaeraceae bacterium
TGCGCGACGTGCGAAGAGGTCGACTGCGTGGCCCGCGGCGCCTGCTGCCTGTGCACCGGCGAATGCATCGAGAACCTCACACAGGCTGAATGCGAAGCCAACCCGGACTTCTACCAGTGGACCGAGTGCGCGACGTGCGAAGAGGTCGACTGCGTGGCCCGCGGCGCCTGCTGCCTGTGCAATGGAGACTGCGACGAGTTTGTCACGGAAGAGGAGTGCCTTGCGAATCCATGTGCTGTATGGAGCGAGTGTCTGACGTGTGACGAGGCCGGCTGTGTGGGGCGCGGTGCGTGCTGCATTGATGATGCGACGGGATCATGTGTCGACTGCGTGACGGAACAGGAGTGCATGAACCTCAACGGCATCTATCAGGGTGATTGCACCGATTGCGACATCGTTGAGTGCACCGGTGCATGCTGCATCGACGATGGGGGTGATGGCACGTGTCAGATTCTCACGTTCGACGATTGCTTTGATCTGCTCGTCGAGCCGGGGGTTGAAGATGTCATTTGGCTGGGTCTTGATAGCGAGTGCCCGGACCCGACTGACATCCAGGATGTCTGCTTCCCCGTGCCTTGCGCGCGGAATGAAAAGGGCTCACTGCTGCTGTTCCCGAAGATCGAGATTCGCTGGGACAGTGACGGCAATCTGATCCAGGACACCTTCCTGATGTTCAGCAACGACTGGCCTGATGATGTGTACGTGAAACTGTACTTCGTCAATGGTGATCCGCCGCTGCCGGCCGATCCTGCCACGGGTGAGCGAGCTCATCCAGGCTGGAACTTTGTCGATAACTCGTTCCAGGTCACCGGCAACCAGCCGACGTTCTGGTCTGCTGTCACAGGGCAGCCAGCAGCAGGCGGGCTTTCGCCGTTTGCCAATGTGCTCGATCCACAAATGGATGATGATGACCTTCCCGGTCGACCCGACCCCGAACGGCCAGGCGAGCGCATGATGCGAGGCTTCCTCGTCATGTGGGCCGTCAACAACAACAAAGAGCAAATCCGCTGGAATCATCTCTCCGGCAAGGCAACGCTTGTCAACTACGGGCTCGGCTACTCATGGGAGTACCAGGCGATTTCATATGGCGTGTGCGCTGACGAGGACCTTGGCAACGGCGCAGTCATCGGCACGCCGGGCATCATCAATCTCGATGGCGACGAATATGCAGCGGCATACAACCAGTTGCTCATGCAGTTCGCGCCTCCGCCTGCATTGAGTTTCAGCGCTGCGGATGGCAGCCAGATGGTGGTCAGCCAGACCGATCTCACGCTGATGCCGATGGAGATGGACTTCACGTCGAACAGTCCTGGCCCGGTCACGACAACTGCGAAGTTCGATGTCTGGAACACGAATGAATCGAAGTTCAGCAACTCGACACGCTGTATCACATGCTGGGATCAACTGCTGCTGGTCAACTACGACAATCCCAACGACTTTGTTGTCGGTATGCTCCAGACGCAATCAGCGAAGGCACGCATCGACGGTGTCGAGTCGGTTCAGTGTGATGGCGATGTCAACGGTCTGATGGATGTGATGAGTCAGGCAGCAGCGCTGGAGGGTGTTGTCGCACACTTCCTCATGATGGAAGACGCCTATGCGGCTGGCGGCAAATGGCTCGTCGGCATGGGCGAGCAGGCAGGCCAGATCCTCTACACGCCTCTCAATCAGCCCATCCTCGAAAACGCGGATGATGATGAAGGCGATGAAGCAGACCGACCGACGCGGCCGTCACAACCTCCCACAGATGCCGATGGACTGCGCGAACTGATACGCCACGGGTCGTGGGGGGTTGCTCCTGGTAAGCAGCGCGAGATCAACATCCCATAGCCCATACGAACAACTTTGCACCCATTTCATCGACGAAGCCGTCGGCCTCAGCGCTGGCGGCTTCGTTTTTTCGTTGCGCGAGGCAGTACTCTATCGGAAGGGCCGGAGGAACCGGAAGGGGTTGCCAGAACGGCCCTTCTCTCTTATTTTCCATCCGATAACCCGCCGTCGCAGAAAGGGTGCTTGGCGGTTCTTCGGGGCAATCTGATGGTGATTGGGTGTGATGGACCTTGCCACGCGTTCTCCACGGTATGAGAACGTTCGGTCACGGTTGCCAAGCAGGAGAAAGCCCATGTGCCGTTCCCTTTCGATGTTGTCAAGTGTTGCAGTGACGTTCACGGTCGCCGCTCCAGTCGCATTTGCTGATGACTTGCATGTCCCCGAACAGTACAGCACAATTCAGGCTGCGATCAACGCCGCCTCGGATGGTGATGAAGTTGTAGTTGCTCCGGGCACGTACGACGAAGCGGTTGACTTCCTTGGCAAGGGCATCACGCTTCGTAGCTCAGGTGGTCGCGAAGTGACGACGATTGACGGCTCAGACTTTGAAGCAGCAGTCATTACGATTCGTGATGTGTCTGATCTTTCGGCTCGTGTGCAAGGATTCACGATACGCGGAGGTAGCGGAAACATCTTCTGGAGCGGCAAGACTTATGGCGGCGGCGTCCATATCCGCTCATGCTACGCAGAAGTCGCTGACTGTCATGTTCTCGACAACCACCCGGCTGCAGGCGGGGGCATCGCGTTTTGCGCTGCTTGGGGCATCATAACGAACTGTCTTATTGAACAGAACACGTGCTACGGCAGCAACAGCAGCATTGGTGCGGGCGTCTATGTGAAGTACGGCCCGGTCGACATCGTTGATACCGTGATTCGCGATAATCACGCACTTTCCAGCACTCGCGCTGGAGGGCTTGGTGCTTACATGGCGCAGGTCAACCTGCGCAACTGCCTCTTCGATGGCAACTCGGGATCAATCGGTGGCGCGTGTCTGAGTTGGTTCTCCGCCGTTGATATGTCAGAGTGTACCCTTACCAACAACTTCGGTGAATGGGGGGGAGGAGCACTCTGTTCTATGACTGCTGGTGCGGTGATCGATGTGAGAAACTCGATTTTGTGGAATAACTCGAGTGCTTCAGGTCCGCCAGAGATTCGCACGGTTGACGGCGACGACCCTGTCTCGATCTCGCATTCGATCGTTAAGGGCGGATACGAAGGCGAAAACGTCATCGACGCAGATCCGATGTTCCAGGAGAACTGCTACCGCCTGACCCCGGACTCGCCCGCCGTCAATGCTGGCAGTAATGATGCGGTTGAGTCAGACTTCGACCTTGATGGCAACCCGCGCATTGCTGATCCGAACAACGCCGAGTCCACCCCCGTTGTCGACCTGGGCGCATATGAACTGCAACCTTCCGATGATCCATCTCCCGAGCCGTGTCTGGGTGATGCGGATGCGAACAACACCGTCAACCTGTTCGACTTGCTGTTTGTCCTCAGCGAGTGGGGCGGCTGTGCCGAGTGCGAATCCTGCGGCGCAGACTTCAACGAAGACTGCGTCGTCGCGCTCGATGATCTGCTGACCGTTCTGTCCCACTGGGGAGAGACGTGCGACTGATCACAATCAGGTGGGTGGAGCATCCTGATGCGACCTCAATGTAAGGCAGCGGCACCGATCAACATCGGTGCCGCTGTGCGTTTGGCAAGGCGAGTCCCATGTGCGGAGCTACGCTGTTGAATCAACGTCGATGTTCTCAACGCTCTTGTTGCGTCTGCCACCGGGATAGAACAGCAGCAAGGCGATCAAACACGCCAGCGAAGCCCACATCGGCACACTGAACAGATCCCGGTAGTCGAGCACATCGTTTCGTGTTGCCCACGTCGAAACTGCGGTCGCGATCTTGCTTCCAACAATGATGCCGATGCCAACGATGACGAGATTGAAGAGGCTCTGGGCACTGGCGCGAATGTCCGGCGTCGTTTCCTCATCAACGACCATGAAGGCCACGAAGATGAAGCAGCCGAAGCAGAAGCCGTGCATCGCGACGCCCAGAATCAGGGTCGGCAGTTGAACCGCTTCAGGAAGTTTATCGACATAGCCGAAGACCGCCATTCGCAGACCATAAGCGAGGAGTCCGACTGCGAGCAGTGACTTTCGCGACACTTTCTTCGCGACAAATGGAATCAACGCGAGCACTGCGACTTCGCAAATCTGACCGACTGTCATCAGTCCGCCGCCGCCTACACCGAACACGCTGTTGATCAAGTTCGCGACACCCTCCTGACCGAGCGCCTCCTGTTTCGCTTGCAGGAACCCGGCGGTATGCACAAAGTAGAACTGGTGGATGCAACTCACTGGCACCGCGAGCAGGAACAACATGAGCAACGGCTGGCGTTTGATCTCGCTCACCGCTTCAAACGCTGCATTTTTCTGTCGCCCTTTGCTTGGAGGTGTATGAGGCAGGAGCAGGCAGTAGAGTCCGAGCAGGATGCCAAGCATCGCACTCGCACGGAACGCATCGGCCATCCCCTTTTGCTGGACTTTCTCGCGAACGACGACACCCAGCATCTCAACCTGGGCTGCGAGCAGTTCCGGCGCGGGCAACCCAAGCGCTTCGACCGCCGCCTCGACATCGAGAACGGTCTGCTCGCCATCTTCCCTAGTGACCCTCGGCACTTCGAATCCCCGGTCATTGAGCAACTGAATGATTGCTCTTCGATCTGAAATCTCAATCAGGTCGGCGCTCAGTGCGCCATCAAACTTCGCATCTGCTGCAAGCACCTGCGGGATGTACTCGTCGGGCTCCGCGTGCAGTTGTGCCGTGGTGATGCCTTCAACAGGTTCCTGCAAATCAGGCGTGTATTGAACAGCCAGCCACTGCCCGACGGCAATCCCGATAATGATCCAGCCGACGGTCCCCCAGACACGGACTTTCCCAAAGTCACGGTCGCGATCCGCCAGATTATGAAAACAGATAGAGTTCGTCAGAGAGAGGGTGGGTGCGTAGACAATCGAATAGGCCAGTGAGAAGCCCAGAAACGCCCAGTAGCTCTCGAGCTTGGCGAGTTGCCAGACAATCAGTCCACCGATGATGTGACTGATCGCGAGGAACTTCTCCGTTGAGAAGTATCGGTCGGCAATCTGGCCGGCAATAAACGGGGCGAGTAGCGCGCCCACCGCTCCAATCGCGAACATGTCACCGATCTGCGCATCTTCGAATCCGCGAAACCCCTTGAGAAACGGATACAGCAGTGGCAGCCACGCACCCCAGATCGCGTACTGCAGAAACATCATGATGGACAGTCGGGTGCGCGCCAGTGTGGGCATCTGAGCGTCAGTGGTCATCGAGCGTCTCTCCAAATCGGTCTCTTGGTGTGGCAACGCGCAGCATAGCGAAACCTGCACCGGCGTGTTGTGGCAGCGGCGGGTCGTTCCTGTATCATCCTTACCACGTCCGAGACTCTTTGACTGGAGGGTGCTGATGGCACGTCCGCACACGTTGTTCACCGGCCAGTGGGCCGACATTCCCCTCGCAGACCTCGCGCCGCGAGTTGCTGAAATGGGCTATGACGGGTTGGAACTCGCTTGCTGGGGCGACCATTTCGAGGTCGATCGCGCACTCAGCGAGGATGGCTATTGCAAGGGGCGACATGACCTGCTCGCTCAGCATGGACTGCGGTGCTGGGCCATCAGCAATCACCTCGTCGGCCAGTGCGTATGCGATCTTATTGACGACAGACACAAGCAGATCATCCCCGAGCGTCTCTGGGGAGATGGTGACGCTGAAGGCATCCGTCAGCGTGCTGCCACCGAAATGATGGATACCGCCAGAGCCGCAAGTGGCATGGGGCTCGACGTGGTCAATGGTTTCACAGGCTCGAGTATCTGGCATCTGCTCTACTTCTTTCCGCCAACCTCGCAGGAGCAGGTCGACGCAGGATTTGCGGATTTTGCAACTCGTTGGAATCCGATACTCGATGCGTTTGACAAGGTCAACGTGCGATTCGCGCTCGAAGTGCACCCATCAGAGATCGCGTACGACATTCACACTGCAGGTCGGGCGATCGACTCGGTTGATGGCCGGCCAGCATTCGGGTTCAACTTTGATCCATCCCACCTGCACTGGCAGGGGATTGACTCCGTCAAGTTCCTCAATGCATTTGCTGATCGCATTTACCACGTGCATGTCAAAGACTGCATTCAGACTCTCGATGGTGAATCGTCAATTCTTGCATCACATCTCCCGTTCGGAGATCATCGGCGTGGCTGGGATTTCCGGTCGCCGGGCCGCGGCGATGTGAACTTTGAGGAGATTATCCGTGCACTCAATCGCATCGGCTACGACGGCCCGCTGTCTGTTGAGTGGGAGGACTGCGGAATGGATCGATTCGAGGGTGCCGCTGAGGCCGCTGCGCTGCTCCAATCGATGGACTTTGCGCCATCCGGCGTTGCGTTCGATGCAGCATTCGAGGATTGAATCGACACATGAGTAAGTTGCGATATGGAATGGTCGGCGGCGGTCAGGGAGCGTTCATCGGTGCAGTGCATCGCATGGCCATGGCACTTGACGGGATGTGCGAGTTCGCTGCCGGGGCACTCAGTTCATCGCCGGAGAAAGCACTCGCATCCGGTCGCGAGGTCGGCCTGGCAGAAGAGCGCAACTACCCGTCCTGGCAGGCTATGCTCGAAGGCGAGTTGGCAAGGCCTGTGTCCGAGCGCATAGACTTCGTGTCGATCGTGACGCCCAACGCGAGCCATTGCGAGATCGCGGCGGCTTTCGCCGAGTCCGGCATCAACGTCGTTGTGGACAAGCCGATGGTCATGAACGCTGCAGAGGCCCAAACGCTCATCAGCGCGGTGGAGATGACAGGAGTCGTTTTCGCCGTCACATACAACTACACAGGCTACCCACTCGTCAAGGAGGCGGCGCGACTTGTCCGCAGCGGAGAACTTGGGAATGTGCGCAAGATCTTTGTCGAATACCACCAGGGATGGCTGGCATCGTCGCTTGAGACGACCGGGCACAAGCAGGCGAAGTGGCGGACGAATCCAACGATCGCTGGTGGCGGCGCCATTGGCGATATCGGCTCACATGCAGAGAACCTCGTTACGACCGTTACGGGTCTGGAGATCGAAGCGTTGTGCGCAGACCTGCACACCTTTGTCGAGGGGCGCAAGCTCGACGATGACGGATCGATTCTCTTGCGATTCCAGGGTGGCGCACGGGGCGTGCTCACATGCTCGCAAATTTGTGTCGGCCGCGAGAACGACCTGTCCATCCGCGTGCATTGTGAACGTGGCTCAATCACATGGCGGCAGGAGCATCCCAACCACATGGAAGTCGCGCGCGAGGGACAGCCTCCGCAGACGATGACGCGTGGTGCGGACGCCGCGGGCCAATCTGCCGGAGCTGCGACGCGTTTGCCGCCGGGCCATCCAGAGGCGTTCATTGAGGCGTTCGCCGAGGTGGGCCGCGCGCGCTTGGACGACTTCCA
>CAZVXI010000069.1:7336-15227 GCA_964631295.1 uncultured Isosphaeraceae bacterium
TCGCGGGGTTGTCGAGGCAATCCAGGCAAAGCGCGAAGGTCGGACGCCGGGCGGACTGGGAACTGAGTTTCCAACCGTGTATGACGGCGCACGCGGCGTTCGATTCATCAGTCGTGCCCAGGAGAGCGCGCGTGCGGGTGCCATCTGGCTCAACTTCTGACCAAGTGCTTCATCTTCGTGCCGCCCACCGGATCGCGGCAAGCACATGTTCCTGGTACTCGGGCATCCGCCATACGGAAGGTCGATGCCCCAGCGCAGAGTAGAAAACCCGGCCTTGGCCGAACTCGAGGGTCCAACAGAGCGGATACGCGCGGCGAGGCTCGGCGCGAGGTGTATCCGGATCAAGCCGCATCAGTACGTTCATCTCCGGGTTGATTGACTTAAACTGGTAGATCTCATCGGCAATCTGAAAGCGAGCGCGTTCACCTGTGAAGTTACCAAGCCATGGTTTCATCGCTGGATGATCCGGTTGGTCAACGATGATGGTCACCTGCTCGTTCCATGGATGACCATCGAACAACCCCCCGATGATGTTTATGTACTGCGGGTCTTCCTTGAGGGTATCCGTCGCGGAATGAACGCCAACAAGTGCTCCTCCGCGCTCGATCCAGGAGCGCAGGGCCGACATGTCGAGCGCGAGCGGGCCAGTCGTGTACAGGAACAGAACGTCGTGCGCTTCGAGTTGCTCCTGCGAGACGCTGGTAACATCATTGGTAATTGCGATGGAAAGATCGTCGTGTTCATGATCGAGCGATGCAATGATGCGCCGCGACTCAGGCAGGACAGGGTGACGATATCCAAGCGATTGCGTGCAATACAGGATATCCGTTGATTCCGGTTCTGCCTCGCCGCTGCGTTGCCGCGATAACTTGCGGTCGAGTTCATCCAACGTAAATCGAACACATATTACGTACGGATCTTCATCGTGGTCCCAGTGCCCGTAGGTCGTTGTCACGATTGATCCATCAGGCAATACTTCTACTCCTGGGTACGCGCAGTCCCAGCGATGCTTGTTGTCTTTCAGCCGCACCCGGTACTCGCCCTCGCCGCCGTGCACGATGTCGTCCCATGTACCGACCCAGCCAACCCAGTCGCCGTGCGTGTCGCTCTCAAGTGTCGTATCGCGAAAACTGATGAACAGTCGACCATCCGCTGCGTATCGCGCCGTGTGCCGATCGCCCGTGAGCGCCCCGGGTAATGCGCGAGGCTTGGACCACGTCTTCGCTTCGTCTGTCGAGAACATGACATGCGAGTTGCGTTGGCGTTTGTTCTCGCGCAAGAGAATCGCTAGGGTCTTACCGTCAGGGGATCGCACAATGCCAGGCTCGCACAGGTGAATCTCACTCGAATCGTGGATCATCTCCGGCTCCGACCATGTCAGGCCCCCGTCGCGCGAGATTACCTGGTACAAACGCATCACACCGTCGGATTGGCCGCCGTTGCGGAAGAACCGACCATCATCGTGGAAGAGTGCGACATAGTCTCCGTTGGCGAGTCGTTCGACGCTGGACATCGCAACAATGCCGCCAAAGTCGCCAATAGGTGAGAGTTCAGTCCATGTTCTGCCGTCATCTTCGGACACTGACATGCGAATCGGATACAGGCCAGAGAACAGGATGAGCCGTTCCGTGCCCTGCTTGTCGATCACCCGGTAAATAGTCGGCGTTTCCTTGCTGGTCGCCCAACTCTCGGGTACGGGGAGCCGCTGTGACCATGTGAGTCCGCCATCCGTGCTTCGTTTACAGACGATGGGCCCGCGCCCATGTCCCTGCGGATACACACACAGCATGGTTCTGCCATCTTTGAGCAGTACTGTTGTCGGATGCCCGAGATATTGACCATTCTCCCGATCGATGATCACCTGTCGATGATGTTCACGATCAAGATCGATCGTCGGGATCGAATACCCGCGGGTGGGCGTATCGGCGGCGTCTTGTGCGTGTACACTCACAGTCTCGCACGCCAGTGCGAGTGCAAGAATGCAGATGACCGTGCGACTCATGGGATCTCCTCTCCACCAAACCAAAACGACTCCAGAAGTCCAAGCGGATCCACAACGCCCCGTCTGAGACCTGATTCCGCAATCTGCTCGATCATTGCCACACAGCCATCGTACCGGCTTACGAGCGCCTCTGCGTCATCGATGCCCAACACGCAAATCGCTGAAGCAAGCGAATCGGCGGTCATGCCGTCCATCGCGATGACTGTCGCCGCCGTTCGATTCGACAGCCCGAGGCCTGTGTGTGGATCGACAATGTGTGAATAACGGACGCCGTCGATGTCAACGAACTGCTCAGTGTCGCCGGATGTCGAGACTGCCCGATTCGCGAGGTGCAGCATCCGAGGCTCGCTGAACGCCTGACCTGTTCGAATCTGAACCGTCCATGCTTCCTCGCCCGGCGGCGGATCACCCACAACGACATCACCAGCGAGGGCGACCATGCAACGAGAAAATCCATGCTCTCGAAGCAGCTCAACAGCGCGCTGAGCAGCGTAGCCTTTTGCAATTCCACCAAGGTCGAGTTGCATCCCATCGCGTGCGAGCCTCGCCGAGTTGCCCTGCACCGCAAGCAACCGCCATCCGCTGCGGCGTCTGGCGTCTGCCAGATCGTCAGGATCGGGCAGTTGCTGGTTTCGCCTCGCCTGACGCCAGAGTCGGACGATCGGTCCGACAGTGATATCGAACTTGCCATCGGAACGCTGCGAGAGCGTCTGACCAGCATGCAGGACCCGTGCGAGGTCTTCGCTGATCGGATGGGCTGTTCCAGCCTGCTGCTGAACGAGGCGCATGATTTCGCTCGAGTCGTCGTAGTCGCTCATGATGGCGTTCAGCCGACTGATCTCGGCGAAAGCGGCTCGAGCGGCCGCTCGCGCCCGCGGCTCTTCGTCGGAAAACACGATGATCCTCGCCTGGACCCCCATCAGAAGCTGGCGGAACTCATGCGCACTCAGAGCTTTCTCACGGTAGTTGTCAGATGTCCGACAACCTGTCGGATAGATCCCGAGAAGGGCGATCAGTACGATGCTTGCGACGAAAGAGCCTCGGTGCAGCCAGTTTCCTGCATGACGGTTCATGATCGGAGGATAGACTGGCAGGGGGTATGGGGATGACACGCTTTTGTGTAAGGTAGTGCTGTGAGGTGGAGGATTCAGTTACCAGCAGGAGAATCAGAATATGCTGACACATCGATCGAACGAGAACAACGCCGCGCTGAGTGCTGTATCCCGGCGTCACTTTGTCAAAGGAGCGACCGCAGCCGCCATCGCCCCGGCCATCCTCTCATCCAGGGGCACTTTCGCGGAAAGCGGGGCAGATTTGAAGGTCGGCCTCATCGGCTGTGGCGGACGCGGAACCGGCGCTGCTGTACAGGCGCTCAACGCCGACCCGGGTTGCGTCCTGACTGCCATGGGTGATGCGTTCGCCGACCGGCTCACATCAAGTCATAAGAACATCACCGAGGCGATGGGCGCAGAATCGTCTCAGAAGGTGCGTGTCGCACCCGAGCAGCAGTTCGTCGGCTTCGATGCTTATCAGCAGGTGATTGACTCTGGTGTTGACGTCGTCGTGCTTGCTACGCCGCCACATTTCCGGCCTGAACATATCGAGGCGGCGGTGAAGGCAAAGAAGCACATCTTCACAGAGAAGCCGATGGCCGTCGACGCTCCCGGAGCGAGGCGCGTTCTGGAGGCTGCAAGGAAGGCAAAGCAGCAGGGCACATCGCTCGTGTCCGGTTACTGCTGGCGCTACCACTACCCTCAACGTGAGGCGTACGAACGCATCCTTGATGGAGCAATTGGCGACGTTCGCGCGATGTACACAACCTACAACGCAGGCGCGTGGGTGGCACCCGTCAAGCGTAAGGCCGGTTGGTCTGATATGGAAGCGCAGATGCGATCGTGGCACTACTTCACGTGGCTGTCTGGCGATCACATCGTCGAGCAGGCATGCCATGCGATCGACTGGATGAACTGGGCTTTTGGTGGCGTCATGCCTGTCAAGTGCCACGCGGTCGGCGGTCGCCAGGTCCGACCGGACCTCCCCGAAACGGGACATGTGTACGACCACTTCAGCGTTGTCTACGAGTACGAGAACGGCGCTCGGGGATACCACATGTGCCGCCACTACCCGGGATGCCCGAGCGACAACTCGGCCTACTTGCTTGGCACAGAAGGCACGTGCACGAACACGCCCTGGACACCGAACCAGATTCGCATCGAGCGTGCGGACGGCGATAACTGGCGTTATGAGGGGCGTCCGAACAGTATGTACCAGACGGAACACGACGAACTGTTCGCGTCAATCCGAAACAACGAGCCAATGAACGACGGCGAGTGGATGATGAACAGCACGATGCTTGGCATCATGGGGCGCATGGCTGCTTACACGGGTCAGACAATTACATGGGAGCAGGCTTGGAACTCGCAGGAGAGCCTCTCGCCGAAGCAGTATGCTTGGGGTGAGATGCCGAACCCCGAGGTGGCTGTGCCGGGCAAGACGAAGTTCGTCTGATCTGAAATTATGATGAATGATGATAACGAGGTGCCATGTCTGTTGTTGATCGCCGAACGTTTGTGAAAGCCGCAGGAGTTACGTGCGCAATCGCGCCAGGGTTGGGGGCTATGCAAGCATCTGCACAAAGCCGAGAGCCGCGCAAGTACCTCAAAGCTCTGAAGTGGGGGATGATCGGCGAAGGTGCGAGCGTCCTCGAGAAGTTCATTGCAGCACGCGATGCGGGCTTCGACGGTATTGAGATGGACAGCCCGTCCCCCCTCGACCTTGATGAAGTCATCTCTGCGCAGCGCGAGACGGGCCTTGTTATTCCAGGCGTGGTCGATTCCGTGCACTGGCGAGATACACTCTCGCATCCGAGCGAAGACGTGCGGGCCAAAGGACGTGCGGGCCTCGAAACAGCTATCCGTGATTGCAAGCGTCTTGGCGGAACGAGCGTTCTGTTGGTTCCGGCGGTTGTCAACAAGCAGGTGTCTTACGCAGAAGCGTATGCGCGATCACAGGCGGAGATTCGCAAAGTGCTTCCGCTCGCAGCGGAACTGGACATTCAGATTCTCATGGAGAATGTCTGGAACAACTTCCTGCTGAGCCCACTGGAGGCGGCACGCTATACCGATGAACTCGAAAGCGATCATGTTGGCTGGCACTTTGATATCGGGAACATCGTGAACTATGGCTGGCCTGAGCACTGGATCGAAACGCTCAGCTCGCGAATCAAAAAACTCGACATCAAAGAGTACAGCCGCCAGAAGCGCAATGATGAGGGGCTTTGGAAGGGCTTCAACGTCAAACTGCTTGAGGGTGACTGTGATTGGCCCAACGTGATGAAGGCACTTGATGCCATTGGATATAAGGGATGGATGGCGGCTGAAGTCGGCGGCGGTGATGCAGCCCGGCTGCGCGAAATTGCGACTCGGATGGACCGCATCATTGCCTCGTAGAACTTTCCACTGGAGCAACACAATATGAACATCCGGAACAACGACCGTGATGCAGCCGTCAACCGGCGGGACTTTGTCAAAACCACCGCGGCGATCGGTGCAGGAGCCGTCGCAGGTGGCCTGTTCACCGGCAGCGCGTCTGCAGCAGGCCGAGCCGAGCGAATCCGCGTAGGGCTCATTGGCTGCGGTGGACGGGGCACTGGTGCTGCCGTCAATGCACTCGAAGCGTCACCCGATTGTGAACTTATTGCGATGGGCGACGTGTTCAAAGATCGTCTGGATGGCTCACTCGGTTGGATGCGAGGGCAGGATCACGTCAGCGACCGTATCCTTGTGGAGCCCGAACACTGCCACGTTGGCTTCGATGCCTATAAAAAAGTCATCGCTGGGCCTGTCGACCTCGTCATACTTGCCACTCCGCCGCACTTCCGGCCGATACATCTCGAACACGCGATCAACAACAGCAAGCACGTGTTCATGGAGAAGCCCGTCGCAGTTGACCCGGCTGGCGTCCGAACTGTCATCAACGCCTCCGACAAGGCACGCTCGCGAAACCTCGGCATCGTTGCCGGCACGCAGCGTCGGCATGAAAAGGTCTACCTTGAGACGATGCAGAAGATCGAAAATGGAGAGATCGGTCGCATCATTGCAGGCAACTGCTACTGGAACCAGGGCGGCCTTTGGGCGAAAGAGCAACAGACCAACTGGACTGACATGGAGTGGCAGTTGCGCAACTGGCTCTACTTTACATGGCTGTCCGGCGATCACATCGTTGAACAGCACATTCACAACATGGATGTGATGAACTGGGCGATCGGAGATCATCCCTCTGCCGCGCTCGGCCTTGGCGGCCGGGAAGTTCGCACCGAACCACTCTATGGACATATCTTCGATCACTTCGCGATTGAATACACCTACCCCAGCGGTGCGTCTGTCACGAGCATGTGCAGGCAGATCAATGGGACGGACTCACGCGTTGAAGAGGTCATTCGCGGCACCAAAGGAACGGTCATTACAAGTTCCGGCCGCGGGCGGATAGAATTCGCTGACGGGACAAACTGGAAGTTCAGCAGTCAGAACCCGAACCCATATGTTGTGGAACACGCAGATCTGCAGGCATCGATTCGATCTGGCAGACCTTTGAACGAAGGCGTGCAAGTGGCAGAGTCCACACTGACTGCGATCATGGGGCGAATGTCGACCTACACCGGTAAAGTTGTAACTTGGGATCAGGCGATCAACTCCCAACTTAATCTCGCGCCTGATCGCTACGAGTTCGGCTCGCTGCCAATGCCTGCCGTGGCAGTCCCCGGCAAGACGAAGTTGATCTGACGACGGAGGCGGACCTTCCATCATGCGACGCAGAACATTTCTTGCTACCTCGGCTGTCAGTTCGCTTGTCGGCACACATCTGACACGGACAGCACTGCCTCGAACCTTACGCGAAGCTGATGCCTCCACGGCGGCGGACCTGCGCCAGTCTGTGTGCCGATGGTGCTACAGCGGCATTGCCATCGATGACCTGTGCAAGCGATCCGCTGAGTTTGGCTACAGATCCGTCGAACTGCTCAGCGAGAACGAATGGGCTGTTCCAGCGAAGTACGGCATCACCTGCGCTGTTGCAAACGGCCCGGTTTCGATCGGCGCAGGCATCAACCGCGTCGACTCTCATGACAAGTTCGTCGCTGATTGCCAGCGTCTTATCCCTCTTGTTGCCGACGCAAAGATACCGCAGATGATCGTGTTCTCCGGCAATCGTCGTGGCATGCCCGACGATGAGGGCAGGGACAACTGCGCCGCAGCGCTCGATCGAGTGATGTCTATTGCCGAGAAGCACAAGATCAACATCATCATGGAACTGCTCAACAGTAAGGTCGATCACCGGGACTACATGTGTGATCATACATCCTGGGGCGTCGAGCTTGTGAAGCAGGTTGGCTCCGATCGCTTCAAACTGCTTTACGACATCTACCACATGCAGATCATGGAGGGTGATGTCATTCGTACGATTCGTGACAATCGCGATTACATCGGCCACTACCACACCGGCGGTGTACCGGGTCGACGTGAGATCGATGAGTCGCAGGAACTCTACTATCCGGCGATTTGCCGCGCGATCGCAGAAACCGGTTTCGATGGATACCTCGGACAGGAGTTCATCCCCGTGAGAGACCCTATGGAATCGCTGGAGGCGGCTCACAGAATCTGCAACGTCTCATCTGCGAACTGATTCCGCCGGAAGCCGTCAAGGGCGCGTCCCCATTCAACCAAGCTTGACAGAAGCGCCGGACCTCCCGTGACGGCCAGCAGTTGGACCGCTATTATCTCGACCAAGACTCTCGATCGGTCGATAGTGACCGCAAGCGAGTGATGAGGACAGGTGGCCGAGCGGCTGAAGGCACCGGTTTGCTAAACCGGCGTAGTGGGTTAACTGCTACCG